>JAFXYJ010000018.1 GCA_017541825.1 Oscillospiraceae bacterium | reverse complement strand
TGAGCTCCTGCTGCATATCCTTGCGCAGCCGGAGATCCAGCGCGCCGAGGGGCTCGTCCAGGAGCAGCACCTTGGGCCGGTTCACCAGGGCGCGGGCGATGGCCACGCGCTGCTGCTGACCGCCGGAGAGGCTGGTGACCCGGCGGTTTTCAAACCCCCGCAGGGACACGACCTCCAGCATTTCCGTCACGCGCTCGTCCACCTCCCTCTCCGGCACCTTCTGGGTGCGCAGGCCGAAGGCGATGTTGTCGTAAACGTCCAGATGCGGGAACAGGGCGTACTTCTGGAACACGGTGTTCACCTGACGCCGGTAGGGCGGCAGATCGTTGATCCGCTCCCCGTCAAACAAAACATCCCCCGAGGTCGGCTTCAAAAACCCGCCGATGATTCTCAGCGTGGTCGTTTTGCCGCATCCCGAGGGTCCCAGCAGTGTGAGGAATTCCTTGTCGTAGATGGTCAGGTCGATAGAATCAAGAACGGTCTCTCCGTCGAAGGCCATGGTGCAGGCGACCAGGCGGATGAGCTCTTTGGACATTATCCTCCCCCTCTTTACCCGTTTTTATCCCCCCGATCAGGCGGGATTTATTATGTGCAATATATAGGGAAACCGCGCGCTTGTCAATCAAATTTCGCGCTTTTGAAATACTTTTCGACAAAATCAGGCACGGGAGCCCGGAATGTCTGTCCGTTGAGATAATCGAGCGCACCGGCCGGGGTGGTGAAGGCAAAGCGCAGCTGCCAGGAGCAGAGCGCCTGTCCCTTCTGGTCAAACTGTCGGTTGTCCCTCTCCCGGCCGTATTTTCCGTCGCCCAGGAGGGGCCAGCCGGCGTGGGCGAACTGGGCGCGGATCTGGTGGGTGCGGCCGGTGATCAGCCGGCATTCCATCAGGGCCAGGCCGTTTTGTACCGCGAGGGTCCTGTACTCGGTCACGGCGGTCCTGGCGCCGGTGCGCGGGGCGTCGTAAACATAGACCTGATTCTTCTTCGCGTCCTTGAAGAGATACCCCTCCAGCCGCCCGGCGGCGGGCTTCGGCACGCCCGTCACGGCGCACAGGTAGGTCTTTTCGATCTCCCGGGCGCGGACCTTCTCGTCCATCACGCGCAGCGCCGCGGCGTTCTTCGCCGCGATCACGATGCCGCCGGTGTTGCGGTCGATCCGGTTGCACAGCGCCGGCGCGAAGGAGTTCTCCGCGGCGGGGTCCCACTCCCCTTTGGCGCGCAGATACGCCTGGATGTGGGCGATCAGCGTGTCCCAGGTCCACTCCCCCGCGCTGTGACAGAGCATCCCCGGCCGTTTGTTGACCAGCAGGATGTTCTCATCCTCGTACACGACGTCCAGCCGCGGCGCGGTCACGGCCCGCCAGGCGTTCTGCTCGGTCGGTCTGTCAAAGAACTCGTCGGGGATATACATTCGTACGACGTCGCCCTCGCACAGGCGCGCGTCGCCCCTGGCCGGACGGCCGTTGATCTTCACGTCCTTCCGCCGGATGTATTTCTGCAGCAGCGAGGACGGCAGCAGCGGCGCGGCCTTGGCCGCGAACCGGTCCAGCCGCTGTCCCGCGTCGTTGCGTCCGATGAGAAATTCCTTCATGTTCCTTCCGCCTGTCAAGAAGGGCGCGGGAGATCCGCGCCCTTGTTCCCTGTCGGTATTGTTTTCCCTGTCCGGCGGCCTTATTCTACCGTGGCCCAGATCCAGATCTGGGAGAAGTCGTTGAGGATGTACATATCCACCTTGATGGTATCGTGCTCATTGTAGTAATAATACGAGGTGCCGACCCAGTTGGACTGCGTCTCGCTGGTGTCGTATTCAAAGCCGACGCTCTTGAGGTACTCGACATAGGCGTCGTACTCGGCGGTGTCATAGGCGTAGACGTAGTAGTCGTACATATCCCGGTAGCCGCTCACCTTCGTGCCGCCGTTGTTGGGGTTGTTGTTGTTCTTGTGGGACTCGATGCAGGTCGCGCCGGTCACGTTGCCGTAGTTCTTGACCAGGGAGTAAACATAGTGATACTTGCCGTCGGTGCCGACCCAGTAAGGGCTCCAGGAACGGCTGGATTCCCGCTCGTACCACTCCTTGAAATCCTTGACCGACCAGTGCTTGTCCATGCTCAGCTTTTTGAGCATCTCGGGCTTGATGGCCAGGTTCAGGTTCTCGCCGGAGGTGTAGCTGGCGGTGTTGATGCCCACGACCTCGCCGTAGGTGTTGACCAGGGGACCGCCGCTGTTGCCGCTGGAGATGGCAGCGTCCATCTGGATGCAGTCGATGGGGCCGTATTTGCGATTGGTGGAAGAGACGATGCCCGCGGTGAAGGTGCCCTTGAGCTCGCCCAGCGCGGAGCCGACGGCGCAGACCTGCTCGCCGGTGCGGACCGGGGCCTCGGCAAAATCAAGATAGGGCGAATCCGCCATGTTGATCTTCAGCACGGCCAGATCGTAGATGTTGCTGAAATCCACGATCTCCTGTACGGGATAGGTGGCGCCGCTGCCGGCCTCCACGGTGATGTCCGTGGCCAGATCGATCACGTGGAAGTTGGTGACGATGGTGCCCTCGTTGTCGATGATGAAGCCCGAGCCGGTGCTGGTGCCGCCGGTGAGCGTCTCCACATTGACGGTGACCGTGCGCTCCTGGACGTACTCGGCCAGATCGGCGGTGTTCATCTCCACCTTGTTCCACTCGGCCTTGACCGTGCGGTCGGAGGTGACGTCTTTCCAGTCCTCGCCCCAGGACAGCTCCCGGCGGCCGAACTCGGCCTTCGGGGGCTCGGCGTCGTCGCCGTCCTCCACGGTCTGCTTCAGCTCGCCGGAGAGGAGCGTGCCGCCGTTGAGGTCGAATTCCACCTCAAAGGTCTGCTTGGTCCATTTGGCCCTGATCGTGCGGTCGGAGGTGACGTTTTCCCAGCTTCCGTCCCACGAGAGGATCATGCGGCCGTTCTCCGCCTCGGGGACCGCGGCGCTCTCCCCCTCCAGAACCTTCTGCTCGAGCTCGCCGGAGACCAGCGTGCCGCCGTTGAGATCAAAGGTCACCGTGTATTCGGGCGTCTTGGCGCTGCAGCCGGAAAGCAGGCCGGCGCAGAGCGCCAGAATAAGGACCAGTGCGATCCAAGATGTTCTTTTTTTCATTGCTCTCGCTCCCTGTTGATTGATCATATGGGTTTGCAGTATTGATTATATGACAGTCTCTGTCAAAAAGCAAACATTTTTCCCTGTTTTGCAGGAACAAAAAAGCGTGCGGAAAAGTGTTTTTTTAGTTGACAAGTTCAGACCGTTCAATTATAATAGCAAGGCTTATGAGTCGATGGCAGAGGTCTTTCAATGCATATGAATCTGCATGAGCTGATCCGGACGCCCGGATCCCGTCTTTCCTTTCACCGCGAACTCTCCGCGGACCGGCTGGCGTTCCCGGCGATCCTCTCCTACACCGAGCCTCCCTCGGGGGACGGAGAGATCACCAACAACGCCGATATACTCACGCTGCGGGGCCGCATCCGCGCCGCCATGCGCTGCCGCTGCGACCGCTGCGCCAGGGAGTTCGACAAAACTCTCGATCTGCCGGTGGAGGCCCGTCTGGCGACGGAGCTCGAGGACGAGGACGATCCGGACTACTACCTGCTCCGGGGAGACGAGCTGGACATCGACGATCTGCTCGAATCCGTCTTTATTCTGAGCATGGATCAGCAGATGCTCTGCTGGGAAGACTGCAGAGGGCTGTGCCCGCGCTGCGGCGCCGATCTCAACGAAGGCGACTGCGGCTGCAGACCGGAATCGGATCCAAGACTGGCTGTTTTGGGACAGCTGTTGGACGATATAGATCAAACATTCTGAAGCTGTTCAGACAGCGATGTACGAGGAGGTGTCACCATGGCAGTCCCTAAGAGAAAAGTCAGCAGCGCCAGACGCGACAAGAGACGCGGAAGCAACTGGAAGCTCACCGTTCCCGCTCTGGTCAAATGCTCCCAGTGCGGCGCTTTCAAGCTCCCCCACCGGGCCTGCAGGTCCTGCGGTTTTTACAGAGGCCGTCAGGTCGTGAAGGTCGACGAGGACTAAAAGCAAGTGCTTAAGAAGAGGAGGCCGCGGCCCCCTCTTCTTTTGCTGTTAGGAGAACCCCCATGTTCAACACCATTGCCTCCGTGGACGCCGACTGCCCTCTCTCCGGCAGGGTGCTCCCCGGGGATGAGCTGCTTTTCGTGAACCGGCACGAGATCCGGGACGTCCTGGATTATAAATACTGGACCTACGACGAGAAGCTGCTGCTGGAATTCAAGAACGCCGGGAAGATCCGCGTCCGCAAGGAAGCGGGGCAGGATCTGGGGCTGAATTTCGAGAGCTACCTCATGGACCGGCCCACCGGCTGCGCCAACCGCTGCGTGTTCTGCTTCGTGGATCAGCTCCCCCGCGGCATGCGCCCGACCCTGTATTTCAAGGACGACGACGCGCGTCTTTCCTTCCTCACCGGCAATTACATCACCTGCACCAACCTCTCCGGAAGAGAGCTGCAGCGTATCTGCGATCTGCGCATCAGTCCGCTGAACATCTCCGTGCACGCCACGGACGGCGCGCTGCGCGCAAAGCTGCTGGGCAATCCCCGCGGCGCGGAGATCATGGACGTGCTGCACCGCTTTGCCGACGCGGGGATCTTCATGGACTGCCAGATCGTCGCCGTGCCGGGCTGGAACGACGGCGCGGCGCTGGACAGGACCATGACCGATCTCGCCTCCCTCTTCCCCCAGGTCAACAGCGTTTCCGTCGTGCCCGTGGGGCTGACCCGCCACCGGGATTCCCTGCCCCGGCTGACGCCCTTTACCCGCGAGGGCGCCCTCGCCTGCGTCGAGCAGGTGGAGGCCTTCGCGGCGCGCTGTCTGGACGAATACGACAGCCGCATCTTCTTCTGCTCGGACGAGCTCTATCTCAAGGCCGGGCTCCCCCTGCCGCCCGACGAATACTACGAGGGTTATCCGCAGCTGGAAAACGGCGTCGGTCTCCTGCGCCTGCAGGAGACGGAATTCGACAGCGCCCTGGAGGATCTCGGCGGCGCGGAGGGCGGCGCGCCCTTCTCCATCGCCACGGGCGTGGCCGCGGCGCCGTTCATGCGCGCGCTGGTGGAAAAGGCCGGAGCCAACGGCGTCGTCTACGCGGTGCCCAACGATTTTCTCGGCCACACCATCGACGTGGCCGGGCTCCTCACCGGCGGCGACCTCATCGCGCACCTGCGTGGCAAGCCGCTGGGCGAGCGGCTGCTGCTGCCCCAGGTGATGCTGCGCCACGGCGAGGGCGTGTTCCTCGACGATCTGACCCCTGCGGATCTCGAGCGTGCGCTGGGCGTGCGCGTACAGATCGTGGAGACCGACGGGGCCCGGCTGCTCGCCGCCATGCGCGGAGAATGATCCTTTGATCCGTCTGTAAACCATCGGGACGCAAGTCCCCCGCTCCCCCGAAAGGAGGAACCCCAATGGCAAGACCTCTGGTGGCCATCGTCGGCCGTCCCAATGTGGGCAAGTCCATGCTGTTCAACCGTCTGTGCGGACAGCGGCTGTCCATCGTGGAGGACACGCCCGGCGTCACCCGCGACCGGCTCTACGCCGAGTGTGAGTGGAACGGCCGCGTTTTCGATATCGTGGACACCGGCGGCATAGAGCCCGCCGCGGACAACGAGATCCTGCTCTTCATGCGTGAACAGGCCGAGATCGCCATCGCCGCGGCAGACGTGATCGTGCTGGTGACAGACATCCGCACCGGCGTCACTGCCGCGGACGAGGAGGTTGCCTCCATGCTGCAGCGCTCGGGCAAGCCCGTGGTGCTGTGCGTGAACAAGATGGACTCCACCGGCGCGGTGGACCCGGGCATCTATGAGTTCTATTCCCTGGGTCTGGGCGACCCCATCGCCCTGTCCGCCGCCCACGGCCACGGCACCGACGAGCTGCTGGACGCCTGCGTGTCCTACTTCAAGCCGGCCGAAGACGACGGCGGCGAGGACGACGTGATCCGTGTGGCGGTGATCGGCAAGCCCAATGTGGGCAAATCCTCGCTGGTCAATCTCGTGCTCGGAGAACAGCGCGTCATCGTGGCAGACATGCCCGGCACTACCCGGGACGCGGTGGACACCCGCTTCGAGAACAAATACGGCAAGTACATCTTTATCGACACCGCGGGCATCCGCCGCAAGTCCAAGGTGGACGACAGGATCGAGAAGTTCTCGGTCATGCGCGCCAAGCTCGCCATCGAGCGCGCGGACGTGTGTCTGATCATGCTCGACGCCCGGGAGGGCGTCACCGAGCAGGACACCAAGATCGCCGGGCTGGCCCACGAGGCCGGCAAGGCCTCGGTGATCGTGGTGAACAAGTGGGACCTGGTCGAGAAGGACACCCATACCATGGACGTGATGCGCAGGGAGATCTATCGGGACCTGGGGTTCATGACCTACGCGCCCACCGTGTTCATCTCCGCCCTCACCGGACAGCGGATCGCGCGCATTTTTGAACTCATCAACTACGTCAATGACCAGAGCTCCATGCGCATCACCACCGGTCTTCTCAACGACGTGCTCTCCGACGCCCAGGCGCGTGTGCAGCCGCCCACGGACAAGGGCCGGCGTCTGAAGATCTATTACATGACCCAGACAGGCACGCGGCCGCCCCATTTCGTGATCTTCTGCAACAGCCGGGAGCTGTTCCATTTCTCCTATCAGCGGTATCTGGAAAACCAGATCCGTTCGACCTTCGGGCTGGAGGGCACTCCCATCCGCATCACGATCCGGCAGAAGGGCGACCGGGAGGATAATTGATTTTCAACGAAAAAGACAGATGATCGGGCCCGCGTCCTGTGCCCGATCCCGGAGAAAACGCCATGTTCAAGAGCAGCACACGAATAAAGCTGATCCTTCTGGCGGCCCTTGTGCTGCTGGGAGCGGCTTTCTATGCGCTCTCCCGGCATCTGACCGCCCCGTCGGCCGAGGTGAGTGCGGAAGATCCGGTCTTCCGGGAAGCCGCGCCGGTGCGCATCAATGAGATCATGGCCTCCAACGACGTTTTCACCGCCGACGACGGCGGGCTCTACGACTGGGTGGAGCTGCACAACATCTCCGACACTACCGTGGACCTGAGCGGCTGGGGCCTGTCCGACCGGGCGGACCAGATCAAATACCTCTTCCCTGCGGGGACTTCCGTGCCCGCGGGCGGCTATACGCTCGTATACTGCGCGAAGGTGCTCGGCAACAGCGAGCTGGCCTTCTTCGGCATCTCCGCCCAGGGCGGCGACGCGGTCTCGCTCTACGCGCCGGACGGCGTTCTGGAGCAGTCGGTCGAGGTGCCCGCCATGGGTAAAGGTCAGTCCTACTGCCTGTTTGACGGCGGCTGGGCGCTGAGCCTCTCCCCCACCCCCGGCGGGGAAAACATCGCCAACGACCCGCTCAGTCCCTTCGATCCGCTGCTGGAGCACAGCCGGGTGGTCATTTCCGAGCTGATGAGCTCCAACAAAATCACGATCCGCGACGCCGACGGAGACTATTCCGACTGGATCGAGCTCTGCAACGACGGAGACGAGGCCTGCGACCTCACAGGTTGGTTCCTCTCCGACAAGGCAGACGAGCTCCGCCGCTGGACCGTCCCCTCGCTGGTGCTCGAGCCCGGCGAACGCCGGGTGGTCTTCTGTTCCGGCAAGGACCGGACCGACGGGGAGCTGCACACGAATTTCTCCCTGCAGCGGGAGGGCGGCGGCGTCTACCTCACCTCCCCGCTGGGCGTCCGGGCAGATTCGCTGGTCTATGACGCCATGGAGTCCGAGCAGGCTGCCCGGCCCACGGCCGAGGGCGTGGAATACACCTACGCGGCCACCCCCGGCTACGAGAACACCGCCGAGGGGCTCGAGGCCTTCATCGCCGCGACAGACAACCACGGCGAACTCGTGATCAACGAGGCGGTGGCCTACAACACCGGTCTGATCAAGGATACCCGCGGCAGGGTCTTCGACTACGTGGAGCTCAAAAACCTCTCCAGCCACTCGATCTCACTGTCGGGCTACACGCTGACCAACGATCCCGAACGGCCGGACCGCTGCGTTCTGCCCAACGTGAAGATCAAGCCCAACGCCTACTATATCGTTTTCTGCTCGAGCGACGTGGGCAAGAAGGACGGCTCGCACACCTACGCGCCCTTCGGCATCAGCACCGCCGGGGAGTATCTGTACCTGTACAAAAACGGGGAGCTGTGCGACAGCGTCTACGTCCACGACCTCAATTACGGCGGCAGCATCGGCCGCATGACCAAGGGCTCCGGTTTCTACTATTTCGAGAAACAGACGCCCAGCAAGGTCAACGGCAGCGCGGGCTACCGGCTGCGCACCGGCAAGGTCACGGCCAGTCTGGAACAGGGGATCTACAACGACGTGGAGGACGCCCTGATCGTGACCCTCGAGGGCGAGGGCACGATCCACTACACCCTCAACGGCGCCGAGCCGACGCGCACCAGCCCCGTATACAAGGAGCCGCTGCGTCTGTCCAAAACCACGGTCGTCAAGGCCTTCGCCGTCCAGGACGGCCGGGCGGCCGGCGACGTGTCCTATTACAGCTACATCATCAACGAGAACCACTCGCTGCCGGTGCTGAGTCTGGTGTGCAACCCCAAGACCTTCCGCTCCGTCTCGGGCGCCTCGCTGCGCACCGCGGAGATCGACGCGGAGCTGTCGCTGTTTTCCGAAAACGGCATCGAGTTCTCCCGCGGCTGCGGTCTGCGGCAGCACGGGAACTCCTCCCGGTTCGTCCACCAGAAAAAGATGTTCGTGGCGGAGTTCTACGAGCGTTTCGGCGGCGATCTCATCTGCGATGTGTTCGGCAACTGCTATGAGTCGCAGTACTCCTCGCTGATGCTCCGGGGCGAGACGCTCTCGTACATGTATATCCTCCGGGATTCCGTCGCGGCTCTCGTGGCCAACCGCGTCAGCGACAATGTGCTCGCGCTGGACAACCGGTACTGCGTCATGTACATCAACGGCGCGTATTACGGCCTCTATCCCCTCCGGGAGGACTACTCCAAGCAGTATGTGGCCACGCACACCGGCTCCACGGCCGAGAGCTGCATCGTCGTGCGCCCGCCCGTCCGTTCCACCGCCCCCGGCGGACTGTTCTCCCTGATCGAAAAGACCATCAAGCTGAACATGTCCGTGGCCGAAAACTATGAGTGGGCCTGCGAGCACTGGGATATGGAGAACATCGCCGACTGGATCCTGCTGGAAGGCTACTTCAACAACACCGACGTGGGCGGCAACGTGCGCTATGTGACCGGCGACAACACCGGCGGCCGGTGGATGCTCGCGTACTACGATTTCGATATCGCGCTCACCACCAAGAATCCCGGCTTCGGCGACACCGTCTACGGCGGCAACCAGATCAACAGCCTCGTGCAGTCGCTGCTGGCCAGCCCGCAGTTCAAAAAGCTCATCGCCGAGCGCTGCGTCGTGCTGCTGGAAAACGGCCTCGCGGACAACATCGCCCTGCAGGTCATCGACGAATGCGTGGCCGAGATCGAGTCGGAGCTCCCCCGGGAGATCAAGCGCTGGAAGCCCTCCACCACCTGGGAGACGGGGCTGCGCTCTACCCGCAATTTCTTCTCCGACGCGCGCATCCCCGCCTTTATCGACGCGGTGAGCAAGCTCATCAAGCTGTCCGCGGAGGAAAAGCAGGCGTATTTCGGCCGGTTCCTCGACCCGGGCAGGGCCGAAACGGTCGAGGCTGCCGACGGAGCCGAGACGACGCCGCCGGAGGAATTGACGGAATGATCAAAAATCAAATAACAGACGCAAACTCGTGCTTGACTTTGCGTCTGTTATTTGTTATATTAGCAAAGCTGAATTGAACAGCCAAACATGTTTGACCGGTATGGAGAAGTCGCGTAGCCTGGTCGAGCGCGCACGATTGGAAATCGTGTATACCCCATAAGGGTATCGAGGGTTCGAATCCCTCCTTCTCCGCCATATTAGGTAGGTTATTTTGATAGAATAACCTACCTAAACTTTTTGCCCAAAAATGCGAAGAAATAGCCGAAATCCAGCTATTTCCTCGCATTTCTCGCTTTGAAATTCATTTTGCTCTCGGTCGCTCATCATTTCGGGCGGCCGATTTTTTGCTTCCTGCGGCCTTTTCTTGCCCTTGCTCTCAGAGTAATCGTTCACTTTCAGGGGCAATCGTTCACTTTGCCGGGCAATCGTTCACTTGGTTTACATAATTCAACGAAGGACCCCTGAGATCTGCTGTGCAATTATATCCACTTGCTCTTCTGTATTGTCCATTCCCAATGTCACTCTGATAGTGCCATATGCGTATTCATCGGATACATCAATGGCCTGAATAACATGAGAAAGCACAGCGTCTTTTGAGTCGCAGGCGGAACCTGTAGCGACTGCTATGCCCATCAGATCCAAACGATGCAAAAGAGCTTCTCCGTCGGCGCCCTTAAATGAAAGGCTCAGGCTCCCTGGAATTCTGTAACGGCTTCCATTTACGAGAAAGTCAAGATCTAGTGAATTTAGTTTAGAGATTAATAGCTATATAACCCAAGACGCGGTAGCAATTCTTTAATTTCTGTCTCCTTGTTCCGCCGACGGGCATACCGCAGTAGTTTATGGCGGTCGATCTGATACCTGCCAAAAGCCTGCTCCATGATGGACGGAAACTCCGCCTTGCTGTAAGTCCCGCAGATCAGCTTATCGCAGAGCATGTCCACCAGCATCTTTTCTATACAGATGCTGTGCGGGTCGGTTTTAAGGAGAGGCGATTCGGACACCAGGTCTTTCACAATGATACAGCCTTTTGCCCAGTATAGATCGAGATCCTTCTTTGATGGCTTATACAGCAGATTCCGGTATCCGGTCTCCTGCAGGAAGCGGAAAAGATAAAGGCTGATGTCCTTGTCCACCTGTAGAAAAATAGTGTTTTGCGCTATAAGGTGATTGACGAAATCGTTCATCAGAACAGTTTCAAAAACTGTAAATCGGACGATAGGAAATGCCTGCTCAACTGTCACAATCAGTTTCTTCGCCTCATCCGAATACGCCGGAATGTAAATCGGCAGTTCCTTTCCGGTCGGTATCGCATACGCATCGCGGCCTACACGAACAAGAGTACCGGTCTTGAGCATGCTGCCGATGATCCAGTAAAATGAGTTTTCCTGCAGACAAGGGTTAAGCGCACAGAGGCAATCCAGAAGCTCATTCCGAGAGTATGGTTTCCCGGGTTGCAAACTCGAAATGGCATCATCATACCACGGCATAATGGCACGCCCTTTCTGTGGTCTATGTTTCGGCAAAAATCTCTTTTACTGCCGAAACATACGACATTTCAAGTGGAACGCACAGTTTTTTGCGGCACCAATTATACCAAAGTGGCCGCCGGTATGCGACAGCCAGCTGACTGTAAAGAGAAGAAAAAATAAACAGAGCGGTGGTTAACATAATATGTACCCCACTCTGCCCATGCACCCCAGAAAACAAGAAGTGCACCCCACCTCTCAGCCGGTGCACCCCACGTGTGAAATTGTATTAAAATGGCCTACCTTTTCCATATGCAAAAGCAGCCTCCGCCGCAAGGCTGGGGCTGTTTTTGCATCTGAGGAGGGATGAGAAGTTTATGCCCCGAAGGGGTAAATCCCTCCTTCTCCGCCATATGCAAACAGCTCTCGCCTTTAGGCGGGGGCTGTTTTGTATCTGAAGGAGGGATGAGAAGTTTATGCCCCGGAGGGGCAAATGCCTCCTTCTGTGCCCTGCCGGTACCCGGGCTGCGCTGTAAAAGCCCGGGGATCGTCTTTCCCGGACTGCATCGTTTCGTTTCCCCGGACGCACAAAACATCCGCGCGCGTGAAACCGCAATTTTATGTTTTCCGTACATAGTGACCGCCTCGCAGCCGGCTTTATAATAAATAACAGCAATAACGGCAGCCGCGGAAAATGAGGTAAGCCCACGGATCGGGAGAAGGCTTCCGATCCCTGTTTTCTGAGAGGAGGAAACGAGTTGTACCAATACAAATTGACGGAAAAAGAAAACTTCCTGCGGATGTTTGAGGGGGAACTCCCGGAGTACCTGCCCAAGTACGACTACTTCGGCTGGTCAGGCGGACTGCCCCGCCGGGAAAAGAGGAGCGCCGACGGCTATCCCGTGGATGAGTTCGGCATCGAGTACACCACCAGCAAAGAATCTCTGGGCGGCCTGATCCCCGTGCCCGGCCGGGTCCTTCTTGACGACATCACCAAATGGCGGGATGTGGTTAAGACCCCGGATATCTCCGACTGGGACTGGGAAAAGCTGGCGGCGGAAGGGATGAAAGGCAAAGACTGGGAGCATCAGCCCATCATACTGCACAACGGCGGCTACTTTATGACGCTGATGAATATGATGGGCTTTGCCGACGGCCTTTGCGCCATGGAAGAGGAGCCCGAGGAGGTCTACGAGCTTTTCGACTACCTGAGCCGGTATTATCTGGAGATCGAGAAGGGCCTGCTCAAATACTTCCACGGCGATATCTACGAGCTGGCAGACGATACCGCCGCCCACAACTGCCCGTTCATCTCGCCGGAGACCTACCGGAAGCTGGTGAAGCCCTTCCATAAGCGGGAGGCGGACCTGGCCCTGGACGCCGGGCTGAAGGTCGGCATGCACGACTGCGGCAAGTGCGAAGCCTTCATCGACGACTGGCTGGACATCGGCGTGAAGTTCTGGGAGCCCGCCCAGGTCACCAACGACATCATGGGCATCAAGAAAAAGTACGGCCGGAAGCTGATCCTCACCGGCGGCTGGGATCTCCAGGGCCCCATCTCCTACCCCGATACCCCGGACGAGAAGCTGCGCGAGGCCCTCATAGACTACATCGACCGCATGGCCCCCGACGGCGGCTTCGCCTACCTCGTCATGGTGGTCGGCAATTACACCGACGAGCCCTTCCAGCGGAAGATGAAGCTGGCCGACGATGTGTATTTCGAGTACGGCCGCGACTGGTACCGGAACCACGGATTCTGATCTCTCCCCCGACGTTCCGGGTTTTGAAAAGGAGCCGATACGCCTTTGGCGTATCGGCTCCTTTTCTGTTAAAAACCGTTGTGCGGCAACGCTTGGGCAGTTTATACAAAATCAATTATATAAAATCAGACATACTACAATAAATGGCAAATTATAATTGACAAATGCTTTTCGCAGTGCTAAAACGAAATCGGTGGAAACGTTTACAGGAACGTTCGCGGAAACGTTAACGAAAATGCCATGAAGGCGATATTATGATCACGATCAAGGATATTGCGCAGATTTCCGGCTACAGCATCAGTACGGTATCCCGGGTCATCAACAACCGGACGGATGTCAGTGACGCGGCAAAGGAAAAGATACGGGAAGTCATACGGGAACAGAACTATCAGCCCAACGAAAACGCGCGGATGCTCAAGCAGAGCATTTCGACGGACATATCTGTTATCGTACGCGGGAACAGAAGTATTTTCCTGGAATCCATTCTGGAGGAGATCCAGATCAGGACAGGCAAGCACGGCGAAAGCATAAACGTACACTTTATCGGAGAGACGGACGACGAGGTGGCGACAGCCATCCAGATCGGACAGTATCTCAAGCCCAAGGGATTCATTTTTCTGGGCGGAAGCGCCGACCATTTCCGGGAGGAATTCTCTCAGATCTCCCTCCCGAGCGTCCTCGTGACTGTCGACGCTTCAGATCTGGGATTTGAAAACCTTTCCAGTTTCACGACGGACGATGAGGCGGCCGCGAGCTGCGCCGTGGCCAGGCTGCTGTCGCAGGGGCATCGCCGGATCGGGATCCTGGGCGGTCACCGGAACGACCGCGGCGGCCGGTCCGGGAGCGGCTACAGTACACTGAGGATCAGGGGGGCTGTCAGGGAGCTTGAAAAGAACGGCATACACTTCGATTTTGAAAGAGATTATGAGTCCTGTGCCTTCTCGGCGGAGGGCGGCTATCAGGCCGCGGAGAAGCTGCGCCGGAAGTCGCCGGATCTGACAGGCGTTTTCGCGATCAACGACGCGATCGCGATCGGCGCGATCAGGTTGTTCCGGGACAGGGACCTCGAGGTTCCCGGGGACATCTCCGTGACGGGCTTCAACGGAGTCGATTACGTCAGGTATTTCAATCCCCGGCTTGCCACGATCAGGCAGGACGTCGCGATGCTGGCAACAAAGAGCGTGGATGATCTGCTGCTGCGGATCAGCTACGGCAGTCCGGCGGTACACGAGAAGATACCCTTCGAGTACATTGATGGCGAGAGCGTAGCCTCGCCGCGGAAATAAACAACAGGGAGACACGAGCCATGGCAACATTGAGTTTAAGACACGTCCAGAAAATCTACCCCATGAGAGATGAGGACAAGGAAAAAAAGAAAAGAAAGAAAAAAGGCGACGAAGAGCCTGCCGAGGAAAAGTCCTATCACCTCAAGGTCACCGATGAAGGCGTGGTCGCTGTCGACGATTTCAATCTGGAGATCGCTGACAAGGAATTCATTGTCCTTGTCGGTCCCTCCGGCTGCGGCAAATCCACGACGCTGAGGATGATCGCCGGACTCGAGGACATCACCCGCGGCGAGCTCTACATCGACGGCAAGCTGGTAAACGACATGCCTCCGAAGGACCGGGACATCGCCATGGTTTTCCAGAACTATGCCCTGTATCCGCACATGACGGTCCGGCAAAACCTGGAATTCCCTCTCGAGCTGCGCAAGGTGCCCAAGGATGAGATGAACAGGATGGTCGAGGAGGCCGCGGAGATCCTGGGCATCACGCCGTACCTCAAGCGCAAGCCCAAAGCCCTGTCGGGCGGCCAGAGGCAGCGTGTCGCCATCGGCCGCGCCATCGTGCGGAACCCCAAGGTGCTGCTGATGGACGAGCCGCTGTCCAACCTGGACGCAAAGCTCCGCAACCAGATGCGGGCGGAGATCATCAAGCTGCGGAAACGTCTGGACGCCACGTTCATCTACGTCACCCACGACCAGACCGAGGCCATGACCCTGGGCGACCGGATCGTCATCATGAAGGACGGCGAGGTCCAGCAGATCGGTACGCCGCAGGAGGTCTTCAACCATCCCGTGAACGAATTCGTCGCAGGCTTCATCGGCATGCCGCAGATGAATATGTTTGACGGCGAGGTCGTGAAGACCGGCGAGGGCACCTACGCGGTCAAGGTCGGCGACGCGACGCTGGAGCTCTCCGAGGAGAAGCAGCGGCGGCTGGCCGAGAATCACGTGGAGACCCAGAAGGCTCTCATCGGCTGCAGACCGGAACATATCACCCTCGACGAGAGGCCCGGCGCGATGATCGAGGGCGTCGTGGACGTCAGCGAGATGATGGGCAGCGCCGTGCATCTGCACATCAACGTCGACGACAAGGACTGCATCATCATCGTGCCCACGCTGGATCTGGACACCGGGGATCTCGGCAGCGGCGCATCCGTCCGGTTCACATTCGCGCCCAACGCGATCCACATGTTCGACCCGGAGACGCAGAAGAACCTCGAGTTCGCGTGATCCGGCCCAAAACTGTAAATCGGATCCGGAGCCGCCGTACGGCCCGGGTCGGATATAAACAAAACTGAAAAATATTTTTTTGCAGGAGGAATCGAAATGAAAAGACTAGGTTGCATCATTCTGGCAGTGCTGCTTTGCGTGAGCCTGCTCGCAGGCTGCGGCGGCGGCAAGAGCGGCGGAGACAGCAAGGAGACCACGGAGGTCACCATCACTGTTTGGGGTCCGCAGGAAGACCAGTCCGATGACAACGGCAAGTGGCTGCAGACCCAGTGCGAGGCCTTTGCCGCGGCGCATCCCGAGTGGAAGATCACGTTCAACTACGGCGTGTGCTCCGAGGGCGACGCCAAGACCAACATCGGCACAGACCCGAGCGCGGGCGCGGACGTCTATCTGTTCGCCAACGACCAGATCCCCGATCTGATCAAGTCCGGCGGCATCGCCGAGCTCGGCGGCTCCACGGTCGAAACCATCAAAAAGAACAACTCCGCCACCACGGTCAACACGGTCACCTACGAGGGCTCCGTGTACGGCGTCCCCTTCACCGGCAACACCTGGTTCATGTACTACGACAAGTCCGTCTTCTCGGATGAGGATATCAAGTCCCTGGATGCCATGCTGACGAAGGGCAAGGTCGCCTTCCCGCTGGACAACTCCTGGTATCTCGCCGCTTTCTATGTGGCCAACGGATGCACGCTGTTCGGTGAGGACGGCGGCGACGCGGCCGCGGGCATCGACTTCAGCGGAGAGAAGGCCGTTCAGGTCACAAATTATCTGGTGGATCTGGTCGCCAACCCCAACTTCTCCAACGGCGACGTGGGTACGAACGCGGACGCCAAGGCGTTCTTCTCCGGCACCTGGGATTATCAGAAGGCCCTTGACGCTTACGGCGACAATCTCGGCATCGCTGCGGCCCCGTCCTTCACCATCAACGGTGAGCTCAAGCAGATGAAGTCCTTCGCCGGCTCCAAGGCCGTGGGTGTGAACCCCGCCACCGCTCTGTACAAGGAGCATCCCGAGATCGCGGTCGCCCTGGCTGCGTTCCTCGGCGGGACCGACGCCCAGAGCGCGCACTATGATCTGCGCAATATCATCCCGACCGACAACAATATCACGGTCGACGACGCCCTTGCCCAGGCGCAGATGGATACGATGGCCTATGCCTCCATCGTCCAGCCGCTGCAGGCCGATATGGGCCACTACTGGGGACCGGCCGAGTCCATGGGCAAGGAGCTCGTTGCGGGCGCCGTAACGCATGAGAACGCGGCGGAAAAAACGGAGACCATGAACACCTCGATGAACACCTCTGCGGTGCAGTGAGGTACGGATCTCTTCCCGGCATGATTTGAAGCAGAGCGGCCGGGTCCCGTCCCGGCCGCTGTTTCACCGTTATCCGTTTTCACTCCATCAGGAGGGAATGTATTATGAAGGAAGACCGCATCAATGTCCGAAACGCATTAATCCACGGCGATCTATATACAAAGCTTTCCGCTGTTTTCATGGGCGCGGGAATGCTTTGGCACGGGCAAAGGATCAAGGGCATCCTCGTGTTCATCCTGGAGGCTGCCTTCTGGTTCTACATGATCACGGCCGGCTTCCTCAATCTGGGCATGCTCCCGAGCCTCGGTACGCAGGAGCAGGGCAAGGTCTGGAACGAAGCCAAGCAGATCTATGAATACACCGCCGGCGACAACTCCCAGCAGATCCTGCTGGCCGGCGTGATCACCTGCTTTGTGATCGCCGCGATCGTCATGCTCTGGATCCTGCAGCTTCGACACTCCTATCATCTTCAGAAGCAGATCGAAAGGGGCGAGAAGGTCCCCGGTTTCAAGCAGGATATCAAGAGCCTTTTCGACGGGAATCTGCATATCACGCTGATGACCCTCCCCTGCATCGGCATTCTGATCTTCAACATCGTTCCGCTGGTCTACATGATCTCGATGGCGTTCACGACATATTCCAAGGAGAACGACCACCTGATCCTGTTCGACTGGGACGGTCTGCATCAGTTCCTGCGTGTGCTGAACATGAACGGCAATATCGGCCGCCAGTTCTGGCACGTGCTCGCTTGGACGATCGTCTGGGCGATATTCGCGACGTTCCTGAACTACATCCTCGGCATGATCCTGGCAATGGTCATCAACAGGAAGGACACGAAGGGCAAGGCGTTCTGGAGATTCTGCTTCGTGCTCTCCATCGCCGTACCGCAGTTCGTCACACTGATGATCATGAACATCATGCTGCAGCCCTCCGGCGCGGTCAACGTGCTGCTCAAGAACCTGGGCCTCATCAAGGAGTCGATACCGTTCTGGACGAACGCGACGATCGCCAGGATCACGATCATCGTGATCAACCTGTGGGTAGGCATCCCCTACACGATGCTGCAGGTGACGGGCATTCTGCAGAACATACCCGCCGAGCTCTACGAGGCTTCCAAAATGGACGGCGCGGGACCGGTGAGGACCTTCTTCAGGATCACCCTGCCGTACATGCTGTTCGTCACGACCCCGTACCTGATCGCCAGTTTCGTCGGCAATATCAACAACTTCAACGTCATCTACCTGCTCTCGGGCGGCGGTCCCACCTACGTGGGCGATACCGCCGGCCAGACCGATCTGCTCGTGACCTGGCTCTATAAGCTGACGATCGAACAGCAGTACTACAACCTCGGCGCTGTTATCGGCATCATGACCTTTGTGATTCTGACGATAATCACGCTCATCACCTATAGGAACTCCAGCTCCTATAAGAATGAGGAGGCGTTCATGTGATGGAAAATCAGCTCAAGAAAAACAGGCAGAGCCCCCGCAAGAGGATCGTCAATCTGCTCGTGCACATTCTGCTGGCCGTGCTGGCGCTGATATGGGTGCTGCCCATCGTATGGATCGTCCTGACCAGCTTTCGCGCGGAACCGGGCGCCTATACCAACACGTTCCTGCCGGCAGGCTATACGCTCAACAATTACGTCAAGCTGCTGACGGACCGCAACGTTCTGAACTTCCCTAAGATGTTCATGAACACGTTCATCATCGCGATCTGCAGCTGTGCCGTCAGCACGTTTTTCGTGCTTTCGGTATCCTACTCGCTCAGCCGCATGCGTTTCAAGTTCCGCAAGCCGTACATGAACCTCGCCATGATCCTGGGGCTGTTCCCCGGTTTCATGACGATGATCGCCCAGTACTTCATCCTGAAGGCGATGGGTCTCACGGAGGGCGCTTCCATCCGGATCGGCCTGATCGTCGTGTACTGTGCCTGTACCGGCCTGGGGTTCCAGATCTCCAAGGGCTTCTTTGATACGATATCCAAATCCATCGATGAAGCGGCGATCATCGACGGCGCGACACAGTGGCAGGTGTTCACACGCATCACGATGCCGCTGTCCAAGCCGATCATCATCTACACCGTCATGACCTCCTTCATCGCGCCGTGGGTGGACTTCATCTTCGCGAAGGTCCTGTGCAGGGCCAATTCCGACCAGTTCACCGTTGCTATCGGCCTGTGGAACATGCTGCAGAAGGAGTATATCTACCAGTGGTACACCTGCTTCGCCGCAGGCGCAGTTCTCATTTCCATACCTATCGCCATCCTGTTCCTCTATATGCAGAGGTTCTACGTGGAAGGTATGTCGGGCGCGGTAAAAGGATGAAAAAGTTCTACAGCTCAATATGTGTTTTCCTGTGCGCATTGCTGTGCATGACGGGCTGCGGTACAGATCAGACAGCGGGCGGCAAAAAGCCCGCTGTCTTTTCCGTTCAGATGACGGAGTACAACCGGGACCTGCATCCGGCCGTACGGGACGACAGGTACAGGACGACCTACGAGATCTTCGTATACTCGTTCTGCGATTCAAACGGAGACGGGATCGGCGATATAAACGGCATCCGCTCCAAGCTGGATTACATCACGGATCTGGGCTTCAACGCGCTGTGGCTCACGCCGATCCATCCGTCGTCGACGTATCACAAGTATGATGTGGACGACTATTACGCGATCGATCCGGCCTTAGGTACGATGGAGGACTATGAGGCCCTTCTGAAGGAGTGCCATGATCGGGGCGTCCGGGTGTATCTGGATCTGGTGCTGAACCACACCTCGGAGGATCACGAATGGTTCAGGACCGCGGCGGAATACCTTCGCGCTCTGCCGGACGGCCGGGATCCCGACCCGTCCGACTGCAGATATCTCGACTATTACTGCTTTACCCGGCAGCCGGGTGACGGCTGGGCACCGCTGGAGGGGACCGGATGGTATTATGAGGCGCGCTTCTGGTCGGAGATGCCGGATCTGAATCTGGACAGCGACGCCGTAAAGGAGGAGATCCGCGATATCATGGCGTTCTGGCTGGGCAAGGGCGTCGACGGCTTCCGGCTGGACGCGGTGACCTCCTATTTCACCGGGGACCCGGCCAAAAATGTCGAGTTCCTGCGGTTCCTGACGCAGACGGGACGCAGCATCGATCCGGACTGCTATCTTGTCGGAGAGGCCTGGACCGACCGCGCCGCGATCGCGGAGCTGTACAAAAGCGGCATCGATTCGCTTTTTGACTTCCCTTTCGCCAATTACGACGGGTTTATTGCCAATATCGTCAACGGCAGCTACAGGGCCTCGGACTATGTCAAAGGGATGCTCCTGGCGGAGGAGGCTTACCGCCGGGCCAACCCGGACTATGTCGACGCTCCGTTCTATACGAACCACGACATGGGAAGGAGCGCCGGGTATTATGCCGCCGACGACGGTCCCCTCACCAAGATGGCGTACGCGATGAGCCTTTTCATGACCGGCAACTCTTTCGTCTATTACGGCGAGGAGCTCGGCATGAAGGGCTCCGGCCGGGACGAGAACAAGCGCGCGCCGATGTACTGGAGCGATGATGAGAACGATCCGGATCTGTGCGCGGGTCCGCCCCTCATGGATGAGGTGAGGATGAAGTTCCCCTCGCTTGCGGACCAGAAGGAGGACGAGCTGTCGCTCTGGAGATGGTTCCGCGAGGTCCTCCGCGTGCGCAGCGCCTTCCCCGCGATCGCCAGAGGCGTGACGGAAGACGCGGACGGTCTGAGCGATGAGAATGTGGCCGCGTTCTTCAGAAGGAGCGAAGAATACGGCGATCTGCTGATCGTCATGAACCTTCGCGGCCGGACGGCGGAGAAGGATCTCTCGTCGATCGGCGGGCTCACCCTCTCGGCCGTGCTCAACACCAGCGAAGAGAACATCACCTTCACAGAGAACATCCTGACGCTGCCTGCCTGCAGCATAGCGGTGTTCACGTTATGAAAAGGAGAAGACATGTCCCCGGAATGGTTGAAAGACACTGTGTTTTATGAGATCTACCCCCAGTCCTTCCAGGACAGCAACGGCGACGGCATCGGCGATCTGCAGGGCATCATCGGCCGTCTGGATTATATCCGCGGCCTGGGATGCGGCGCTTTATGGATCAATCCGTGCTTCGACTCGCCGTTCATGGACGCGGGGTACGATATCAGGGATTATAAAAAAGTCGCACCGCGCTATGGGACCAACGAGGATCTGTACAGGCTCTTTGACGAAGCCCACAAGCGCGGCATCCGAGTGCTGCTGGATCTGGTGCCCGGCCATACGTCGGATCAGCATCCGTGGTTCCGGGCGTCCGCCAGGGCGGAGGCGAACGAGTACTCGGGCCGGTATATCTGGACCGGCCATGCGTTCGAGGGCATAGAGGGAAAGCCGTATATCGCGGGCATGACAGACCGGTCCGGGGCGTACATGCTCAATTTCTTCGCGTGCCAGCCCGCGCTCAACTACGGGTGGCTCGAGCGGACCCGGCAGTGGATGTCCGCGGTCGATTCTCCGGAAGCGCTGGCCACGCGGGAGGCCGTCAAGGACGTGATGCGGTTCTGGCTGGACCGCGGCTGCGACGGATTCCGGGCGGACATGGCCGATTCGCTGGTGAAAAACGACGATGACCGCAAAAGCGCCACTTCCGCCGTCTGGAGAGAGTTCCGTGACATGCTGGACAGAGAATATCCCGAGGCAGCCCTGGTGAGCGAATGGTCCGATCCCGCCCTTGCGATCAATCAGGCGGGGTTCCACATGGATTTCTACCTGGATCACCATCACAACGGTTACAACACGCTGCTGCGGGATTACGAGACCGAGGGCGGGGATCACAGCTACTTTCTGAAGGATTCCGGCGGGGATATCAGACGGTTCCTGCGGGATTACCTGCCCCGGTACGAGCAGACGAAGGACAAGGGGTATATCTCCATGTTCACCTGCAATCACGACACATTTCGCCCCGCCAGGACTCTCTCGGCGGATGAGCTGAAGCTCGCGTATGCCTTTATTCTGACGATGCCCGGCGTGCCGTTCCTCTATTACGGCGACGAGATCGGTATGCGGTACCTGGACATCGGAACGAAGGAGGGCGGCTATCAGAGAACGGGCAGCAGGACGCCGATGCAGTGGGACCGGGGAAAAAACATGGGCTTTTCCGACGCTCCCGCGGACCGGCTCTATCTGCCGTGCGATCCCTCCCCGGACGCTCCGTGCGCTGCCGATCAGAGCCGGGATGCACGCTCCCTGCTGTCCGAGACCAGGCGGCTGATATCCCTGCGCCGCGAACACGCCGATCTGCAGGCGGATGCGGCATTTGAAGCCGTCCGGGCGGAGGCCGACCCTCCTTTCGTATACAGGCGGGGGAGCCTGCTGCTGGCGCTGAATCCTTCCTCGAAGCCTGCCGTCTGGAGCTCCGCTCTTCTCAGAGGCAGGCGGACCGCGTACACGATCAACGGCGCGCGGGTCGCGGAAGACCGGCTGGAAATGGATCCCCAGTCTTTTGTCCTGCTGGAGGTGTGAGATCTCCCCTCACCTCTCGGCAGGCGCGCATCGCTCACGAAGTGAACGCACAGCCGGGATGCGCCCGGAACGGACAGAAAAAACCGACCCTCACGAGCCGTGAGGGTCGGTTTTTTATTCGCTTCTTCGCCGTTACCGGACGAACTGCGTGATGAGCTGGTTGCCGCCGTTGCTCTGCGCCTGGCCGGAGCTGAAGCAGAAGACCACGTCGTCGATATCGTAATAATCCACAAAGCCGGTCAGACTGCGGCGGTTGTACTTCCGGTAGTCGATCACGTAGACATACTGATAATGCTGAGTGAAATAATAGCAGAAGGGGTTGCCCTGGGAGTTCTTGACGATCAGACAGGCCGATCCGTCGGTGATGTCGTTGTTGATGAAGGTGCACAGCGGGTGGTCGCCGGCCAGGAAGCACATATACTTGTCAGTGCTCGAGGCTTTGACGATCGTCACAAGATCGTTTTCGAAACCCCGGTTGGTCAGTGAGTCCTTGCCGTTGAGCTCCAGGAACAGATGCACGTCCCCGGGGGGCTCGTAGGCGTACACGGTGTCCGGCACCAGACGGTTGCTCTGGTTGGCCTTGTAGAAAAGGCTGCCGTAGAAAGGCTCCTGCACGATCTCCCGGTACTGATCCAGCCCCACGGGCTCAAAGCCCGCCTGTCTGGCCCACTCGGCGTACACATACCAGGCGCCCAGCGCCGTCCAGTGGTGGTCGGTCCGGAAGTAAATATACTCGCCGTTGTGGGGCAGCAGAGAGTTGTAGGTGTCGATGCCGACCGCGTCGACGAGCTGGCTGTTGACGTATTCGAGGATGTCCTCCTCCGGCGCACAGCCGATCTGGTCCCGGTAGTCGCGCGGCAGCAGCAGCGTGGTGGATTTGAGAAGGAACACGCTGAATACCCGGCACTTCCCCGCCAGCAGCTGGGCAGCCCGGTTCATGTTCGCGGCGTACCGGTCGCAGTAGTACTGGCTGAAGTAGCTGTACTCGAAGACCCGGTCGCCGATCTGGATCACGGCGCCGGTGGTGACGAGGTCCTCCTCTTCGATGACCACGCCGCCCCAGGCGGGCTCCTCATCCTCCTCCGGCTCCGGTACGGGCGTCTGCCCGGGCTCCTCCGTCGTCTCCGGCTCCGCCGTGGTCTCCTCCCCGGCGGCTGTCTGCACCGGCGCCGCGGTGGGCGCCGGAGTGCTCGCCGACGGCTCCGGCGTCGGCGCCGCGGTCGGCACCGCCACCGGCACCGCCTGAGAGGTCTCGGTGTCGCCGTAGATCACGATGTCCGAGCTGCCGTGGAGGCGTTCGATGCTCTGCGCGGCTTCGATCCAAAGGTCCCGTCCGGGGAAGGTGTCGGAGAACCAGACGCCGATCTGCTCGAAATAACTGCCGTCGCCGAGGGCCGTCAGGGAAAAGGCGGGGAACCTTTCCAACTCCCTCTTCTCCTTCTGGGACACCGCGGGACGCAGCGGCAGGCACCAGGCCAGCGCCGTCACCAGAGCGAGCGCGATGAAGAACAGCGCGGCCGGACCGATATACGGTTTTCTTTTCCGCGGGCGCAGTCCCTCCCGGGATGCGGCGCGCGTTTTCTTTTCGTCTCTCATCGGATGTCCTCAGAACTTGAAGTACAGGAACGGATTGTAGCTGTTCCCGACCAGGCACGCAGTGCTGATGAGCAGCAGGGCCGTCGGCAGCAGTCCGCAGACCGCCGCGCGGTAGAGCACGGAGCGTTTTGCCAGGCGGGGATGCCATACGAGCTTTTGAAGCAGCGGCGTGGCGGCGATCAGGCAGAAGCACAGCAGCCAGACGTTGTTGCGCAGCAGGATCGTGGACTGGAAATCCGTCAGCGTGTTGCCGTTGCGCCCGACGAGGCCCCGGAACACCGCGCCGGCCAGCCGGAAATCGGTGAACTTGAACAGCACCCAGCCGAGCATCGCCACCAGGATCAGATAGATATGTCCCAGCGGGATGCGCACGGCGCCGGGCAGGCGGGACACGCCGCGGCGGAACAGACGCTCCAGCGCGGCAAACACGAACCAGTACAGGCCCCACAGGACGAAGTTCCAGCTCGCGCCGTGCCACAGGCCCGTCAGCGCCCAGACGATGAGGAGATTGAGGATCGTGCGGAAGGCCCCCGCCCGGCTGCCGCCCAGCGGGATATACACGTAATCACGGAAAAACGTGCCCAGGGACATGTGCCAGCGCCGCCAGAATTCCGTGGCGCTGCGGGAGATATAGGGATGGTCGAAGTTCTCGGGATAGTGCAGGCCGAGCATCCGGCCCATGCCGATGGCCATGTCGGAGTAGGCGGAGAAATCAAAATAGATCTGCAGCGAAAAAGCCGCCACGCCCAGCCACAGTCCCAGCACCGAACGCTGGGAGAGGGTCTGCAGGCTCGCGGCGAACGCGGAGGCGTCGCCGATGACCCTGTCGGTCAGGAGCATGCTGTCGGCCAGCGCGCCGCAGGGGTTGGCCAGCATCACCTTTTTGGCCAGGCCGACGGAAAAGCGCAGTACGCCCGAGGGGATCTCGTCCCGGGGATCCCGGCGGTGGAACAGCTCCCGGGCGATGGAGCCGTAGCGCACGATCGGTCCGGCGATGCACTGGTGGAACAGCGCCGCATACAGCAGCACGTGCCAGTAGCGCCGCTGCGCCTTCGCCTCGCCCCGGTATACGTCGGTCACGTAGGTCAGAAGCTGGAAGGTGTAAAAGGAAATGCCCAGCGGCAGCGCTACCGACCGGATGAAGGCCGGCGGCTCGCCGAAGATCGAGCAGATCATGCCGCTGTACTTGAAAAAGCCGATCAGCCCGAGATTGGTCATCGATGCCAGGGCCAGCCAGACGCCGCCCTTTCGGCCGCGGGAGCGCGCCGCAGCGATCCGCAGGGCAAAGAACCAGTCGAAGAACGACATGGCTGCCAGCAGCAACACGTATTTCGGCTCGCCCCAGGCGTAAAAAATCAGCGAGAACACCAGCAGGCAGATGTTTTTCGCCTTCAAACTGCGGCAAAACCGGTATGCCAGCAGGCAGACCGGTAAAAACGCATACAGGAAAAACAAACTGGAAAAAACCATACTCTGTCCTCACGGATATCAGGATCGACGCAGAATGCTTTTGTTATTATACGGAGATTGTCAGACTCTGTCAACCTCTCCCGGGGGTGTATAAAAACCGCGGGAAACCGGCAGAATAACGGTCCGGGGATCCCGGGGCGTTCAGTTCTCCCCGGCCCCGCGCCGCCGGAGCGCGGCCGCCGCCCAAACGATCCCCAGTCCCAGGAGCACGCCGGCCGAATCGATCAGAACATCGGCGGCACGGCTGCCCCGGTGGGAGAAGAGCTGGATCGTCTCGTCCGCCGCCGCGGCGAGCACGCCCTGCAGGACCGTTTTGAGCCTGCTGCGGCGCTTCCCCTCCAGCCGCAGCCACAGCAGCGCGCCGAGCACGGCAAACTCGATCACGTGGGCGGCCTTGCGGACGGTCCGGCTGGTGGGCTCCGGCGTCCCGTCGCCGTCGATGTCGGCCATATAGGTGAAATAGTCGCTGCCGAGCCCGAGCATCTCGGCCCGCCGGTTCATGAGCTCCATCACAGAGTCGCTGATGGCGCCGGAGACCTCCCGGGACAGCAGGGAGTTTCCCCAGATAAAGGCCAGCGTCAGAGCCAGCAGAACGGTCAGGATCCTCTTTCGGCGCATGGACAACCTTCCTTCACATGATCGGAGTGCGAGTGATGAGAGCAAAACCGCAGACGGCGGCCCCGGTCCGGGTCCTTCTCTCCGCCGGAACGGCGCTGATGCTCTGCGTGCCCCATGAGTTCTGGAGCAACCTGTACGGCGTGGCCTTCGCCCTGTCCGTACCGGCCGCGTTTTTCCTCGGCGGCGGTCGGTGCGGCAGGGTCTTCCGCGGCCCGATCGGCGCGGCGTGGTGTGTGTTCGCCCTCACGTGCGCGCTGTGTCCGCTGTGGTCGGCCTCCCCCGCCGGCAGTCTGCGGACGGCGGTGTTCTATCTTGCCGGCGGCTGTCTGGCCTTCGTGTCCGCAAACGTTTTTCACAGCGCGGAGGACGCGGACGTCCTTCTGCGCGGCGTCACGCTCGCGCTGCTCTTCACAGCCCTTTACGGGCTGATCCGCCGCGCTCTCGGCGCGGATCTCTACGGCGTCCCCATCGGGGACAGGGTGCTGCCCCGACTGGGCTCCACGCTGGAGCACGCGATCAACTACGGGGAATTCGCCGCCATGGCGCTGCCGCTTGCCTTCAGCCGGGCGCTGCGGCAGGACACGCGGGCGCGCCGGACGCTTGCCCTGTCATTCCTGGCGCTGCCTCTGACGGCGCTGGCGCTGACCTATGCCCGGACAGGCTGGCTGGCGTTGGGCGCCGCGGCCGCTCTCGGGCTTTATGCCTGCGGAAACAACGCCGTGCGGCTCGCCGCCCTGCCCCTCGTCCTGCTGCCCGCCCTGCCGGGGACCGTACGCGCCCGGCTGTTCTCGGTGCTGGACTGGAGCGACCGTGCGGCCTCCGGCCGGTTCACGCTGTGGCGGGAGTGTCTGGCTGCGCTGCGCGCAAACCTCCCGCTCGGCGTCGGCCTCGGGACGGAGAATTTTGTCCGTGCCTATCTCCCCTTTTCCTCGGGGACGCTCCCCTTCTCGCCGCCCCACTCCAACATGGGGTATCTGGAGATGTTCCTGTCTCTGGGCATCCCGGGCGGGACGGCC
>JAFXYJ010000017.1 GCA_017541825.1 Oscillospiraceae bacterium | reverse complement strand
CCGTAAAGAATGAGCTGGACGTGGACTGCTATACCGTGGAGGGGGAATTCTCCTTCGGCAAAAAGCTCCACATCTACGACATTACCGGCGACGAGGTCGCCTTCATCCAGCAGAAGGTCATGAGCTGGAAGCCCCGGTTCTATGTATTCGTCCGCGGCATCCAGACGGCGGAGATCGTCAAGGAGTTCACGCTGTTCCATCCCAGATACACGATCAACGGCCTGGACTGGGAGTGCACCGGCAACGTCACCGGCCATGATTACGAGATAGTGCGCGCCGGCGAGGCCATCGTGCGCGTGCACAAGGTCTGGCTGTCCTGGGGCGACAGCTACGAGCTGGAGATCTTCGATAATCGCAACGAGGCGCTGGCGCTGGCGGTCGTGCTGGCCATTGACGCGGTGCTCGACATGCAGGAGGCCGCCGCGGCCTCGAGTTCGTCCAGCTCCAATTAAAAAACATAGAGACCGGGAGACCGGCGCGATCAAAGATCGCGCCGGTCTTTATCAGTCGATCGCGTCTCAGGCGTTCTCCGGTTCCGCCGCGGGATGCTCCATGGCGACGGCGCTCTCCTGATGCAGGCGATTGAAGTATTCCTCCCGGGCCTTGTTGTACTCGTTGTCAAAGACCTCGTGCCCGCCGGAATGGAGGGAGGCGTAGTAGAGATGCTCGTGGTCGGCCAGCTCCGGGTTCACGCGGACCACGGTGGCCACGCCCACGTTGGAGCACACGGCCGCGATGCGCCGGATCTCCACCATCAGGTTCGTGAAGCACACGTCCGCGAAGATGTTGCACACGCCCTTGCTCAGGCGGATCAGATGGTTGCGCTTGAGCAGGGCGATCATCTCTCCTGCCACCTGCACCTGCGGCTCGATGCGATAGGCCGCCTCGATGTCGCGCTGGCGGAAGGTCTGTTCCGTATCGGAGAGAATTCTTCCGATGCATTCCTCCAGGATATGCAGTTCCCCGATCGCTGCCTCGGAGAGCACCGCGCTGCTCTTGTGCAGGTTCGAGGCGTTCTCGGCGATGTTCACCGCATGGTCCCCCAGCCGCTCGAACTCGGCGGTGACCTTGTAGTACTGGTCGAGGATCGAGACGTGATAGGGCTGCTGAAGATGCGGCAGCAGCTCCACCAGATACCGGCTCACCTGGTCCGTCATCCGGTCGATCTCCTCTTCCTCCTCCATGATCTGACTGTGGATGAGCTGATCGTAGTTTTCCAGCAGCGTGAAGGAGCGCACGATGTTGTCCCGTGAGGCGCAGAAGATAGTCAAAAGCACGTCATAGCAGCCGTTGAGCGCCAGGGCGGGCGTGTTGAAAAACGCGGAGTTGAGTTCCGCGAGCTTCTCCCGGTACTCGGCTTCCGAATCCGCGTCGTCCTTGACGATGCGCATGCTCAGTCTCTCGAAGGAACGGAGCCACGGAAACAGCGCGACGGCGCACGCGAGGTTGAAGATCGTGTTGGTGTTCGCGATAATGCCCGAGTTCACCGGCGCGTCCCAGAGTCCGTCGAGCAGCCCGATCCGATGGGCGGCGACTACGCCGACGAGCGAGAGGATCGACTTGCCCAGGTTGAAGATGATATTGACGATGGCGACGCGACGCGGCTCGGCTTTGGCACCGATGTACACTACGATCGCCGTGGTGACGCAGTCGCCCAGATAGATGCCCACGATCACCGCGTAGATCGCCTTGAAGGTCAGCAGTCCCGAGGCCGAAAACGCCTGCAGGATGCCGACGGACGCAGAGGAGCTCTGCAGCGCAAAAGCCACGCCCGCGCCCGTCAGATAGCCGATGAACGGGTTGTCGCCCAGACCGCGGAACAGGTCCTCCACGACGCCCGAGGAGGCCAGATTGTCCACCGCCCCGGTCATATTCAGCAGTCCGGAGAACAGTATGCCGAAGCCGACGGCGATGTTGCCCCAGGACTTGGAGCTGCTGAGCCTGCCCCCGCCCATGATAAGGACGATGCCCACGATCAGCGCGATGGGCGCCAGCGTGGAGGGCTGGAAAAACCGCAGCCACGCCGTCGCCGTGGAGTCGAGGTCCAGCAGACGGATGATCTGGCCGGTCACCGTGGTGCCGACGTTGGCGCCCACGATGATGCCCAGCGACTGGTGCAGCGTCAGGATGCCCGCGGCCACGAGCCCCGCGGTGATGACGATCGTAGCCGTAGACGACTGGATCAGCGCCGTGACAAACAGGCCGAGGAGAAATGCCTTGACCGGGTTGTCGGTCACGTGGCCCATGGCGGTCTTCAGCGTGCCCGAGGAGTTTTCCTTGAGCGAGTCCCCCATCAGCCGCATGCCGTACAGGAACATGGCCAGGCCGCCGAGCAGCGTGAATACATCGAAAATATTCATAAAAACCTCTTTCTGAAAATGAAAGAAAAAACGTTTCCCTACATTCCCCCAATTTAATATTATAGCATGATAAGAATATGTTTGCAACAGAAAAACCGCTTCCGGCATGCACCGGAAGCGGTTTTTTCAGCGGTCGCCCTGCGGCGGCCGGTCTTTTCCGGGAGGCTCTCGCGCCTGTCCGGGAGATCAATAGCCGTGGTTCTTGTACCAGTCGCGGCCGTATTCCTCGTAGACGTCGTGAACGAGCTTCATCTTGCGGATGAAGGGCTCGTCGGTGTAGTTGCCCACGACAACGGCCATGTAGCAGAAGCCTCCGTCGGGCGCCATGTCGTCGATGTACTTGATCAGCGCCTCGCGCAGCTCCTCGTCGGGCGTTTCCGGATAGGAGATCGGGCCCTGGTTGTCCCAGCCGCCGGTGATGATCAGCTTGCGGCCGTATTTTTTCTTGACGCCGAGGATGTCGTTGGTCGTCTGGGCGGGCTCCCAGAGCTGCACGCCGATATCCAGCCAGTCGTCGATGAAGCACTCGGATTTGCCGCAGTCATGCATGGCGATCTTGAGTCCCGCGTCCCGGGCCATGTCCGCCTCCCTCTTGTGGAAGGGCAGGACCAGCTTCCGATAGGTCTCCGGAGAGATGAACGGGCAGTTGTGGGCCGCCGTGTCGTCGGCCAGCTCATAGATGTCGCCGTGGAAGTATTTGAGCAGGGCCTTCTCTCTTTCCAGATAGTAGCCGCTCAGATAATCGAACAGCTCGTAGACCTCCTCCGGCTCCTCCTCCATCGCGCACAGGCCCTCGGCAAAGCCCATCATGTTCATGAGCGTCATGAAATAGCCGCCGTTGTGCAGAACGATGGGATTGTGCTCGATGTCCTTGTCCTTGAGGGCGTCCTTGGCCAGCTTTTCCCAGTCCCAGGAAGAGGTGTCAGGCACCTTGACCACATCGCGCCACTTGGTGATGTCCTCCAGGAAGATCCGGCCGGGTACGGGCATCATGCCGCCCATGGACACGTCGGTGGTGGTGTACTCGATGCCGAACTCGTCGATGGGATAGCCGTCCGCGCTCTTCTCCCCGGTCTGGAACGGCAGGCCCGCGCCCCAGCCGAAGAAGTCGTAGCTGGGCAGGTATTCGGGGATCTCCCCGTCGAACATGCGCAGCAGGTTTTCCTTTTCCGTAAGCTTGTACATAATGTTCCTCCTTCATCTTGACGATCCGGCCGTTACTCCTCTCAAACGGCCGGACACAGTTCTTCCGCTGTTTACGATCCTATTGTACTCTTGCTGTCCGGTACAAAAAACGTATGGCGAATATAAAGAAACGGATCCGTCGCCGCTTGTTTTTTGTGCAGGACAAATCCGTTTTCGTCCAAGCTTTTCTCAAAAAAGACGTCCCCTTCCGATGGAGGAAAAGGGACGTCCGTTATCGGTCATATGCAGGTTTTCCGACGGATCGGGAAAAGCATCAGGCGAGACCGTGGTTCTTGTACCAGGGCTTGCCGTAGTTCTCGTAGATCTCGTCGATCATCTTCACCTTGCGGTCAAAGATCTCCTCGCCCGGGTTGCCCATGGGCAGGCACATGAAGCAGAAGCCGCCGTTGGGCGCCAGATCGTCGATGTACTTGTACACGGCGTCGCGGAGCACCTCGTCGGGGGTGTCCTCATAGGAGATGTAGCCCTGGTTGTCCCAGCCGCCGGCAATGATGATGTCGCGGCCGTACTTCTCCTTGATCCCGATCAAATCGTTGCTGGTCTGGGCGGGCTCCCAAATCTGCACGCCGATATCCAGCCAGTCGGGGATGAAGCTCTCGGCCTTGCCGCAGTCATGCATGCCGATCTTCAGGCCGGCGTCGATGGCCAGATCCGCCTCCCGCTTGGCAAAGGGCTTGACCAGCTGCTGGTAGAGCTCGGTAGAGATGAACGGGCAGTCGTTGGCGGCGGTGTCGTCGGCCAGCTCGTAGATATCGCCGTGGAAGTATTTGAGCAGGCCCTTTTCACGCTCGATGTAGTACTTGCTCAGGTAATCGAACAGCTCATAGACCTCGTCGGGCTCCTCGAGCATCGCGCACAGACCGTTGGCCACGCCCATCATGTTCAGCAGCGTCATAAAATAGCCGCCGTTGTGCAGGATGACCGGGTTATGCTCATAGTCCTTGTCCTTGAGCGCGTCCTTGGCCAGCTTTTCCCAGTCCCAGCCCGAGATGTCCGGCGTCTTGACGATGTCGCGCCACTTGGTGATGTCGTCGAGCAGGACACGTCCGGGGACGGGCATCATGCCGCCCATCGACTCCGCGGTCGTCGTGTACTCGATGCCGAATTCGTCGATGGGATAGCCGTCGGCACTCTTCTCGCCGGTCTGCATGGGCAGGCCGCAGCCCCAGCCCCAGAAATCATACTTGGGAAGATACTCCGGAAGCTCCTTGTTGAACATCCGCATCAGGTTTTCTTTCGGTGTCAGCTTATACATAATGGCTCCTCCAATCCATTTTGTCCCGTCGGGCCGTTCTCCTCCAAACAGTCCGACCCGCTTTAAGCTGCCTTTTACTACGTTTTCAGTATATCGTATAAAAAATAGGAAACCTATGTATCATAAGAACAAATAATTGGAATTCTATCAAAAAAAAGTTGTGATATTCCAGTTGCATACGCAAAATGACGGCAGGGCCGAAGCCCTGCCGTCATTTTGTAGGAAAGCCTGTCAGATGCGCAGCGCGGCCGCGTATGCCGCTTCATCGAAGCCGGTGAGGACCGTCTCTTCCGTGATGAGCAGCGGACGCTTTACGAGCAGCCCGTCGGAGGCGAGCAGCCGGAACTGTTCGTCCTCGCTCATGCCGGGCAGCCGGTTTTTCAGATCCAGCGCCCTGTACTGCTGACCGCTTGTGTTGAAAAACCGTTTGAGCGGCAATCCGCTCTTTTTGTGCCAGATGCGCAGCTCGTCCTCGGTGGGGTTTTGTTCTTTGATATCGCGCCATTCATAGCGCACGCCGTGTTCGTCCAGCCATTTCTGCGCCTTCCGGCAGGTCGAGCACCGCGGGTAACAGATGAATGCCGTCATGACCTCACCCCTCCGCGCTGGCCGTGTATTTGCCCGTGGCGTTCACCGCCGCGCAGAGCTTTTCCACCGGGACGTCCGCGCAGAGCGTGACGACCGCGTTTTTTCCCGCGACGGAGACGACGGCCTTCTCCACGCCCGGGATCGCCTCCAGCGCTTTCTGGACCTTGGCGGCGCAGTTGGCGCAGCCCATACCGTTCACCTTGATGGTTTTTTCCATGAGTTCAGCCTCCCTGTATCAATCGTCGATGAATTCGATGCTCGCGTTCTTCTTCAGCGCCAGATGGCATTCCACCTCGACGCATTTGATGATGCCGTTGAGCGCGGGACATGACACGTGCACCGGAAAATGCTCCTGCGCGTACTCGTAGAGAGGTCCCGCGCCCGGCTTCTGCAGGCAGAGCTCATAGGCGTCGAAATCCTCCCCCAGTGCCTTGGCCATGGCCTTGATGCTCGGGCAGGCAGAATAGATCTTCACTTTGACGTCCGTTTCACTCTCCGCTGTCGCCTCGACCTTCGTATTCAGCCCGCAGATCCCCGGATCAATCTTGACTCTCGTCATGTTTCTTCCCCCCTGTTCCTGTTATGGCTTATCATACAGGAGACAGAGCTGTTTTTCAATAGACTTTCTTGACTCTTTATACGGAGCGATTTACAATTACAGTAATACTGTTGTTAAAAAAGCTGAAATGGAAAGGACCGTTTTTGAATGAGAAGTACGCTCCGAAGCTTTTTGTCCCTGCTGCTTTGTATCGCCATGTGCCTGTCCGTACTGCCCGTGACGGCATTGGCTTCGGAAGTCCCGGCGGAGGAGCCGGAGAGCATTGACACATCATCGGTGAATACCGACGAAACGGGAGAAGAACCCGCTCCCGTACAGGAGGATGCCGCCGATCCCGATGACGATGCCCAGACGGCCGCCGAAGCCTCCGGGGATGTCCACTCCGGCGTCGGCGGCGGCGAAAGCGTCGAAGAGGATGAAGCCGGTGCCGCGCAGGACGCAGATGCGCCCGTGTATGACGAGGCCCAGACGCAGCCGTCTGACAGCGGACCGGACGCCGACCTCCCGGAGGACGGGGAGAACGGTCCGACCGGCGAAGACGGCGCATCCCCGGTCCCGGAGGAAGCTGATGCCCAGGAGCCTGCCGCGGAGAACGGATCGGAGACTCCCGCGGACGCCGACGCTTCGGAAGAGGCGGTCGGTCTCGTGACCGCGGAGGACGAGTCTTCCGAAGGCGAGGGCAGCGATCCGTCGGAGGCGGAGGACGACGAGCTTCTGACCAGAGATCCCCCGTCGACAGATCCGGACGCCGTCTCCGGCACCACCGAGAACGGACTGATCTGGGAACTCAACGACGCGGGCGACGCGGTCATCACGGGGTGCGACGCTTCCCTGCTGCCCCAGAACCTCGTGATCCCCGCGGAGATCGAAGGTCATCCCGTCAAAACCATCGGCGAGTTCGCTTTTGAGGACTGCTATGTTTTCTCAAATGTGACATTATCCGAGGGGATCGAGGTCATTGAGGATTACGCTTTTCAAGGCTGTTACAACTGGAGCGGCAGTCTCCGGCAGGTCACGCTGCCGGAGAGTCTGACGACCATAGGAAGCCGCGCCTTTGATGGCTGCTGCGACCTCAGCGGTGATATCTATATTTCTGCCAACGTCACATCGATCGGCCTTTATGCCTTTGCTTTTACCAACATTTCAGGATTCACCGTTTCCCCTGACAACGCATATTTCAGCAGCGACAGCGCCGGTTTTCTCTTCAACAAGGATCGCACGGTCCTGCTTCAAGTCAGCTCCGGTATTTCCGGCTCTTGCCGCATCCCGGACGGTGTGAACGAACTGGAGAGCAATTCCTTCCGCCGCTGCGAATCATTGACCGAGGTCATCATCCCGGCCGATGTGTCCGTGATCTCCTATGATGCTTTTACCGGCTGCGACCATCTGAAAACCATTCGGTTCGAACATACGGACAGCGACCCGTTGACTATCGGGGACAATGCCTTCGCATGCTGGAATGAAAGCAATGTTACCACCCTTGTCTGCGTGCCCGATCCCGAACATGTCCATCCCGCCATCTCCGGTTACGACTGGGAAGAGAGCTGCCGCACCCCCATCTACATTTCCCCGGAAGCGGCTCCTCCCAGCGGAGAATACGAGGGGCTCCTTTACGGACCGAACGAAGACTGCACAGGACTGACGATCACCGGTTATACCGCGCGGCTGCCCAAAAACCTCGTGATCCCCGCGGAGATCGAGGGTTTTCCGGTCAAAAGCATTGAGGAAGATGTTTTCTCCGACTGCGACAAGCTGGTCAGTGTCGTGTTGTCCGAGGGGATCGAGGTCATCGGCGATTTCGCTTTTAGAGAATGCCGCAATCTATCCAGCGTCACGCTGCCGGAAAGCCTGATCTCCGTCGGACAGATGGCATTCTCTTACTGCTGGGGTTTCACCGGAGAGATCTATATATCCGAAAATCTTCTCTACATCGGCGAGGGCGCGT
>JAFXYJ010000016.1 GCA_017541825.1 Oscillospiraceae bacterium | reverse complement strand
CCTGGATGATAGTAATGAAATGGCCCGATGGTCAAGTGGTCAAGACGGGGGCCTCTCACGCCCCAATCGGGGGTTCGACTCCCCCTCGGGTCACCATTTCATTCTTAATATGCACCATTAGCTCAGCTGGTAGAGCACCTGACTCTTAATCAGGGTGTCCAGGGTTCGAGTCCCTGAAGGTGTACCATATGGCCCGTTGGTCAAGCGGTTAAGACGGAGGCCTCTCACGCCTCAAACGTGGGTTCGATTCCCGCACGGGTCACCATAGTTGGTGTTTTTAACGGTGAGGGTCCACCTGTTCCCATTCCGAACACAGAAGTTAAGCTCACCAGTGCCGAAGATACTTGTCTGGAGACGGACTGGAAAAATAGGTCAATGCCAACACAAAACCCCCGGGATCATCCGATCCCGGGGGTTTTGCTTTGTCTGCGGACAGCGGCGTCGGCGATACGGGGCCTCCCCCGCGGCGTCACAGGACGAAGGCCAGCTTATACTCCTGATAATACTGTCGGTACAGCTCGTCCGGGTCGCGGCTCATGCCCTGCTGGTACTCATGGGCGTACAGGTCGCCGCTCTCCTCCTCGAGGATATCGATGGCGACGTTGCTGCAGTGGTCGGAGATCCGCTCGTAGTCCGTGAGCAGATCGTTGAACACGAAGCCGTGTTCCAGCGGGCACTCCTGCCGGCTGACCCGGTCGATGTGGCGCGCCTTGATCTGGTCGCACAGATCGTCGATCACTTCCTCCAGCGGGTCCACCCGCAGCGCGGCCTCGCGGTCGTTGTCGATGAAGGCGGTGACGGTGATGCGGGCGATCTCGCCGACCGCGTCCTCCAGTACCGTCAGCTCCCGCTCCGCTGCGGGCGTGAAGCGGATCTTTTTTTCGTTGATCTCCTCCGCGGCCTCGCCGATATTCCGCGCGTGGTCGCTCATCCGCTCAAAATCGGAGAGGACACGCAGGAATTTGCTGACCTCGCGGATCTGGGCGTCGTCCAGCTCCCGGGCGGTGATCTTGAAAAGATAGGTCCCCAGCTTGTCCTCATAGCGGTCGAGGGCGTCCTCCAGCTCATACACCCGGCTGAGCGCGGCCCTGCCGTAGGACCTGCGGACGGCGACGGCGAGGGACACGCCCTCCCGGGCCTTGGAGGCCATGGATTCGATCACGGTCCGGCTCTGGCTGATGGCCAGCGTCGGATGGTCCAGGAATCGCGGCTCCAGCCGGTCCATATCCGCCTGCTCCGCAGCCGCCTCGGCGCTCTCGTGAAAGAGCGCCCGCACGATCTTTTCCAGAAGCCCCATACAGGGCGAGAGCAGCAGCACCATCGCCAGACGATAGAGCGTATTGATCAGCGCCACGCTGACCATCGTCATCTCCGTCCGCATGAAGCCGAAATGAAGGAACGCATTGAGCGTATAAAACAGTCCGCCGCAGAGGATCGCGCCGAGTATGTCGATGATCAGATAGACAAAAGCGGTGCGTTTTCCGTTGACGCCGGCGCCCAGCGCGCTGAGCATCACGGGGACGGAGGCGCCGATCCCGATCCCCATCAGGATCGGCAGGGCCATGTCGAATTCCACGGCGCCGGTCACCGCCAGCGCCTGCAGAATGCCCACCGCGGCGCTGGCGCTCTGGATCACGGCGGTGATCAGCATGCCGGCCAGAACGCCGAGCAGCGGGTTGGTAAAGCTGGTCAGCAGCGACAGGAAGGCTTCATCCTGCCGCAGCGGCGCGATGGCGAGCGACATCATGCTCATCCCGTACATCAGCACGGCGAAGCCCAGCATGATGCCGCCGACGTTTTTCCTGGCGGTCTGCCGGCCGAACATCCACAGGACGATGCCCGCCAGCGCCACCAGCCCTGTCAGCATCTCCGTACTCAAATACGCGGCCACGCTGGCGCCGGAGCCGCCGAGGCTGTTCAGACACAGGATCCAGCCGGTGATGCTCGTCCCGAGGATCGCGCCGAGGATCACGCCGATCGCCTGACGCACCTTCATCATGCCGGAGTTGACGAAGCCGACCACCATCACCGACGTCGCGGACGACGACTGGATCACCGCCGTCACGCCCGTGCCCAGCAGGATGCCGCGGACGGGATCCCCCGAAAGCCTGTACAGGATCATTTCCATTTTGCCGCCGGCGACCTTTTTGAGCGAATCGCCCATCACCGACATTCCGAACAGGAACATCGCAACGCCGCCGAGCAGCGAAACCAGATTGCTTATATCCACGGATATCATCTCCTTCCGTGACGCGGCGCCGGGCCGTGCCGGCGCACAAAAAAGACTTCTACCGCAAACTGGCGGTAAAAGTCTCGCTGCTTTCAACATATTCCGGGGCGCATATCCCGTACTGACGAAATATGTTACGCGTGATCGCGTGAGCTACTCCCTGGTACCCGCTGCGATTATCTCATGCTCCGCGCCGTCTGTCAAGCGGGTCGTTCCGCGCAGGCCCCCCCTCCCCTGCCGGCATCAATAAAAAACACAGGAAGCCCGAGATCATTCGATCTCAGGCTTCCTGTTTCAGCTTCAGGCAGGCTTATACGCGCCCTTACTCGAAGTATGCCCGGACTTTTTTGAGCAGCTCGGGCACGTCCAGGTGCTGGGGGCAGGCCTCGGCGCACTGGCCGCACTCCACGCAGTCGCCGATGTTGGCGCAGGCGCGGTCATAATTGCGGCGCTGGGCGTCCCGGTTGCCGAACTTGACGCCGGTGTTGTAGCAGGAGAAGGCCATGGGGATCATGATTTTCTGCGGGCAGCCCTCGGTGCAGTAGCGGCAGCCGGTGCAGGGGATCGTGTCCACGGTCTCCAGGAAGGCGCGGATATCCTCGATGCAGGCCGTCTCCGCCGCCGTCAGGCAGCCGACGCCGCAGCGGTCGGTGATGGCGATGTTCTCCTTGACCTGGTCGAGCTCGTTCATGCCCGAGAGGACCACGTGCAGGTTCTCCTTGTCGAAGACGTAACGCAGGGCCAGCTCTGCGTTGGACTCGGTGATGCCGTGCCGGGCGCGGATCTCGTCGATGGCGGGATAGTTCGGGAAGATCAGGTTGCCGCCCTTGATCGGCTCCATGATGTTCAGAGGGATGCCCTTGGACTTGGCGTAGGCGAGCCCGCGGTCGCCGGCCTGGAGCTCGTTGTCCAGGTAGTTATACTGGATCTGGGCGAATTCCCAGTCGTAGTCGTCGATGAGCTTCACGAAGGCCTCGTAGGAGTCGTGGAACGAAAAGCCCATGTGGCGGATCACGCCCTGGCGGCGTTTCTCGTTGAGGAACTCGATGATGTTGTACTCGTTTTTCAGCCGCTCCCACTGGTCGCCGTGGACGCCGTGGATCAGGTAGAAATCGACGTGGTCGGTCTTCAGCCGCTCGAGCTGGGTGGAGAGCATCTTCGCCGGGTCGAAGCCGGGACGGCCGATCTCCAGCGTGAAGAGCTTGGTGGCGATGTTCACCTTGTCCCGGATGCCGTTTTTGGCGAGGATCTCCCCGAGGGCGACCTCGGAGAAGCCGTTGTGGTAGGGGTAAGCCGTGTCGTAGTAGTTGACGCCGTGCTCGTAGGCATAGAGGAGCATTTCCTCCACCTTGGGCATGTCGATCTGCGACTGGTCGTTGTTCAGCACCGGCAGACGCATGCACCCAAAGCCCAGCGCCGAGATCTTTTCGCCGTGAAAATCGTTGTATCGCATGTCGCGCCTCCTCCGTTTGTCATGGTGTATAAGAAGATTATATGCTTTTTGGCCGATCATGTCCAGCGCTGCATCGGAGAAAAAAGCTGCCGCGGAAAACCGCGGCAGCCTGGGGTTCGATACGGAGATTCCGCGCCGGGAGCTTACTGCTGGGGAGCGGCGTTTTTGGCGGCCTGCTTGGCGGCGGCGGCGTAGATGAAAATGCCGGAGACCGCGCAGATCGCGCACATGATGGTGGCGAGCAGGAACTTCTTGTCCAGGGTGTAGTCCGCGCCGAAGATGATGCTGGACAGACCGTTGATCACGTACAGCGCGACGAACATGCCGACGTTCATGCAGCCGGAGAAGATCGACATGGCCTGGGTGAGCTGGCTGGGCGGGCAGATCTGGCCGAAGAGCATCATGATGTAGGGGTTGCAGCCGCTCATGGCGAAGCCGCACAGGAAGCCTCCGACGATGACGCCGGGGACGGAAGGCGCGATCAGGCACAGGAGCATGCCGACGGCTGTCATCGCCATCATGATGGGGCAGTTCATGGACTTGGTGATCTTGGAGTACTGGCCGAAGAACAGACCGGCGATAACGCCGCCCACGGTGACCATGGCGGTGGCGATACCCGCGGTGCCGCCGTCGCCGAGCTTATAGACGTTGATGATATAGTCGGAGATGTTCAGGCCGTAGCAGTACATGAAGCAGAACCAGACCAGATAGTGGATGGAGATCGCGTAGACGATGGCGGGGACGCCGCTCTTCTTGGCCTTCTCGCCGCCCTCGGGAGCGGGGCCTTCCTGCGCGTACTGACCGCCGGGCAGGAAGATCAGCTCGATGACGATGGCCGCCAGGGTGATGAAGCCGAGCATGTAGCCCTTCGTCCAGCCGTTGACGGGATCGGCGATCATGCCGCTGGCAGCCAGCTTGCCGCCGATGGTGGAGAAGATGACGCCGGAGAGGTTCATCGCCGCGGAGGCGTAACCGGTGATGGTGGCGCGCTTCTGGGGATCGGGCACGGCGGTGGCCATGAAGGCGGCCAGCAGGGTGAAGTTGGCGCCCATTCCGAAGCCGGCCAGCGCGGCAGTGGCGAGCAGGACGTAGATGGAGACCTTGCCGCCGAGGGTCAGGAACACCATGCAGTAGATGAAGATGCAGATCTGGGTGAACAGGACCAGACCCTTGGTGGAGACCTTCTTGTTGAGCGTGCCGACAAAGAACGCGAAGATCATGCCGACCAGGGACGGGACCGTCATCAGAGACGTCACGAGTGTCGGCGAGACGCCCTTCGCTCCGTAGGAAGCGATGATGTAGCCCACGACCGCCATGGTGAGCATGGAGCCCATGGCGCCGAAGCAGAAGGCAAAGACGCCGACCAGGGTGCGGGTGTTGGTTTTTTCCATGGATTTTCCTCCTTATTATTATCTGATATCAAATTCTTTCCCAGATAAGATATCGAGAATATCATACTATAAGACCGCCCGGATGTAAAGACAAACCGGACATATCGTTCATGTTTCTGCGGGCCGGGCCCGATTTCCCGGCGAAAAAGCCCTCCGGCGTCGGAGGTCCGCGCCGGTCCGGCCGCGATCGAGCCCTCCCCTGCCGGAGAAACGCACATGGCGTTGAACAAACCGGTCCGATGTGCTATAATCGCGATATAAGGCTCCGGCATCGTTATTCAAGAGGAGGGATCATCCATGAACAGAGCCTATGAATACCTGAAGGGGAAGACCTATTTCATCGCCACGGAGGACGGGCCCCAGGCCCGGGTGCGGCCCTTCGGCTCGCTGTATCAGTATGAGGACCGGCTGTACTTTTCCACGACCAACAACAAGCCGGTTTATCGGCAGCTCAAGACCGCGCCGCTGATCGAGATCTCCGCCATGGGCGAAGGCGGCTGGATCCGCATCACGGCCGAGGCCGTCGAGGAGGAGCGCCGGGAGGTCCGCGAGCGGTTCTGGCGCGAGACCGCCGAACGGCTGGGCCGCGATCCGGGGAACATGTCCGACACGATGGCCGTGTTCTATCTGAAAAACGCGGCGGCGGTCATCAACCGCTACGGCGCCGAGCCGGAGGAGTTCACGTTCTGACGCGGGCAGCCGGCGTCACGGCGGGAAGGGGACCGATATGAAAGAAGTATTTCTCATTTGTAAAATGATGGAGGCGGAGGCCCGCGCGGCCCTGGCGTCCACGGGCAGCCGGGCCGAGGTGATCTGGATGGAGAAGGGCCTCCACGTCCGGCCGGATGAGCTGCGCACGGCGCTGCAGCAGACGATAGACCGGGCGGAAAAGGAGCTGGGCGCGGAGCGGATCCTGTTGGGCTACGGCTTTTGCGGCAACGCCATGGCGGGGCTCCATGTGGGCGACTGCGAGCTGGTCCTGCCGCGGATCGACGACTGCATCACGCTGTTCATCGGCTCCCGGGAGCGCAAGGCCGCGCTGGAGGGCGGCGTGGGCACCATGTTCCAGACCAGCGACTGGTCCGACACGGACGAGAGCGTCCTCAGCCAGAAGAGCCGCCTGTATGAAGACTACGACGAGGATGAGGCCGAGGAGATCTTCCAGATGATGTTCGGCCATTACCACCGCATCGGCGTGCTGGACACCCACTGCTACGACCTCGAGCCCGTGCTCGAGAGCTCCCGGGCCGTGGCGCAGGCGCTGGGCTTCGAGCACTGCGTCTACGACGCGTCGAATCAGTTCCTCGTGGATCTGCTCTCCGGCGGCCCCTTCGATGAGAAGCGCTTCATCGTCAAGGGCCCGTACGACACGATCACGCTCCAGGACCTGCGGATCGAATGAAAAAACGGCAAAAGGCCGCTGCGAACATTCGCAGCGGCCTTTTTATGTATGCGGCGCGGTTCAGCCCAGCAGGCAGCAGGAGGTGTAGGTCATGGTGTTGGGGCCGTAGTTGTACTTCAGGCCGTTCTTGACCGCGAACTCGTTGACGACCATACCGTAGGCCTCCACGGAGGAGACGCGCTTGTCGGGGAAGCGGCAGGGCTTGTCGGGATAGGAGCACTTGGCGCAGATGTTGCAGGTGCCGGCGCCGAGGGCGAGCATCCCGGGGAATGCCTCGCGCATGGGCTCCAGGATCTTCAGGAAGTTCTCGTCGTGCTCCTGGGCGATCTCCGCGACGGTCTCAAAGTCGAAGCTGTCCTCCATCTGGCCGGTGGTCTGGACGATGATGCCCCACTTGTAGGGCGCCACCTTGGCGCGGCATTCGTCCAGGTCGCCGCAGCCGGGCGGGCAGGCCCAGTTGGAGCCGTACTTGCCGCAGGTGTTGGCCGCGCACATGTCGCGGACCTCCTGCCGGAGCTCGATGGTGGCGGCGTCGGCAAAGGCCATCAGCTTGAAGCCGGCTTCCTTTGCGATCTGTTCTGCTTTTGCGTAGGCTTCGGGAATTTCCATGTTATTCATCATCCTCTCCGAAAAACATCTGGTCAACATATACATCCTGGAACTCGGGGTCGTTGGCGAGCTCCACGAATTTCACTTTCCGGGCCATCTCGGCGCTGCGCCGCTCCTCGTAATGGTTGAGCACGGCGATCTCGGCGCCGGCGCCGGCGGCGTTGCCCACGGGGATGATGCGCTCCTCCAGCTCCTTTGGCAGCAGCCCGATGGCGCACGCGCTGTGGGGGTCAAGGTAGTTGCCGAAGGCGCCGGCCAGCAGAAGCTGCTCGATGTCGCCGATCTCATGTTCCTCATAGCGGCACAGCAGCTCGATGCCCGCGGCGATGGCGGCCTTGGCCAGCTGCAGCTCCCGCACGTCCTTCTGGTTGATGAATACGTTCTCGGTGAAGAAGTAGGTCTCCTCCATGCGGCCGGAGGGATCGATCTCCTCGAGCTCGAGCAGGTTTGCCACCGCGTCGAGCAGGCCCGAGCCGCAGATGCCGGTGGGCTCGCCGCCGCCGATGACGTGATAGGCGATCTTCCCGTCCTCGATCCAGGTGTGGTCGATGGCGCCGTCGCCGCCGCGCATGCCGCAGGTGATCTTCGCGCCTTCAAAGGCGGGGCCGGCGGCCGTGGAGGTAGCGGTCATGAAGTTCTTGTTGCCCAGGACCATCTCGCCGTTGGTGCCGATGTCCACCATCAGCGTCAGCTTGTCGAGCTTGTCCATGTCGGCGGCCAGGATGCAGCCGACGGTGTCCGCGCCCACGAAGCCGCCGATCAGTGACAGCCAGTGCAGCTCCGCCTCGGGGTGGACGTCAAAGCCCACGTCCACGGCCTTGACCGTGACGGGCTCCTTCGTGACGGGCATGTACGGGGCCAGGACCAGCGTGTTGGTCGGGTACTCCAGGAACAGATGGTGCATGCAGGCGTTGCCCACCATCACGATCCGGACGATATCCTGCGGCTGGCGGCCGATCTTCCGGGACAGCTCGATGAGCAGCGCGTTGATCGCGATGCGCACGCAGCTCGAGAGCACCTCCACGCCCTGATCCATGGCGGTGTTGGCGCGCTGCACCACGTCGCCGCCGTACTGGCGCTGAGGGTTCAGGGTGCTCTGCACGCCGAGCTGTTCGCCGGTGATGGCGTCGTGCAGATACAGCACGATCGATGTAGAGCCCAGGTCGATGGCCGCCAGCAGCGGGTTGTCCGCGTGGGGCAGCACGCCGGTGGCCAGCTCCACGGGGCGGAACACGCCGTCCATCAGGATCTGCGCGTTCTCCTCGTTCTCGGGCAGGGTGTCCACCACCATGTCCCGGTCGACCTTGGTCTGGCAGGAGAGGATGACCTCCCCGGCGACTTTCATTTTGCATTTTTTGCATTTGCCCGCGCCGCCGCAGGGGGCGTTGGGCTCCAGTCCGGCGTCGATGGCGGCCTGCAGCAGCGTTGTGCCCTCGGCCACGACGACGGTCTTGCCCTCTCTTTCAAAGATCACCTTATAGGCACTCATAAGCATATCTCCTCGTATTTTCTCGTTAGATTAGTCTCTATTCATTTTAGCGCCGGATCCGGGAAGTGGCAAGTGGCGGCCCGCACAATCCTCGCCGCGCCGCCCGCTGCCCGAGGGGTATCGCGCGCACAAAAAGGGCGGTACGCCGCCTCCGTCTGCCGGAGGGGAGCGCGTCCCCTTTGTTTCAGTATATCCCTGTTTTTGATTTGTGTAAAGAGCACAAAAATAACAAACCCGTGGAAGAGACTCTGTGTAATACTTGCAAATCACGCTATAACACTATATAATTAATAACATAGTAGGAGATCCGCTCTAACAACAGTCTGATATTACTGAAATCAGGAGGGAAATCGATGGAGAAGAAGACGCAGGACGGTCTCTGGCTGAAACTCAGCAGTATTAAAATTTATGAGATGGGGCTGCCGCTGTATCTGGTCATTTTTGCTCTGGTGTTCGCGGCCATGCTCCTGGGATGGCTGCCCGGCGGGATGCTGGGCGCTTTTCTGGTGATGATGGTTTTCGGCGGGCTCTTCAACCTGATCGGCAACAACACGCCCATCGTCAGGACCTATCTGGGCGGCGGCGCCATCGTGTGCATTTTCGCCTCGGCGCTCCTTGTCTATTTCAAGGTCGTCCCCGAGAGCGTCGTGAAGAACGTGGACGGCTTCATGAACACCACAGGCTTTCTGAATTTCTATATCGCGGCGCTGATCACCGGGTCGATCCTGGGCATGAGCCGCTCTCTGCTGCTCCGGGCGGCGGTGCGGTTCCTCCCCGTGGCGCTGTGCGCCATGTTCTTCGGATGCATGCTCGTCGGAGTCGTGGGCATGCTGTTCGGCTACGGCTTCACGGAGGCGATCATGTATATCGCCATCCCGATGATGGGCGGCGGCATGGGCGCGGGCGTCGTGCCGCTGTCGGGCATGTACGCCGAGGCGCTGGGCGTGGAATCCTCGGGCATCATCTCCCGGATGATCCCGGCCTCCACGCTGGGCAACGTGACCGCCATCGTCGGCGCGGGCCTGCTGGCCCGTCTGGGACAGGCCGTCCCCTCCATCAACGGCAACGGCAAGCTGATGCGCAGGGATCAGGAGGATCTGAACGAGGGCACGCCGCCCGCCGAGAGCATCCGGCTCATGGGCATGGGCCTCGTGACGGCCATGACCTTCTTCCTGCTGGGCACCTACATCAACAAGTTCGTCCCGGCCGTCCACACCTACGCCTGGATGATCATCCTCGTGGCCCTCTCCAAGGCGGCGGGGATCGTCCCCAAGAAGATGGAGTACGCCGCCCAGCAGTGGAGCAACTTCGTCATGACCAACTGGACTCAGGCGCTGCTGGTGGGCATCGGCATCTCCATGATCGACCTGGCCGCCGTCATTGACGCCTTCTCGATCAAATACCTGATCCTGGTGCTGATCGTGGTCTGCGGCGTGGCGCTGGGCGCGGGTATCGGAGGCCAGCTGGTAGGCTTCTACCCCATCGAGTCGGCGATCACGGCGGGACTGTGCACCACCAACATGGGCGGCACCGGCGACATCGCCGTGCTCTCGGCGGCGGACCGGATGGTCCTGCTCCCCTTCGCCCAGATCGCCACGCGCATCTGCGGCGCACTGGTGCTGGTGGTGGCCAGCCTGCTGGTGCGGATACTGTTTTAAAAACGAAATACCAATAAAAAAGGAGTCGGTCTGATCATGGATTACGCGAAAGTATCACTGGAGAAACACTACGAGTGGAAAGGCAAGATCGAAATCGCTACCCGCGCTCCCGTGGACAGCGCCGAGGCTCTGAGCCTGGCATATACCCCCGGGGTGGCCCAGCCCTGTCTGGAGATCCAGAAGGACCACAGCAAGAGCTTTGAGCTGACCCGCCGGTGGAACACCGTGGCCGTGGTCACAGACGGCACCGCCGTGCTGGGTCTGGGCGACATCGGCCCGGAGGCCGGCATGCCCGTCATGGAGGGCAAGTGCGCCCTGTTCAAGGCCTTCGGCGATGTGGACGCCATACCGCTGTGCATCCGGAGCAAGGATGTGAACGAGATCGTGCGGACCGTGGAGCTGCTGGCCGGCTCCTTCGGCGGCATCAATCTGGAGGACATCTCCGCCCCGCGCTGCTTTGAGATCGAGAAACAGCTGATCGAAAAGACGGATATCCCCGTCTTCCACGACGACCAGCACGGCACCGCCGTGATCACGCTCGCCGGCGTCATGAACGCGCTGAAGGTGGTCGGCAAAAAGATCGAGGACGTGAAGATCGTCACCAGCGGCGCCGGCGCGGCGGGCATCGCCATCATCCGCCTGCTCATGGCCATGGGGCTGAGAAACGTCGTCATGACCGATCGGAAGGGAGCCATCTACGTCGGCCGCGAGGAACTCAACCCGATCAAGGAGGAGATGGCCGCGCTGACCAACTTCAAGCACGAGAGCGGCCCGCTCTCGGAAGTGATCAAGGGCGCGGATGTGTTCATCGGGGTCTCCGCCCCCGGGACGCTCACCGCCGAAATGGTGCGCTCCATGGCGCCGGACCCGATCATCTTCGCCTGCGCCAACCCCACCCCGGAGATCTTCCCCGACGAGGCCAAGGCCGCCGGCGCCGCGGTGGTCTCCACCGGACGCTCGGACTTCCCCAACCAGGTCAACAACGTGCTGTGCTTCCCGGGCATCTTCCGCGGGGCACTGGACGTCCGCGCCGCCGAGATCAACGACGCGATGAAGATCGCCGCGGCAAAGGCCATCGCCGGTCTCGTCTCCGACAAGGAGCTCAACGCCGAGTATATCCTTCCTGCGGCTTTCGATCCGCGCGTGAAGGACGCCGTGGCCAAGGCCGTGGCCCAGGCCGCCCGGGATTCCGGCGTAGCGCGCATCTGATCGTTTCTCCCGCAGCACCGCGGTCTCTTCCGGGGCGCCGTCCAGACGGCGTCCCGGTTTTTTGCCCGGGCGGAAAAGTCCCTATTTACTTTTTTCCATTGTATGGATATGATTGCTTTTATGCGAGAACCCGCGGAAAGCGGGATTTACGGCGTCCGCGGCGAGCGGCGGACAGAGGTGGGATGCCGGATTTGAAAAATCGGCTGATCGTGATCAGGGACGCGCTGGCGTCGCTGCTGCTGGCCGCCGCGCTGGTGACCGCGGCGGCGGCTGTGCTGCTGTGCCTGCGCGCGCGGGCGCTCCCCCTTTATATCCCCGCCGGGGTCGACGAGCCCGCCGCCGTCATCGACCGCTTCTTCTCCGCGCTGCGGCGGGAGGATTTTGAGGCGGCCTACGCATGCCTCTCCGACGGCGCCTCCCTCGGGCTCGAGTCCGTGCCGGAGGACGGGGCCGGCGCCCGGCTCTGGCTGGCCCAGCGCGGCGCATGGGATTATGAGATCGCCGACGGCTACGGCCTGTCCGGCACGGGACTGACGCGGCGGGTCACGGTGACCGCGCCGGATTTCTCCGGCGCCGGCGCGCAGCTCAGGGAGTACGTCCAGGCCCGGCTGGAGGCGGAGATGGAGGCGGCTGTTTTCGGATCCGAGGTGCTCGACGAGAGCGGCGGCTACCGCGAGGAGCTGGTGATGGCGGCGCTGGACGAGGCGATCGACGCCCTGGCCGCGGACCCCTCGGCCTGTCTCCGCCGCCTGTCGCTGACCGTGCATCTGGAATATGCCAACGGCGAGTGGAAGCTGGTGCCCCGGGCGTCGCTGATCACGGCGCTGACCGGCGGCGCGGTCCGAGGCGTGGATCCCGGGACCCCCGGCGCTGCGGCCGAAAGCTACGGGATGTTCGTCAACAATCTGGTCTCCGAGGCGCTGGAGGGGCTGGTGGTGGTGCCCAAGGTCTACTGGCTGCCGGAGACCGCCGCGGCGGCGCCGAAGCCGGTCCAGACCGCCTTCGGCTCGTCGAAGAAGGCCGCCGACACCGCGGCGGCGCTGGAGCAGTCCGCCGCTCTGCTCGCGGGAAAGCATCTGCTCTGGTCGCCCGACGCCGCGACCGAGCCGGGCCGCACGATCAAATGGTACGCCGACGAGACGATCTTCACCGTGTGCTGGCGGGAAAAGCTCGATCTGATGACCTTCAATTTCTGCGAGGTCGTCATCGGGCATCCGAGTCAGTTCCGGCGGTACATCGCCGAGAACAGCTTCCAGTCCGGCCGGCGCTTCAAGCCCACGCAGATGGCCAGGACGGTGAACGCCGTCGCGGCCCTCAGCGGCGATTTCATCAAATACCGCCGACTGGGCATCTGCGTCTACCAGCGCGCGCTCTGCCGCGCCGAGAGCAAAAAGCTGGACACCTGCTTTGTCAACGCCGCGGGCGACCTGCTGTTCGTGCGGCGCGGCGCGCTCAAGTCCGAGGAGGCCGTCCGGCAGTATATCGAGGACAACGACGTGGTGTTCTCGCTGGCCTTCGGGCCGATCATGATCGAAAACGGCGCCTCCGCGCTGCCCAAGGGCCGATATCCCGTCGGGCAGCCCAACGAGTCCTACACCCGCTGCGTGCTCTGCCAGCTCGAGGAGTGCCACTATCTGCTGGTCACCGTGAACGTCTCCAGCGCCCGGGCCACGACCCTCGCCCGCGTCACGAAGGTGCTCCTGGGGATGGGCGTGCCCAAGGCCTACGCCCTCGACGGCGGGCAGACCGCCTCGCTGATCATCAACAACGAGCTGTTCAACACCGTGGATTTCAACCAGGAGCGCACCATGAGCGATATCCTGTATTTCGCCACCGCCCTTCCGGAAGGAGGCTGACCGATGGAGAGGATCGCTTTTCTGCTCGCCGGGACCGGACGGCCCGTGTTCTGGCGGGACATCATCCTGTGTATGGGCGTCGCGGCGGCCGTTTTTCTGCTGCTGGCCCTGCGCCTGGCGGACCGGCAGCCGGTGTTCCCGGCGCTGCTGCTCATCCCTGCGGCGGGGGCGGCGTCGCTGTACGCCGGCCGCGCGCTCCACTGGTACTGCTGCCCCGAGAGCTACGGGAGCTTCCGCGCCGCCGTGGGCGACCTTGCCGCGGGGGGGCTGAGTCTGATCGGCGTCATCGCCGGGACGCTGGCGGTCTGTCTGCTCTTTCGGGCGGTCCGGCTGATCCGGGACCTGCCGGCGCTGCTGGACGAGCTGGCCGCCGCCGGGTCGCTGGGCATCGCCGCGGGCCGGATGTGCGAGCTCTTCGGCAACGGCGACCGGGGCAAAATGATCTTCTCCCGGGCGGCGCTGCACCGGCTGCCGTTTGCGGCCGCCGCGGTCAACCCCGTCTCCGGCGAGGCCGAATGGCGCTTCGCCAGCTTCTGCTTTCAGAGCATGGCCGCCGGAGCGATCTTCCTGCTGCTGATGCTGCGGCGGCTCCGGCGCGCCGCGCGCCGGGAAGAGGACCCGGGCGGCGATTTCTGGCTGTTTCTCGCGCTGTATTCGCTCAGCGAGATCCTGCTCGACTCCACGCGCTACGACGCGCTGTTCCTGCGCAGCAACGGCTTCGTCAGCCTCGAACAGATCGCGGGCCTGGCGGCGGCCGTGCTGATGATGGCCGCGTTCAGCGTCCCCGTCCTCCGGCGCGGCGGGGCCGGCAGGCTCTGCGGCGCGTGCTGGACGCTGTTTGCCGGGGGCTTCGGGCTGGTTGGGTATATGGAATACTACGTCCAGCGTCACGGAGAAGCCTACGTGTTCGCCTACAGTCTCATGGCGGCGGGCCTGCTCTCGGCGTTCATCGGACTGTGGACCGTGCGGCGATGCGCGCGGCGCCTTCCCGCCGGGGCGCCGGCGGAAGGATGACAAGCCCCCGGGTCCGCACGGATGCGGACCCGGGGGCGGCGCGTTTATCCTGCCCTGCGGCGTTTCCGGCTGTCGGCGGCAGCCATCAGACTGGCGTACATCTGCTCGCCCACACAGGCTTTGGCGTACTTGCACCACTGCACGCAGCTGAGCTGGTCGTTGTAGGCCACGAACCCGCATTTCTCACAGGCGACCTCGGTGTCGATGGAGAACAGCTCGATCACCTCGCCGCAGTTCGGGCAGATCTTTTCGGTGATGGTCGGAGTCCTGGGACGGCCCTGACAGCCCTCCATGATCGTTGCCATAGCGCTTCCTCCTTATTCTGCCACCCGGCCGTCGGTGGAGATCGTGACCACCTGCCAGGGGATGAATTTTCCGCTCTCCCGCAGCGCCTTTTTGACCGCGAATTCCAGTCCGCCGCAGCAGGGCACCTCCATGCGCACGACCGTGACGCTCCTCACGTCGCTGCCCTCGAGGATCTCGCGGAGCTTTTTTGAATAGTCTTCGCCGTCGAGCTTCGGGCAGCCGATGAGCGTGATGCGGTTCTTGATAAAATCGCCGTGGAAATTGCCGTAGGCGTAAGCCGTGCAGTCCGCGGCGATGAGCAGGTCCGCCCCGTCGAAATACGGCGCGTTCACCGGGGCGAGCTTGATCTGCACGGGCCACTGGGACAGCCGGCTGGGCACGCCGACCGGTGCCGGCGCGCTCTCCGTCTCCCGCCGCAGCGTCCGGGAGGCGCTGCCCGGGCAGGCGCGGGGCGCCGCCGGTGTCCCGCCGCCGGCGGCTTTCGCCGCGGCCTCGTCATAGGCCGGGGCCTCGCGTTCCTCGATGCGGATGGCGTCGACGGGGCAGGCGGGCAGACAGTCGCCCAGACCGTCGCAGTAATCCTCCCGCGTCAGCGCGGCCTTTCCGTCGACCATCTCGATGGCGCCCTCGTGACAGGCTTCGGCGCACGCGCCGCAGCCGATGCATTTTTCCCGGTCGATATGTACGATCTTTCTGCGCATTTTTATCTTCCTCCCGTCAGAGCTTTTTCTTGACCTTCCAGGTACAGCATAGTATACTGTGCGCGGTTTGTATGTTGAAATTTCAACAAAAGGACGTGTTTTTTTGGAAGCAAAGAAAAAACTCCCGCCGGCGCTGACCGACTGTCCGCTGTTCGCGGGAATGACGGCGGACGAGACGCGGAGGATGCTCGGCTGTTTCGGGGGCGTGCGCCGCAGATATGACGACGGACAGACCATTCTCGCGGAGGGCGGCGCGGCGCACAGGATCGGCGTGGTGCTCTCTGGCCAGGTCCGCATCACCCGGACGGATTACGGCGGCAGCCGCAGCGTCATCGCCGCGGCGGGCCCGGGGGAGCTCTTCGGCGAGGCCTTCGCCTTTGCCGGCGCGGAACGCCTGCCCGTGGACGTGTGCGCGGTCGGGGCCGCGGAGGTGCTGCTCCTGCCGGCGGAGAAGCTCGCGCATCCCTGCGGCAACGCCTGCGAGTTCCACGGCCGGCTGATCATGAACCTGCTGCGGATCCTGGCGTCCAAAAACCTCCTCATGAACCGGAAGCTGCAGATCCTCGCCCGCCGCACCACCCGGGAGAAGCTGCTGGCATACCTGCGGCTCCAGGCCGCGCAGGCGGGGAGCGCCTCCTTTGAGATCCCCTTTGACAGGCAGGCGCTGGCCGACTATCTTGAGGTGGACCGCAGCGGCCTGTCTGCGCAGATCGGCGCGCTCCGCCGGGAGGGGGTCCTCCGGTGTGAAAAGAACCGCTTCACCCTCCTCCGTCCGGAAGAGGGCTGAGCCGTGTAAAGACGACGGAACAGCGCCCTTTCGGGCGCTGTTCCGTCGTTATGTACGCGGCCGTTTATGCCTCCGGATCAAGGGACAGCAGCACGAAGCCGCCCTTTTCCTCATGGCCGGTATCCCACAGGTTCCCGAAGTCGAACCAGGCCGTCTCGCCGTAGGTGAAGGCCCGGACCATGAGCCGGCCGTCGGTCTCGTCGTAGCCGTCGAGCATGAACCAGTGCCAGAAAAAATCCTCCAGCGCCTTGTCCTGGTGGAGCAGCATCAGATAGGGGATCGGCAGCCCCCGGTCCAGCTGGGCGCGGATCACGGCGGCGGCCTCGTCCGCGTCCCGGCTGCCCTGAAAGCCGCTCAGCGCCGGCACGGGGCCCTTCCGGGTGGCCAGGTATGCCCGGAAGCCCTCGATGAACAGGGCCGTGGTGTTGATGCCCCGGGGCCGCGGGCTGAGGAACGGCTTCATCTGCATCCCGAAGGCGATAAAGTCCCCCTTCGTCACGTTCATGGCATCGAAGGGGTACAGCTCGGTCAGCCCCCGCTGCCGGGCCAGATAGATGCAGCACTCGCAGGCCGTGACGGCGCCGCAGCCTCCGCGGTTCATCCACATGTCCTCGAACCAGTCCTGGCTGCCGCCGACGCACTTGCCGATCCGGTATTGCTCCAAGGTTTTTTTCATGGCGTAATTTTCTCTGTTTCTTCCGCGGGAAGGACAGCTCCCGCGCTGCGGCGTCACCCGGCGGTAAAAAACGCCGCGGCGCGCTCGAAAAAGTCGCCGGCCTCATCAAAGGCCGCGTGGCTGAGCCCCTCGTACATATACAGCTCCGCGCCGGGGATGGCCGCGGCCAGCTCCCGGGAGGCCTCGCCGGAGACGACCTGATCCTCGGTCCCGCCGATGACGAGGACGGGGCAGCGGATCTCTCCCAGCCGATCGTAGACGTCGTGTCCGAGGCACGCCTCCGCCTGGGTCAGAAAGCGGGAAAAGTCCTTCGGCTTCCGGACCGCCGCGAGCAGCGCGGAGGCGGCGCGCATGGCCTTCTTCCGCCGGGGGGAATAGGAACGCTCCGCCGTGTCGACCATCAGCGACCGGTAGTCGCCCTTCCCGGCCATGGCCATCCAGCCGCGCACCGCGGCATCCACGGTCGGGTTTTGCCGGCCCATGGTCACGGCCAGGACCAGCCGTTCGACCTTTTCCGGGTGGTCCAGCGCCAGATGCTGGGCGATCATGCCGCCCTGGGACACGCCCAGGACACAGGCGCTGCCGATCCCCAGCGCCTCCATGGCCGCGGCCGTATCCGACGCCATCTCGCGGATGGAAAAGTGCGCCGGCAGGTCTCTCCGGCGGCCGGGCATATACACCGTGAACCGCCCGGCCAGCTGCCGGAAGCTCAGCGCCATGGGCAGCGCCGTGCCCCGCACCGATTGCAGGCTCTCGCTCAGCCCGGGGATCAGGAGCATCGTTTTTTTCCCGCTCCCGAAGCGGACGTAATCCATCCGCCCGTCGGGGAGCTCGACGACGCCGTTCTTCGCGTTAAGCATTTCGCCGCCTCCTGTTCGTCTCGCCGGCCTGGGCCGCCCGATCCACAACACTTTACCACAGCCGGAGAGCTCGCGCAAGCACCGGCACTTGCTTCCGGGCACGGATTGTGGTAAAGTTTTCCCAATCAGAAAAGGGAGCGGGAAAAATGAACGTTTATCTGCTGAGGGAAACCATTGAGAGCTGTCCGCCGGACACTCTCGCGGAGGATCCCGGCGCGAAGTTCGTCGCGGTGCTCTCCCCCGACGAGTGGGAGACGGAGCGGGAGCGCTTTCACATGGGCATCGAGCAGGACCTGGACATCCACCGGGTACACAGCTCGAAGGCGGAGGTCAACTATGCCTCGCTGACGGGCTCTTTCCGCATCCCGGACCGGAGCGATCTGGAGGGAAAGGCCGCGCGGTTCCTTTTTGCCCTGGACGAACGGGGCATCGTGTTCATCGACGAGAGCGGCATGCCCGTCCGGATCATCGACGCCATCCGGCAGACGAAGCGCTGGCGGGAACCGAGCATGGAGCGATTCCTCTACGACTTCCTCGAGACGATCATCGAGCAGGACCTGGCGCTGATCGCGCGCTACGAGGAGGAGCTGGACAGTATCGAGGACGAGCTGCTCTCCGGCGCGGAGCTGGAGGACATGATCCGCGTCAACCAGATCCGCAGCGACGTGCGCGTGCTGCTGCGCCACTATCAGCAGCTCACGGACATGGCGCAGGAATTCGAGGAGAACGAAAACGGCTTCTTCGATGAAAAAAACCTGCGGTATCTGGAGCTGTTCATCGCCCGGGTGGGCCGGTTCGAGACCCTGGCCGGCTCTCTCCGGGAGCACGCCGGGCAGGTCGTGGACCTGTTCCGCAGCCAGCAGGCGGAGAGCCAGAACAACCTCATGACGCTGCTGACCATCATCGCCACGATCTTCATGCCCCTGACGCTGATCGTCGGCTGGTACGGCATGAACTTCACCTACATGCCGGAGCTGTCCTGGCGCTGGTCCTACCCCGCGCTGATCGTCATCAGCGTGGTCATCGTGATCGTGAGCCTGGTTTACTTCAAAAAGAGAAAATGGATGTGAATACGGACGGTCCCCGGGAGCCGCGGCGCTGACGCGGCTCCTGGGGACTGTCTGTTTGCCGGACGCGGCTCAGGCCTCCTCGAAGGGGAAGCGGTAGGGCAGGCCGCACTCGTCGCGCAGGGCGGTGAACTCCTT
>JAFXYJ010000167.1 GCA_017541825.1 Oscillospiraceae bacterium | reverse complement strand
CCCGCCAGCGCGCGGGCCGCGCCGATGGGCCGCTCGCCGCTCCGGAGCCGGAGCCCCAGCCGCGGCGTGCGTCCGGCCTCGAGCTTCACGCGGCCGCGGAACTCGGGCCGCTCATAGAGAGCGGAGAGCCGCTCCATGGAGAAATCCTCCACTTTAAAATACAGCATGCCGCCCTTTTGCGCAATATCCGATATGCCGGCGCGGCCGGCCTCGCCCCGCAGCAGCGCCACATGGATCAGCGCGTTGACGCTCCCGGGCGGGTCGCCGAAGCGGTCGATGAGCTCGTCGGTCAGATCGTCGGCGTCGGCCTCGGTGCGGATCAGGGCGATGCGCCGGTACAGATCCATGCGCTGCTCCGGGGAGGCGACGTATTTCTCGGGGATGTTGGCCGTGACGCTCAGATCCGCCGAGCACTCGGTGCGGACCGGCACGCTCTCGCCCTTTTCCTCGAGGACGGCCTCCTCCAGCAGCCGCAGGTACATGTCGTAGCCCACGTCCATCATGTGGCCCGACTGCTCCGCGCCCAGCAGGTTGCCCGCGCCGCGGATCTCCAGATCCCGCAGGGCGATCTGGAACCCGGCGTTGAACTCGGCGAACTCCCGGATGGCCGTCAGACGCTTTTCCGCCACCTCGGTGAGCACCTTCTCCGGCCGGTAGGTCAGATAGGCGCTGGCCCGGCGGGCGGAGCGGCCCACACGGCCGCGGAGCTGATGGAGCTGGGCCAGGCCCAGCTTGTCCGCGTCCTCGATGATCAGCGTGTTCACATTGGGGATGTCGATGCCGGTCTCGATGATCGTCGTGCACACGAGCACCTGCACCCGGCCCTCCACCATGTCGTCCATGACCCGGGAGAGCTGCTCCTCGTCCATCCGGCCGTGGGCAACGCCGACGGAAACGCCCTCGAGCAGCTTCTGGAGACGGATGGCCGTGCGCTCAATGTTCTCGACCCGGTTGTGCAGGTAGTACACCTGCCCGCCGCGCAGCAGCTCCCGGCGGATCGCGTCGCAGACCGTATTCCAGTCGTGCTCCATGACGAAGGTCTGTACCGGCTGGCGGTCCCGGGGCGGCTCCTCGATGGTGGACATGCTCCGCAGGCCCGACAGGGCCATGTTCAGCGTCCGGGGGATCGGCGTGGCCGAGAGGGTCAGCACGTCCACGCCCCGGCTCAGCTCCTTGAGCTTTTCCTTGTGGGTGACGCCGAAGCGCTGCTCCTCGTCCACCACCAGCAGCCCGAGATCCTTGAACTCCACGGTCTTCTGCAGCAGGGCGTGGGTGCCGATGAGCAGGTCCACGCCGCCGGAACGGACCTTCTGCAGGATATCCCGCCGCTGGGCGGGGGTGTTGTAGCGGCTCAGCAGGGCGATCTCCACCGGATAGCCGAAAAACCGGCGAGAGGCCGTCTGGTAGTGCTGGCGGGCCAGCACCGTGGTGGGCACGAGGATCGCGCACTGTTTGCCGTCGAGGATGCACTTCATGGCCGCGCGCAGGGCCACCTCGGTCTTGCCGTAGCCCACGTCGCCGCACAGCAGCCGGTCCATGGGCACCGGGGCCTCCATGTCCTTTTTGATCTCGGCGACACATCGGAGCTGATCGTCGGTCTCGGCGTAGCCGAAGCCCTCCTCGAACTCCGTCTGCCAGGGGCTGTCCGGCGAGAAGGCGAAGCCCGGCGTGCGGGCCCGCTGGGCGTAGAGCCGCGTGAGCTCGCCGGCGAGCTCTTTGGCCGCCGCCTTGGCCCGGGACTTGGAGCGCTGCCACTCCGCGCCGCCCATTTTCGAGAGCTTCACGGGGCGGTCCTCGCCGCCGCCGATGTATTTCGAGACGAGATCGAGCTGCGTGGCCGGGACATACAGGCTGTCTGTGCCCGCGTAGCAGATCTTGATGTAGTCCTTTTCAACGCCGTCCACGGGGATCTTGAAGATCCCGGCGAAACGGCCGATGCCGTGGTGCTCGTGGACGACGAGGTCCCCCACGGACAGGTCCGCGCAGGAGCCGATGCGCTCGGCGTTGGCCACGGCCTTCCGGCGCTTGCGGCTGCGCAGGGCCCCGGCCATGATCTGGGTGTCGGTGAGCACGGCCGCGCGGAGCTCCGGCAGCTCGATGCCCGAGGACAGGCTGCCCACCGCGACGCAGCAGCGGCCCTCCGGCGGCAGCGCGCCGTCGGGGAAGCCCCGGAGCGGGCGCAGGCCGTTTTTCTCCAGCGCGGAAAAGAGCACGTCCGCCCGCCGCTCGTCGGCGGCCAGCACCGCCGCCCGGTATCCGGCGTCCAGATACCGGCGCACGTCGTCGAGCGCGGTCTCCAGACTGCCGCCGTAGGAGGGCAGCTGCCGCGCCTCGCACTGGAGCACGCTGCGCGGCGAAAACGGATAACGCCCGGCGGTGAAGGCGTCGGTCATCAGCAGGGCGAACTCGCCGAGCTTTTCGCAGGCGTCCTTCCAGGGCAGGAGGTATCCCTCCGGCTCCTGTACGGGCACCGCGGCGCTCAGCAGGAGGCGCACGTCCTCGGCCATCTGGTCGGCCAGCTCCGCGGCGCGCTCGGCGCAGCGGTTCGGCGCGTCCATCACGATCAGCGTTTCCGGCGGGAAATAGTCCGGCGCGGTGACGTATTCATCATATAAATAAGGAAGGTACCGGTCGGCCCAGGGCAGGGCGGCGCCCTCCCGGACGCGCTCGGCGTCCCGGCGGAGCCGCGCCGCGGTCTCCTCGCCGCCGGCGCGCCGTCCGGCGGCCCGGGCCCGGGTCTCCAGAGCGCGGGAGAGCATGCCCGCGTCGCCGATCAGCGATTCGCAGGCGGGCAGCACCCGGAAGGTCCGGGCGTTTTCCGTCCGGCGCTGGGTGTCGGTGTCGAAAAAGCCCATGGAGTCGATCTCGTCGCCCCAGAACTCGGCGCGGATAGGCCGCTCGGCCCCGGGAGAGAAGATGTCGAGGATGTCGCCCCGCCGGGAGAACTGGCCCGGGCCCTCCACCATGTCGCTGCGGCGGTAGCCGCAGGCCAGGAGCCGGGGCTCCAGGGCGTCGGGGCCCTGTCCCTCGCCCACGGTGAGGGTGAAGGCGGCCTCGGCGAGCGTCGACGGCGGCAGCGTGCGCTGCAGCAGGCCGGAGACGGTGATCACCGCCGCGCCGGCCCCGGACGAGAGCGCGTCCAGCGCGCGGAGCCGCTGCTGCTCGGTCTGCCGGGACACGACCTCCGTGTCCCGGAGCACCAGATCCCGTCCGGTCAGGAACACGGGCCGCTCGCCCAGCAGGGCGGTCAGGTCGGCCAGGAGCGTCTGGGCCGCGGCGTCGTCGGGACAGATCACCGCCAGCGGACGCCCGGAGGCACGGCGGAGCAGCGCGGCCACGCCGGCGCGCATGGCGCCGGTCGTCTGGGTGATCAGGGCAGGCAAACAGCCCTCCTCTGCGCGCAGGGGGAGGGTCGACAGGGAGGGTGTTTCGGATATGGCTTTCAAAATGGCGTCCATGGAGGAAAGCATAACCCTTTCGGCAGGCTAATGCAAGGGATTTTTGCCGCGGGAGACGGGCCGCGCCGCCCGCGGCGGGGAAGAGATCTCGCCGGGGACGGTGTCCCCGGCGAGACGGACGGAGCGTGATGCGCCCGGGGCGCTCACCCCTTGGGCTTGAGCTCGGCGCTCAGCGTCAGATACTCTCCGTCGCGGTAAACGGTGATGGGCACCGCCTCGCCGGCGGCGCACTCGGCCGCGGCGGCATACAGCTCCTCGGCGGAGAGGATCTCCCGATCCCCCAGCGCGGTGATCACGTCGCCCGGGCCCACGCCCGCCAGCGCGGCGGCGCCGTCCCCGTCCAGGGCGCAGACCAGCGCGCCCGGCACGGCGGGGCATTCTTTCATATTGTAATAGGCGGCCACCGCCGCGCTGACGGTCTCGGCCTCGATGCCCAGGCCCGCGTCGTCGTCGGGGAGCCGGTCCGGCGCGCGCCCGCGCT
>JAFXYJ010000015.1 GCA_017541825.1 Oscillospiraceae bacterium | reverse complement strand
GAACGGCTGCCGGCGGAGGCCGTGAAATATCCCAGGTTGGTGAGCAGTTCGGTGAGCGAGGTGACCTCTTCGGCGGCCAGGCCCATCATGTTGCTCAGCGGCTTCTGTACCACGCGGTACAGGATGATGATGATCGGGAAGGGGATCAGCGTCCAGAGGCAGCCGGACATGGGGTTCACTCCGGCTTCCTTGTAAAGCTTGGATACCTCTTCCTGGTACTTCTGCTGATTGCCCTTGTATTTTTTCTCCAGCTCCTTGACGCGGGGCGTCAGGGTCGAGGTGCGCATCATGCTCTTCTTGCTCTTCATCTGGAAGGGCAGCATGATCAGCTTGACGAGCAGGCCGAAGGCGAGGATGGCCCAGCCGTAGTTCCCGAAGGTCTCGCAGAAAAACAGCAGTATGGCTCCCAGGTATTTGATAGTGATCACTCCCGTCTGTGAAGGATATCCCGGTCAGGGGACCGGGTCGTAGAAATCGTGCTCGCCCCGATGGAAGGGGTGGCACCGGCTCAGACGCTTGAGCGCGAGCCAGCCGCCTTTGGCGGCGCCGTACCGCTCGATGGCGGTCATGGCGTATTCCGAGCAGGTCGGGATATATCGGCAGGTCGGCGGCGTGTGGGGAGAGATATGTCTGCGGTAGAAGCGGATCAATGCCAGCAGCAGCGTTTTCATCTTCCTTCCCCCTCCAGCAGCGAAAGCTTTCCGCAGGCGGAAAGGAAGTCGCGTTCCAGCCGGTGATAATCGGCGTCCGCGCTGCGTCCCCGGGCCACGATCACCATATCCGCGCCGCGGCGCAGCTCTCCCTCATGGAGGCGGTAGATCTCCCGCAGACGCCGGCGGATACGGTTGCGCACCACAGCGTGACCGAGCTTGACAGTAACGGTAAAGCCCACCCTGTTGATCCCGCTTTTGTTGCTGCGGGTATAGATCACCATGGTAGGCGTGACCGCGTTCCTGCCCTTGGCGTAAAGCCGGCGGAACTAGTTATTCTTTTTGAGCGTAGTGGTGTGCTGCATCTTTCACCGTTCGTTCCCGGGGACACATCCCCCGGCGCGATGATTCAGGCGGAGAGCTCCTTGCGGCCCTTGGCACGACGGCGGGCGAGGACCTTGCGGCCGTTGGCGGTGGACATTCTCTTGCGGAAGCCGTGCTCCTTGGAGCGCTGGCGCTTCTTGGGCTGATACGTGCGGAACATTCGGACACATCCTTTCTGAAGTGTTTTTTCCTATACTCAACACCGGTTTCCCGGCGCAGTTGGCAAATATGGATTATACCGTACAAGGCGGCGCCTTGTCAACGAAAAACTTCCCCGCCGCGGCGTTTTCCGCCGCCGGCGGGCACGGAAAGGGTCTCCGGCGGGTCAATCCCCCCGCCCTGCGGCGTCCCTCTCGGGCCAGCCGCAGCCGCACCATGTCTGGCGGTAAAGGCCGTATTCCCGGGACAGCTCCAGGCTGCGTTTGTAGCCGTCCTTCTTTTTGAAATCCGCGGGCAGCCATTTCACGCCGATCCGCTCCGCCAGGCGCAGCCCGATGTCGTTGATGACCCGGGCGTTCTTGTGGGGCGAAACGGTCAGTGTCGTGGCAAAGCAGTCGTAGCCGCCCTCCCGGGCCGCCTCAGCGGTCCGGCTCAGCCGCAGGGCAAAGCACTCGGCGCACCGGGCGCCCCCCTCGGGCTCGTTCTCCAGTCCCCGGGCGGCGGCGCGGAAGGACTCCTCGTCCCGGTCGGGAACGATCAGCCCCACGCCGGCGGCAAAGGGCGCGTGTTCGAGCAGATACCGCTGCCACCAGAGCCGCTTTTCAAACTCCTCCGCGGGGAGGATGTTCGGGTTGTAGTAAAACACGTCCGTTTCAAAGTAACGCGTCACGATCTCCAGCACCGCGCTGGAGCACGGACCGCAGCAGCTGTGGAGCAGCAGCCTGGGCCGCGTCCCCTCCAGCGTGGCGGTGAACTGTTCGAACTGTCTTTGGTAATTGACGTCCATGGCGTCTCCTTCCGGGAAAAAGGATTGACGAACCGCTGCGCGGAAAGTAAAATGGTGTCGGATAATAAGGGAAAGGACGGAACCGCCCATGCTGAAAAGACGCAGCAAAGAGAACTACTACCTCGACATCGCCGACGCCGCGCAGGAGAGGAGCACCTGTCTGCGCCGCCGGTTCGGCGCCATCATCGTCCGGGACGACGAGATCGTCTCCACCGGCTACAACGGCGCGCCGCGGGGCCGGCGCAACTGCACCGACCTGAAATACTGCGCGCGGCAGGACCTGAACATCCCGTCCGGAGAGCGCTACGAGCTCTGCCGGAGCGTCCATGCCGAGGCCAACGCCATCATCTCCGCCGCCCGCCGGGACATGCTCGGCGCGACGCTCTATCTCGTCGGCCGGGACGCCCAGACCGGGGAGATCTATGCCGACGCCACGCCATGCGCCATGTGCCGCCGTCTCATCATCAATGCGGGGATCCATCAGGTCGTCTGCCGCACCGGTCCGGACGAGTATACCGTCACGCTCGTGCGCGACTGGGTATACAACGACGACACGCTGAAGTAAAACCGTTCATCTGAAAATGCGGTAAAAAGGGGCTGCTGCAAAACAGCCCCTTTTGCTGTCTGCGATCTGCCCGCTGTTCGGCGCGGCGAAGGATGGTCATCGAGGGGCTCATTCTTTGTTGATACCCCGACGGCGGGTCGGCGCATTTGCTCCAATGTCGGTGATATGCCGATGCAAGTCAACGCAGCCGATCGGAGCAAAAGGGATTTGCAAAGAAAAAAGCGGGGCTGTTTTTCAACAGCCCCTTGCTTTTTTGCAGCCTTGTTGTGATCAGTCGGTCACGTAGGGCAGCAGCGCGACCTGACGGGAGCGCTTGATCGCCTCGGTGAGCATCCGCTGATGGTAAGCGCAGGTGCCGGTGGTGCGGCGGGGCAGGATCTTGCTCCGCTCGGACAGATACTTGCGCAGCTTGGCGGCGTCTTTATAATCGATATACTGGGCCTTATCCACACAGAACTGGCAGACTTTTCTGCGCTTGCGGTTCTTCTGGGGGGCGGCAGACTTATCAAAAGCCATGTTCAAAACTCCTTTCATCAAAACGGCAGTTCGCCGTCGTCTTCGCTCAGATCCTCAAAAGTGCTCCGCGCAGCGCTGCTGGCGCGCTCAAAGCTCTCCTGAGAGGGGGTACGGGGGGCGTAGGAAGAACGGGCGGGCTCACCGCCGTCCTCCCGGCGCTTGCTGTCGCCGAAGTACACGTTGTCGGCCACGACCTCGGCGCTGGTGCGCTTGTTGCCGTCGCGGTCGGTCCAGTCACGCATCTGCAGCCGACCGGAAACCACGATCATGCTGCCCTTGGTGAAGTACTTGCTGACGAATTCGCCGGTCTGGCGCCAGGCGACCACATCGATGAAGTCGGCCTGTCTCTCGCCGCCTTCGCCGCGGCCGAAATCCCGGTCAACGGCGATCCGGACGGACGCCACGGGGACGTTGGCGGAGGTGTAGCGCAGCTCCGGGTCCCTGACAAGACGCCCCATAAGGACGATATGATTGAGCATATCCCTTCCTCCGGCTTATTCGGCGCGCAGCGTGACCAGAGAACGGATCACTCCGTCGGTGATGCCCAGGACACGGTCCAGCTCGGCCGGGAACTCGGGGCCGGAGGTGAACTTGACCAGGACGTAATACCCCTCGGAGAGATAGTTGATCTCGTAAGCCAGCTTGCGCTTGCCCCACTCGTCCATCTCGTCGATGGTGCCGTTCTGCTCGATAAGGGTCTTGAACTTTTCGACGATGCCCTGGGTCTCTTCCTCGGTCAGGTTGGGGTTGAGAACGTACAGGACCTCGTATTTTTCAGTGGTTTTAGCCATTTGCTGTTTGTCCTCCTTCTGGACTGCGGCCCCCTGTCAGCGCAGGGAGCAAGGCGGTAATGAATAATACTGATCGTTGGTGACGAGCGGTTCCGCAGGGCGATACGCAGGAGATTTTCGCCGCGCAGCGCCGACGCGGATACTGCCCGGTGCCGACGATGATTACTTGAGCTCGACCTTGGCGCCGACGGCTTCCAGCTTGCCCTTGATCTCCTCGGCCTCTTCCTTGGTGACGGCTTCCTTGATCTTGGCGGGGACGCCTTCGACCAGAGCCTTGGCCTCGGCCAGGCCCAGGCCCAGCATGCCGCGGACTTCCTTGATGACCTTGATCTTCTCAGCGCCGAAGTCGGTCATGACGACGTCGAACTCGGTCTTCTCTTCCACGGGAGCGGCAGCGGCGGCAGCGGCGGGCGCGGCAGCGGCGGCGGCGGAGACGCCGAAGGCCTCCTCCAGAGCGTGCACCAGCTCGGAGAGCTCCAGCACGGACAGATTCTTGACTTCCTCGATGAGGGCGGTGACTTTTTCGCTAGCCATTGATATTTTCCTCCTAAATTAGTAGATATGTGCGCCGATCATTCGGCGGCGGGCTCGGCGGTCTCCAGGGAGCCGCCCTTCTGCTCCAGGATCTGGCCCAGTACGACGGCCAGGCTGGTGATGGGTGCCAGCAGGGTGCCGAACACCTTGGAATACAAGGCGTCCTTGCCGGGCAGTGCGGCGATCTCGGAGAGCTCGTCCAGAGAGAGGATCTTTCCCTCCAGATAGCCGCCCTTGACCTCGAACTTGCCGTTGAGCTTCTTGGCGTACTCGCTGACGATGCGGATGGGGGCGATGGGGTCGCCCTCGGTGGTGGCCAGGGAGGTGGTGCCGCTGAGCAGGGAGTCGAACGCGTTGAAATCACACTTGTCCACGGCGAAGCGCAGCAGGGTGTTCTTCACGACGGTGTACTCGATGCCGGCAGCGCGCAGCTCGCGGCGCAGCTCGGTATCCTCCGCCACGTTGATGCCCTTGTAATCGACAAGGACACCGGAGGAGGACTTGGAGATGCGTTCGGCGAGAGCTTCCACGATGGCCTGTTTCTCGCTGAGTACCTTTGCGTTAGGCAATGATTTCACCTCCGGGGTAAATATTCCGCGCCCGAAAGAAAAAACTCTCTGCCCGTAAAGACAGAGAGACACAATGCTTGTCATCGTGCTTTCCTCGGCAGGATTTACGGCGTTCCCGGGCGCAGATCAATAAGCTTGTCAGAGCAGCGAGAGCATTTGTTCGTCAGACGAGGCGTCGCCCACAGAGAATACTTTGTGTATTGTCAAGGGCGATAACGAAGTCTGGCGGAAAATGAGCCGCTGCGGAACAGGTTGTATTGGTCTGTGGCCGGTATAGAGCCACCTGCTGTCTTTGGAGCGCCCGGTTATAATACCATAAACGGACGGAAAGTCAATAGTTTTTCTTGCTTTTTTCGCAAAATCATTTAATATAGACCCGACACCCGCCGGATCAAGAGGTATGCGATGGAAAACGCCCGGACGAAAAACAGAAAATGGATCATCCTGGCCGCCGCGGCGGTCCTTGTGATCGCCCTGGCCGCCGCGGTGCTGCTCCTGCTCGGCGGCGCCGGGCTTTCTGCGCGCTACGACGACGTGGAGACGATCCTGGAGGGCTGCGATCCGGCGCTGTCCGTTTCGAGCTCTGTCGGAGACGACGGCGAGATCCTTCTGCGCTTCACCCGGGAGGACGTCTACTGGTACGCCCGCAAGTACGGCCTGATGGACAGGGTCCGCTGGGACCTGACCCGGGCGGGCGTTTCGGCGGGCGGCTTCCGCATCGCCGACGGGGAGCTGACGGTATACGCCCGCTGCCGTGCGCTGGGTCTGTTCCCGCTGTCCTATAAGGCGGTGATGGACGTGCGCTGGGAAAACGGCCTCGTGCTGTCCGCCCGGAACGTTTTTCTGGGCAGGCGCATCGAGCTGCCCCGCGGCCGCTGGCCGTCCTTCTTCCAGGACAGTTTCGTGATCGGGGCCGACACCCTGAGTCCCCTGCTGACCGACGCCTTTCTCGAGGGCGACTCCCTCGTGCTCGTCCACGCGGGGCTGCGCAGCGCCGCGCCGGACACTCTCCCCGTCGACCGCTCCGTTCTCACGGCCGTGCAGATCCTCGGCGTGGGTCTCGACGATCCCGACGGGATCCTCTCGTTCCTGCTCTCCCTGCCGGACGACACGATCCCCATGGCCGAGGCCCGGGAGGTCTACTACGCCGCGGAGGATCCTCTCTCCGCCATGGCGCGGCTCCTCTCCCTGACCGATCCCGATATCCTGCCCACGCTCTGGTCCGGGGCGGATCCCTTCACCCGCGAGATGCTGGTCGCCCCGCTGCTGCGCTCGGCCTCCGAGCTGCGCTCGGCGCTGTCCGCCGGGCTCTCGGCGGAGCAGGCCAAATACGAAAAGATCCTCTCCGCCATACGCGAGAGCTATAAAAGCGGCGGCCTGTCGCTGGCGGAGACGGGCTTTGTCAGCGTCTCCACCGGCCAGCCGCTGGATCCCGGCGCCCTGACCTCCCTGTCGGTCACCGCCACGGACTGCCGCGTGGTCCTTCTGCGCAGCTCCTTCGGTGACGGAGAGATCTGCACCGGGGACATGCCCCCCGTCTCGGAGATCTCCCGCAGCGGCAAAAACGTCATGGCCGGGCGGCTGGACGAGGAGGCGGTCTATGATCTGGGCGTGGCGCTGAGCACCTCCTCCGGCATCCCGCTGCTGATTTATCGCCGGGGTGACGGGGCGCTGATACTCCGGGAGATCGGCGAGGCGGTCTTCGTCTCGCTGCTGGTGGAGCGCTCCAACCCCGTCGTGGACGTGGACGCGCTGCCCATCCCGGCGCGCAGCTATCTCCGGGCCGCCGGCGAGGGCTGGTCCGGCGCGGTGCTGCTGACGATGCATGTTTACAGCCACCCGCAGGGATGAGGCGTCCGTATAATCAAATGTATAAACCGGGGCTGCCGAAAGACAGCCCCGGTTTTATTGCCGCGCCGCACAATAGTATCCTTACAGCGCGGGGATGATGTCCCGGATGATGTGGGCGATGGCGTGGTCGTTGTTGGACGCCGTCACATACCGGCAGATCTTTTTGATCCCCTCGTCGGCATTCTCCGGGGCTACGGCCACGTCGGCGGCCAGCAGCATCTCATAGTCGTTCCAGTAATCCCCCGCCGCGATGAAGGTCCGTCCCCGCAGGGGCGGATATGTGCGCAGGAAATCGATGGCCGCGCCCTTGCTGGCCTCGGCAGGCAGCAGCTCGTAATAGGTGATCACGCCGCCCACGTCCGTGGTGCCCGGCACCACCCGAAAATCCCTGTCCCGCCCGGGAGCGAGCAGGGCGAGCAGATCGTCGTCCCTCTCATGGGGCGCGAAGAGCATGCACTTGAAGATATCTTCCCCCGCCTGGGCCTCCAGCGTGGAAAAACTGCAGGGCCGGTGCAGCGACATGAACGGCCGGTTAGCCGTCTCTTCCGGTGTTATGTAAACTATTCCGGCCATCGTATAGATCTGCACGTCCGCCTCGGGGATCTCCCGCAGGATCGCCTCAAGGGTGCCGTCCAGCCCCGCGCGGGGGATCGTGACCTTATAGAGATACTCCCCGGCGGCGTAGTCGTAGACCGCCGAGCCGTTGAGCACCACCGACGGGGCGTTGGTGAAATCCCGCCGGAGGTACCACATGGCGTTGTCCGGCTGCCGTCCCGTGGACACGGCGAAGCGTCCGCCCGCGGCCTCGTATTCCCCGATGGCCGCCAGATCCTCCGCGGAGATCTCTCCGTCGGAATTGAACAGCGTGCCGTCCAGGTCGGAAAATAAAACCGTGTTTGAATAATCCATCGTTTTCTCCGTACCCGGAAAAACCGCCCGCGCGGGCGGTTTTTCCGGGTGTTTTGTCATTGATTCGTTTTGACGCCGACGCCCAGCGCGGCCAGCTCCCGCCGCAGCCGCGCGGCCGAGCCGCGGAAGACGAGGTTCCGGATGCCGCAGCGGCCGGCCGCCTCGGCGTTCAGGGCCGAGTCGTCGATGAACAGGCATTCCTCCCGGCGCAGCCCCAGCAGGGACAGCGCCTTCTCATAGAAGGCCGCCTCGGGCTTGAGCAGCAGCCAGTCCGCCGAGCGCATGATGCGCCCCTCGGGGAAGAGGCGGGAGACCGGCACGTCGAACCAGTACTGCCGGTGCCGCGGTCCGGCGTTGGTGAGCAGATACAGCCCGTATCCTCTCTCCCGCAGCTCCTCGCACAGCTCCTCCATGCCCTCGACGGGCATACAGGGCTTGTCCCAGCCTGTGACGAGGGCGCGCACCGTTCCGGCCAGCCGGGGCTCCACCCGGGCACAGACCCGGGCGATGACCTCCTCCTCGGTGAGGGCCCCCCGGTCCAGCGCGACCCAGTCGGTGCTGCCGAAGAGCTCCTCCAGCAGCGCCTTCCGGTCGGCGAGGTCCGTGATCCCCAGCCGGTCCAGGAAGGCGGGCGGGTCGAAGCGGATGAGGACGTTGCCCATATCGAACAGGATGTTTCTGATCATGCGTCACGCCGTCCGTTTCTTTCCCGAAAACGCAGCCCTGAGCTTTTCCAGCCTCTTGCGGCGCCGGTCCCGGGCCTCCAGCCGTTCGCCCAGATCACGGGCGCCGACGCCGTAGACCAGATAGAGGATCAGGCCGGATACGAGCATGATGAACACCGTGGAGGCGCAGCGGCGGCCGGAGGCGTTGACGTTGTAGCCGTAGAGCCCCTCCTCGGCGCACATGGCCTGGATGACCATGGCATAGCTGGTGCCGTAGGTGCTCGCGAAGGTGGCGGACATGTCGTACTCGGTGAACAGGGCGTTGAAGTTGAGCGCGAACACCGCCAGCACGCTGGGCAGGATGATCGGCAGCTTGACCTTGAGGAACGTGCGCAGACTGCCCGCGCCCAGGTTCCTTGCGGCGTCCTCGAGCTCCTCGTCGATGGAGTAAAAGCTGGCCTTGACCATGCGCAGCGAGAACGGCAGCTTCGTCACCGTATAGGCCATCACGATCAGGAACCGGACGTTCTCCTTCAGGTACAGGTTGGCGTTCCCGACGTACCAGACAGCCTCGGAGTTGAAGAAGGTGCGGTAGGAGTAGCAGATCAGGATCGTCGGCAGCAGCCAGGGGAAGAGCAGCGCGTACTCGAGCACGAGTCCGCTTCCCTTTCCCTTCTTTTTGAATATGTAGTTGCAGGCCACCACGACGATCACGCAGGCCAGCGCGGCCGCCAGCGCCGAGAGGATGAAGCTCAGCTTGATGCCGCCGAGGGTGGCCTCGTTGGAGAACAGGCCGGAGATCGAACCGACCCGGGTCTTGTATTTCCCGCGGCTGGTCAGATACTGGTAGTCCTGCTTGCCGAAAAAGTTGATGAACGTCCACTGGTCGAGCAGCAGCTTTTTCGAGCGGATGGCGCCGTAGGTCTGGAACGAGAAGATGATGATCATGACCACCGGCGTCATGTAGATGATGAACAGGATGTAGGCGTAGATATGGGCGATCACGTTGGCCACGGGGTTATGGATCTTCTGCTTGCGCAGCTTGGCCTTGGTCTTGGACACGGAGAGGTAGTGTCCCTTCCGCTCATAGGCTGAGAGCACCGTCAGCAGTATGATCGTGAACATGGCCAGGATGATCGACAGCAGCGCCGCGCGGGCCTGCGGGAACGCCTCGTCGGCGGCGGAGGAGCCGGCCAGACGCACGATCTCCGGGTTGATGGAGTTGTACCCCAGCAGCGTGGGCGCCGACATGGCGCACAGGCCGGTGATGAAGGTCATGACCGTCAGGGAGAACAGCGTGGGGATCATCGTGGGCAGCACGACCTTCCAGAGCACCTTGAAGGGGTTCGCGCCCATGTTGCGCGCGGCCTCGACGGTGTTGTAGTCGATGCCCCGGATCGCGTTGCGCAGAAAGAGCATGTGGTTGCTGGTACACGCGAAGGTCATCGTAAAGAGCACCGCGTTGTACCCGGAAAACCAGTTCGGATTCATGTTCGGGAAGGATTCGCGCAGCGCGCTGGTCAGGATGCCGTCGCTGGCGTAGAGGAACATGTACCCGGTGACCAGCGCCACGCCGGAGTAGATCATCGTGGTCATGTATCCCAGGCGCAGGATCCGCGCGCCCTTGATGTCGAAATACTCGGTGAGCAGCACGATGGAGATGCCCACCACGTTGACCGTGATGACCAGCGCGATCGCCAGCTTCAGGGAGTTCCAGACGAATTTGCCCATGGTGCCGGCCAGGAAGAAGCGGATGACCGCGAAGGCGTCCCGCTCCCCGGCGGCGTTGCGGGTGTTGAAGATGCTCGTGAGGGTGTTCAGGCACGGCAGGAGCATGAACCCGAAGAACAGATAGGCGAAAAAGGCGATGCCGATCATCCGGACGATAAAGTCCGGACGCAGCCTGCGCTCTGCGGCGGGGTTCATTGCGCCACCTCGTCGGGGCCGGGCTCATAGGCCATGATGTCCCGCGGATCGATCACGACCTTGACCGCCTGTCCCTCCTCGTAGATCCTCACGCCGTCGTTTTTCTCGATGACCTTGAGCGTCTGGCCCAGGACGCTGATGTAGTACTTGATGTAGAGGCCGTAGTATTCCCGGCTCTCCACGATGCCGTCCAGGGCGAGCTGGCCCTCGGCGGGCGGGATGTTGACGTGCAGCCGCTCCAGGCGGATATAGTTGTGCTTCCCGGCGTCCACGTCGGCCCCCGCCTCGATCATGGCGCTCACGACGCCCTCGCCCAGGCGGTTGATATCGCCGATGAAGTTGCACACGAACTCCGTTTTGGAGAAGTTGTACACCTCGTTGGGCGTGCCGATCTGCTCGATATAGCCCTTGTTGAACACCGCGATCCGGTCGGAGAGGGTCAGCGCCTCCTCCTGATCATGGGTGACATAGATCGTCGTGATGCCGAACTCCTTCTGCATCTCCTTGAGCTCGTTGCGCAGCTGTACGCGCAGCTTGGCGTCCAGGTTGGAGAGCGGCTCGTCCATGCAGATGATGGCCGGGCCCGTGACCAGGGCGCGGGCGATGGCCACGCGCTGCTGCTGGCCGCCGGAGAGCTGGGAGACGGCCTTCTGCAGCTGCTCGTCCGACAGATCCACCTTGCGGGCGATCTCCCGCACCCGCCGGTCGATCTCGGCCTTTTTGACCTTTTTGATCTTCAGGCCGAAGGCGATGTTGTCATAGACCGTCATCGTGGGGAACAGGGCATAGCTCTGGAACACGATGCCGATGTTCCGGTCCTCGATGGGGACGTGGGTGATGTCCCGGTCCTTGACCACCACCGTGCCGGAGACCGGCTCGATGAAGCCGGTGATCGTGCGCAGCGTGGTCGTCTTGCCGCAGCCGGAGGGGCCGAGGAACGTGAAGAACTCACCCTCCTTGACATGGACGTTGATGTCGTGCAGCGCGGTGAATTCGCCGAACTTCACGACTATGTCGTTGAGCTTGATCATGGTGTCGATTCGCTCCTTCTCTTTTCTCTCTTGGCCGACGTTGATAAAGGTATGGCTAGTTGGTCACCCAACTCGCCATACTGCAGACTGTCAGAACCTCGTAGCGTTTGCGCCCGCAGGCGCAAATATGATCTGGGGCTATCTTCTCCGGCGGCGTGTACGTCGGAGAAAATACTTCTCAGCCCGCAAACGTGCGAATTGTACGCCGTAGGTGGACAATGAGTGCGCTGCAGCGGGCTGCAGCCCCGCTCGAAGGAGACCCGTGGGAAGCGGGTCTCCTTCCAAGTCCGGATCAGCCCGCGCTCTGGGTCAGGGTGGCCCAGTCGAGGTTGTCCCAGTCGGGCTCGGCAGGGGCGGCGCCCTGGTCGGCCCAGTAGAAGCCCAGGTTGGTCATGATGTTGGTCCACACGGCGGAGTGATTGATCACGTAGGTGGCGTAGTTGGTGTCGCCGTCGACCTTGTCCAGGGCAAAGTTGCGCAGGGTGTAGAGGTTGGGGATGTCGTCGCCGAAGACCTCGTCGACGGCCACCTCATTGCAGGGGAAGGAGTCGAACTCCTCGGACCAGGCGGCCTGCAGCTCGGCGGAGCCGAACCACTCGGCAAAGGCCTCGACGGCCGCGGTCTCCTCGGCGGTACGGCCCGGACGGTCCAGGATGCCCAGATACTCGGCGATGTAGAAGGTGCCGTCGTCGATGTCGACGACGCCCCAGTTCTCAGGCTCCAGGGTGCCGATCAGCGGGTGCTCGGAGCTCTCGGCCGCCGCGTCCACCTTGCTGTAAAGGGAGGAGGAGTAGAACGAGCCGATCTGTACATCGCCCCGGTTCAGGGGATCAAAGCCGTAGGAGTCGCCGGTGAAATTGCCGCCGGCGCAGTAGGCCCAGAGGGTCTTCCAGCCGTCGATGCTGATGCCGCCGGCCGGGGAAGCGGGATCCACATAGGGGAAGAGCATGGCGGAGTTCAGGTTGGCGTTGGTGGTGCCGCCGACCTTGCCCTGGCGGTACCAAGTGTAGCCGGAGTCGATCACGTCGGCCCAGTGCTGGAAGTGCAGCTTCTGACCGTTGGTGCCGAACTCGTCGTCACGGTAGAGCATCAGGACGTTCTGCACCACGAGGCCGTAGGCCTTGCCCGGGAAAACGTAGTTGCCCACCTCGTCCGCCCAGGAGGGCGTCCAGTCGGCGATGGTCAGGTTTTCATACTGGCCGTTGATGAGCTGGGTCCAGCGGGTCTCGTTCAGGCCGAAGATCAGGTCGCCGTCCTTGTTCTCGTTGGCGGCCTGTACGGCGGCGGTATCGCCGGAGATCGTCTCATTGGTGTCCAGGCTGATGGTGAAGCCGGCCTCCCGGGCCTCGTTCACGAGCCAGGTCACGCGCTCGGTGGAGTTGGAGTTGGAGTAGATGCGGATAGTGTAACCAGAATAATCCACATCCTCTTCCTCTTCCTCTTCTTCCGCGGGCTGCGCGCCGGTGTCGGCGGGCTTGGTCGCCTCCGCGGGCTTGGTTTCCTCCGCGGGCTTGGATCCGCCGCAGGCGGCCAGGCCGAGGACCATGACAAGAGCCAGGATCAGGCAAAGGATCTTTTTCATTTTTTCCTCCTGTTTTTCTCCCTCGCGGGAAATTGATTACTGTGACATTATAGAACAGACTTTGGGAAAAATCAATAGAAAGCCCGCCGCCGGAGCAAGAATCCTGTCCGATTTATCAAAAATGACCTCCGCCGGATGACTTGACGCTCCCCGCCGACGATGATACAGTAATGATCGGAGGTGATCGGCATGGCCAACATCATGGATTACATCGCCTGGCGGGGAGACGTCCCGTTCGAGACCTCGCCGCTCAACGAAGTGGACGAATATCTCATCAGCATCATCGGTCTGCTGGACTTTGAGGGGATCGTCCCCGCGGACGGAGCGTACATCCCCCTGCCGGAGGCCGCGGAGCGGTATTTTTCCGCCGGAGGCGAGACGCTGCTCGGCGCGCTGACCTCCCGGCAGGTGGCCCCGGCGTTCCGCGCCATGGCCGCCGCGCCGCGCTACACGGGTCTGGCGCTGACCGGCTTCCGTCAGGATCTCAACGAGGAGAACGGCGAGCAGTTTTCCGCGCTGACGGTGCGCCTGCCGGACGGCCGCCACTGCATCACCTTCCGCGGCACCGACGACACGGTCGTCGGCTGGAAGGAAAACTTCATGCTGACGGTCATGGAGGCCCTCCCCTCCCAGCTCTCGGCGCTGGAATACCTCAACTGGGCCGCCTCGGTGTATGACGGTCCTCTGCTCCTGCTGGGCCATTCCAAGGGCGGGAATCTGGCGATCTACGCCGCCGCGAAAACGGAACCCGCCGTCAAGCTGCGCATCGAGCGCATCTTCAACAGCGACGGGCCCGGGTTCCTGCCCGAGTTCCTGGACACTCCGGAATTCCTCGCCGTCCGGGACAAGATCTGCACGCTGGTGCCCGAGCACAGCATGATCGGCATCCTGCTCTACCCGGCAGCGGAGTTCCAGATCGTCAAGAGCGGCATCTTCCTGTCCGGCTCCCACGACGGCTTCACCTGGGAGGTCACGCCTCCGGGGCAGTTTACCCGCTGCGATGAGCTCTCGGCCACCAGCCGCACCTTCGACAGGGCCGTCAAAAAGCTTTTGAACGACAGGACGCCGGAGGAATGGCGCGCCTGCATCGAGGAATGCTTCGGCGTCCTCTCCGACGCCGGTGTGGCGACGCTCACCGACCTGACCGAAAAGCAGCTGGGCGAAAAGCTGCTCACGATCCGTTCGCTGATCAAAGACCCGGCGCTGCAGGACCTGTTCTCCGACACGTTCTCGGCCTTTGTCCGGGAATACTTCTCCGAGCGCAGCTCCGTGCTCTCCGCCCTGCTGGCGCCGGGCCGCAGCCGCCGAGAGGAAGACGCCTCTGATTGAACAGCGCTCCGGGAGGGTCCTTTCCCCCTCCCGGAGCTTTTTGTAAACTTTTTGTTAAGGTACCTTGACAAATGCGGAGAGCGGGTCTATACTGTAAATCGTAAGGCACCTTGATATTTTGATGAAATGAATGAAAGGAAGTATTTATCCATAATGAAAAGCTTTGCAAACGAACCTTTTGACATGAACGAAGACAGTGCCCTGGACCGTTCGGGCGACTCCCCCCGCGGGGACTTCCGCTGCCGGGGCCGGGACTGCCGCCACTATGACGAGTGTGAGCACACCGCCGAGAGCTGCCGTCACGGCGGGCATGGCTCCCGCGGCGACGACGAGTTCCGCGGCGGACACGGCCCCCGCGGTGACGGCGAGTTCCGCGG
>JAFXYJ010000166.1 GCA_017541825.1 Oscillospiraceae bacterium | reverse complement strand
AGCGGAGGGCCGAAGTTGTCGACGAGGCCCGCAGCGACAGCGCGGCTGCGTTTTTGAAAGGACGAGCAGCGGAGTGAATGAGCCCCGCCGCTCGCGGTCGGGGCGAACGATACGCAGCTTGCGAGGACGCTCTGCAGCACAGAAAAGACCCGCAAAGATGCGATATAACGATGGAAACGCAGCCGATCGGAGCAAAAGGAATCCTCGTAGAAAAAAGCGCATTACCTGGGCATCGTACCGACAATGGAGCTGGATGGAGCTGCCCCGGTCACGGAAAAGCGAATTTCGTATAAACCAGTATTGCAATGGAGCAAAAGCACCGGCCCGGGTATAGTAATACCGAAAGAGCAACCCCCCCCTTCGGGTGAAAAAGCAGAAGGACGGTGAGATACCGTCCTTCTTTGATCGGATATTTAATTAACATAATATTTATTATGTCTATTCTTCCGGCTCGATATACACGATCTCGGTGGGGTTGTTGAGTCGGGGGATCGGAACGGTATTGGACAGGCCGCGGGAGATCACGAGCCTGCCGTGGACGCCGGAGGTCCGCTCCGGCCGGAACCCCTGTCCCGGGGCGTACAGGCCCCGCCACTGCCGCTGCCGGAAGGAATAGAGACGGATCTGGCCCCCGTGGGCGTGGCCCGAGAGCACCAGATCCAGCGGATAGGGCGCCAGGAACCGGCGCTCATACTCCGGCTGGTGGCACAGCAGGATCCTGTAGCCGTCCTGCCGGCAGAATTCCTCCAGCCACCCCAGGTCCGGCGCGGGGACGGTACTTTTGACGGCGTGAAAATCCCGGTGCGGCTGCGCCGACGCCGCGCCGTCGGCGGCGAGGAACCGCCGGTACTTGACGACCCGGGAAGAGGTCAGCCCGCCGATCTGCACGCCGCGGTATTCCGTCCAGGTGTTGTCCAGGACATGCGCGCCGGTCGCCGCGACGCGCTCCAGGTCCCCGTCGGAGAGGATCCACTCGTGATTGCCCAGGGAGAAAAATGTCGGGGCGATCGAAGCGCAGGCCGAGAAAAACGGGAGCGCGTTGGGGTTTTTCTCCAGCGCGGGCCGCTCGTCCTCCACCGCGTGAGAGCGCAGGACGTCGCCGGCCACGGCGATGATCTCCGGCCGGCGGGAACGCAGCGAGGCAATGATCCTTTCAAAGGGGCGGTTGTGCAGATCGGTGAGCAGGGCGATCCGCAGCGGACAGCCCGGAACGGCATATCGGGTCTCCCGCATCCTGTCCCTCCTTTCGCGTTTTTCTCGGACAAAAGAGCCAGGGTCTCCCCTGACTCTTTGTCAATATCAGTCGATGTGTCGGCGCAGGTCCGTGAGCACGAGCTGCACGCTGCGCCGGGAGCGGAACTCGTTGATCTGCGGGGCGAACACGATATCCGCCCGCTGGCCCTGGCGCACGTCGAGGCTGTCCAGGGTCTGGGAAAAGAACACCGCGTCGAAGAACTGTCCGAAAGCGTTCAGGCTCAGACGCAGATGCTTGCCGCCGCCGATGGGCGTCACCGACGAGAGCAGCACGTTCTCCATGTAGAGCATCGGCTTGGGGTTGCCGTTGCCGCAGGGCTCCAGCCGGTCCAGGGATTCCACGCATTCCATGCTCAGCAGCGCCGGGTCCTCGATGCGCATTTCCGGTTCCAGAGCCGGGATGGTCCGGTCCGGGTGTGCGAGATAGTATTCCCCGAGTCTGGCGCGCAGCTCGTCCACCCGGTCCGCCCGGACCGTGATGCCCGCGGCCATGGCATGGCCGCCGAAGCTCTCGAGCGTATCCGAACAGGCGGACAGCGCCTCGTACAGGTTGAAGGCGCCGGTGCTCCGGCAGGAGCCCTTGCCGTTCTCCCCGTCGAGACAGATCATTACCGCCGGGACGCCGTAGGCGTCGGTCAGCCGGGAGGCGACGATGCCGATGACGCCGGGGTGCCAGCCCTCCCCCGCCAGGACGATGGGGGTAGTGGGCTGCGTGTCGCCCAGCAGGGCCGCGGCTTCCTTCCAGATGCCGAGCTCCAGCTCCTGCCGCCGCCGATTCTGATCGCACAGCGCCGCGGCCAGTGCCCCGGCCTCCCGCCGGTCCTCGGTCTCCAGCAGGCGCACCGCCAGCTCCGTCATGCCCAGACGGCCCGCGGCGTTGATGCGCGGGGCCAGGGAGTAGCCGATGGTGGAGGCCGTCAGGCGTTTGTCCGCCACGCCCGCCTCCTGGATCAGCGCGCGGAAGCCAGGCCGGCAGCGGCCCCGGGCGATCTGGCGCAGGCCGAAGCTGGTGATGAAACGGTTCTCCCCCAACAGCGGCATCACGTCCGCCACGGTGCCCACGGCCACCAGATCGCCGTAGCGCTCGAGCATCCGTCCGGCGTCGCCGTCCATGGCGCACACGAGCTTGAAGGCCACGCCCACACCGGCGAGGGTGTCCCCCGCCCCGGCGCTGTCCGGGCGCTTGGGGTCCACCACCGCCTCCGCGTCGGGCAGCGCCTCGCGGCACTCATGGTGGTCGGTGATGATCATGTCCACGCCCCGGGCGGCGGCATAGGCCGTCTCCTCCAGGCTGGTCACGCCGCAGTCCACGGTGATGATCAGCGTCACGCCCTTGTCGCAGAGCATGTCGATGGCGCTGAGATTGAGACCGTAGCCCTCGTTGAGCCGGTCGGGTATGTAGGTCTCACAGGTGAGGCCCCTGCCCCGGAGATAATCCGTCAGCAGGCAGGCCGCGGTGATGCCGTCCACGTCGTAGTCGCCGTAGACCGCCACATGCTCGCCCACAGCGATGGCGCGGCTGAGCCGCTGTACCGCCGGGATCATGTCCGCGAGCTCCAGAGGATCGGAGAGCTGCTCCGCGCCGCCGTTGAGAAAGGCGCGGACCTGTTCCGGCTCACGCAAGCCGCGCAGCTGCAGGATGGCCGCCAGCAGCGGCGTACATCCCGAAGCGACCAGCGCACGCGAAATATCGGGTCCCCGGGCGGGCACCTTCCAATTTGCGTATTTCATTGTATTGACCGTCCATTTTGTTTATTTCTTAACTAAGTATATTAACAGACCGCCGGCATTTGCGCAAGTCATTTCCGGCATTTGGGAAAAAAGCGTTGAAAGCCTCTGCGCTGTGCGTGTATAATATCGGCATGGAAGTGTATTTTCTGGATCTGGCGCCGCTGCGGGGCCGTCTTGCGGAAGCCATGGAGCGCCTGGGGCCGGAGCGACGGGCCAGGGCCGTGCGGCTGCTGCGGGAGGACGCCCGGCTGCGGAGCGTCGGCGCGGGACTGCTGCTGGCCCGTTTTTTCCCGGGCCGCGAACCGCTTTTCGCGCCGGGCGGAAAGCCGTATTTCCCCGGCGGGCGCTGTTTGAGCCTCTCCCACAGCGGCGAGGCCGCGGTGATCGCCCTGGACGACACGGACGTGGGCGTCGACGTGCAGCGTCTCGTCTCTCCCCGTCCGGCCCTGCTGCGCCGGGTGCTGACGCCCGGTGAGCTGGCCGCGCTCCCGACCCTCGGCGAGGACGGCTTCACGGTGCTCTGGACGCGCAAGGAGGCCGTGCTCAAGTGCCTCGGCGTCGGGATGGCCGGGGCCTTTGACAGCTTTTCCGTGCTGCCGGGGGAGCCGGCGGTCTTCGGTGGGGCGGCGTTCTCGCTCTGCTCGCTCCGACGGGGGGACTGCGTCATATCGACGGCCTCCGCCGCCGGGGACGCGCGCTTTGCCCTCCGGGAGCTGCGGGCGGAGGAATTGCTCGGATAGGATCCTTCAGACAGGAGGTCGCATATGGAACTGCACATCTGCGGCAGGAACGACGGGGCTGTGGTCCTGCTGCTGGGCGGGGCCGGCATCGACGCCGATGCGCTGCTCTCCCGGATGCCGAAGCTGGAAAAAACCTATTATCTTCTCGTGCCTGTCTTTTCCGCGGACGAGAGCGAAGACGCGCGTCTCGACGCCCTTGAGCAGATGCTGACGGAACAGTTTTCCGGCCGGATCTGGGGCGGGTACGGGCTGGCCGAGGGGGCCGGGCTGCTGCTGCGGCTCGTGCTGCGCGGCAGCATACGCCTGCGCGCCTGCGTGCTTGAGGGGGCCTTCGCCGCGGGGGAAGGCATCGGCGGCGGGCCGACGGAAACAAAGCTCATCCACTGGGCCGGCGCAAAGGACAAGGCCGCCAAGAAGACCCGGGAGGCCCTGCTGGAGGCCGTCCCCTCCCTGAACCGGCTGACGATCAAAAAGCTGCCCAAGGGCGAGTGCTTCGCCGCGGCGCGGCCGGATCTGGCCGAAGCGCGCCTGATCCGGGATCTGGGGCAGTGCGTCACCGTGACGCGCACTGCTGTGCTCGACGGGAGCGCGGAGGATATCTGGGAGCGGATGCGTCTGTATCCGACCGGCGACGCGGCCCTGGTCGGCAGGATCGACCGGCTGCGCTTCGACGGGGAAAAACGCACGCACCTGCTGGAGGGCTCCTCGAAGAAGCTCCGGCTGTGGAGCCATCAGGTCCGGCTGGAATCGCTGGGCGAGGACGGCACGATCCGCACCGATCAGGTGGAGCTGGACGCGGCGAAGCTCAACGCCGTGTACCGTCCGCTGGCCGGGCTGCTCCTCAAAAAGGAACAGCGGGCTCTGGCCCGGGCACTGAAGCGGGGCCGTCATGCGCTATAGCCGTGCCGTGCCCGCCGTCTTCCTCGACAGGCCCAACCGCTTTATCGCCCGCGTGGAGCTCAACGGCGCGCCGGAGACCGTGCACGTGAAGAATACCGGCCGTCTGCGGGAGCTGCTGCGGCCCGGCGCGGAGGTGTTCCTCTGTCCGGGGACCGGCGCGGCGCGGAAGACGCGGTATGACCTCATTGCCGTACGCAAGGGCGATCAGATCGTGAATGTGGATTCCCAGGCGCCGAACGCCGCCGCCGCGGAGCTGCTGCGGCGGCTTTTCCCCGGCTGGGCGCTGTTTCCGGAGCGGGTCTGCGGCGATTCCCGCTTCGATTTCTGCCTGGAGCGGGGGGAACAGAAGACCTATGTCGAAGTCAAGGGCGTCACGCTGGAGAGAAACGGCACGGCGCTCTTTCCCGACGCGCCCACCGAACGCGGGGTGAAGCATCTGCGCGGGCTCATGGCGGCGAAGGCCGCCGGACACGGCGCCTGCGCGCTGTTTTTGCTGCAGATGCGCGGCTGCGCGCGTTTTTCGCCCAATGAGGACACCGACCCGGCCTTCGCCGCCGCACTGCGGCAGGCGCAGGATGCGGGCGTGGAGATCCTCTGCTATGACTGCGACGTCACCCCCGGGAGCATGACGGTCCGGGATCCGGTGGCGCTCGCGCTGTAAAAACGATCACAGGAGGTCTTTCCCGTTGCAGTGGATCGAATGTTCCGTGGACTGCTCCGGCGATACGGAGGAGCTGTGCGATCGGCTCGCCGGGCTGGGCGTCGAGGGCATGTCCGTAGAGGATGAGCGGGATTTCCGCGAATTCCTCGAAAACAACCGCGCCTATTGGGACTATGTGGACGAGGAGCTGGCGCAGCGGTTCCGCGGCGTGTCCCGGGTCAAATTCTGGCTGCCCCAGGACGCAGACGGGCAGGCGGTGCTCGGCCGCGTCCGCGGCGCGGGGCTCACCGTCTCCACGGCGCTGATCGCCGACGAGGACTGGGAAAACAACTGGAAGCAGTACTATGCGCCGATCCCCGTCGGGGAGAGGCTGCTGGTGGTGCCCGCCTGGGAGGACGCCGCCGCGGAGGGCCGGGCGCCCCTGCGGCTGGACCCGGGTCTGATTTTCGGCACCGGGAGTCACGCCACCACCCGCATGTGCCTGGAGGCCGTCGAGCGCCTGTCCGCCCCGGGCAAACGGGTGCTGGACCTGGGCTGCGGCAGCGGGATCCTCGCCATCGGCGCGCTGGTCCTGGGCTGCCGGGAGGCCGTGGGCTGCGACATCGACCCCAAAGCCCCCGATGTGGCGGAGGCCAACGCCGCCCTCAACGGCATCGGCCGCGACCGGTTCCGGGTCTATGCCGGCGACGTGCTCTCCGATGAGGGGATGCGCGCCGCGCTGGGCGGGGACTATGACCTCGTGCTGGCCAACATCGTAGCCGACGTCATCATCCCCCTGGCGCCGATCGCAAAGCGTTTCCTTGCCCCCGGCGGCGACTTCGTGTGCTCGGGCGTGATCGACGGCCGGGAGGCGGAGGTCGAGTCCGCGCTCAAAAGGGCGGGTTTCGTCGTCGAGGAACATTTCCGCGCCGAGGAGTGGAACTGCTATCACTGCCGCCTGGCGTAAATTGCCAGTCATGGGCATTATTGTCATGCGGCGCGGCATCGTTTTTCGCCCGGAAGGGATATACTACTCCTGCAATCATTGACAGGAGGATGTGCATATGGATAACCGCAAGTTTCTCACCGGGCTCGGGATCGGCATGATCGCCGGAGGCACCATCGGGATGATGATGGCGCCGCAGAACCGCCGTGACGGCAGAAAGATGCTCAGCCGCGCTCTGAAAAACATGGGCGACGTGATCGACGACGTGTCCTGCGTGTTCGGCCGCTGACCCCTCGGGAAAAAGTTTTGCGCCCGCAGGAAAAAAGGCTTGCATTTCCAATATCGCTGTGCTATTATCGTTAGGCGCTCAGGAAATGCGCCTTTAGCTCAGCTGGATAGAGTGTCTGGCTACGGACCAGAAGGTCGGGGGTTCGAATCCCTCAAGGCGTGCCAAAACAAACGGTCATCCCGTCAGGGGTGGCCGTTTTGTTTTGGAATTCCAGAGGGGATTCGAACCCGAGGGCTCTTGGCAAGGCGCCGGGGGCGCCTTGCAACCCGAGGTGGCCTGCCCCGAAGGGCAGGTCGAATCCCTCAAGGCGTGCCAAATGTGAAGCTCCTCCACCGTCAGGTGGGGGAGCTTTGCATTTGGAATTCTTTTTCGTGGGATTCGAACCCGAGGGCGCTTGGCAAGGCGCCGGGGGCGCCTTGCAACCCGGGGTGGCCTGCCCCGCAGGCCAGGTCGAATCCCACCTTGCCGCATTTGCCGGCGGCGGCAGGCGCCATGGCCTGCCTGCTGGCGGCGCGGCTGCGGCAATTGCGGCCTCCCTGTTTCCGCCCCCGTCGGCGCCAGGCCGCAATCCCCTCAAGGCGTGATAAGAAACCCCGTGTTTCGTCGGAAACATGGGGGGTTCGTCATGATTTGGGGTGAGAAATATCTGCTGACCCATACAGCGACCCATGCGGGAAGAAAAACGCGGAAAACGCCTGCGCTTGGGCAGATGAGTTTTCCGCGTTTCCTTTGTTTTGCGGCGCAATTCTTTACTCGCTGATCATCTTATGGTATTTGAATTGAAATAATCATTCTTCCGCAAAATCCGTGTCCATGGTCGCCTGAAGGGAATAGTCCGGGAATGCCTTCTGTACGTCGGCAACTATTTCATCGTACAGCTTTCTGCGATCCCTGGCTTCAAAGCTGATCACAATATCAAAACGTATCTTTTTTTCATCCTTCGTCAGATAGAAGCCGTGCATCTGCCTGACATGCTCATGGGAAAAGACGATCTCCTCAACCTTATGCTTTGCCTGAATGATCTCCTCGTCCTTCGTGTTCACCGAATAGACACCGATCGCCGTAAGGATGACATGATGTTCGCTGTAAACCTTCATCATGATCTCGCGGATCATCTGATCCAGCTGGTCGGCCGAATAGGTGTCCGGGACTTCGATGTGGATGGAGCCGTTCCAGGAATCGGGACCGTAGTTATTCAAAACCAGGTCATACGCGCCTTCCACCCCCGGAAAGCTCACAACGGTATCGTGAATTGCTTTGGCAAGCTCCGTGTCATTGCGTTCCCCAAGGATCTGCGAGATCGTGTCCCGCAGCATCTCGATGCCGGATTTGATGATGATGACGGAGATGATCGCGCCGAGCCAGGCTTCCAGAGAAACATGGAAAATGAGGAAAACACCGGCCGCTACAAGGGTCGAGGCCGATATGACGGAATCCAGCGTGGCGTCCTCGCCGGAGTTGATGAGAGAATCCGAATGCACCTTGACGCCGACGCTCTTGACGTAGCGGCCCAGCAGGATCTTCACCGCGACGGCGACAGCAACGATGATCAAAGAGATCGTATTATACTCCGGCGTCTCCGGACGGATGATCTGCTTGACGGATTCTACGAAGGATGTGATGCCGGCGTACAGCACGATCACGGAAATGATCATGGCGCTCAGGTATTCGATCCGCCCATAACCAAACGGGTGTTTTTTATCCGGCTCTTTGCCTGCCAGCTTCGTGCCGATAATGGTGATCAGGGAGCTGCCGGCGTCGGAAATGTTATTGACCGCGTCAAGGACGATGGCAATGGAGTTTGTAATCAGCCCGATCACGGCTTTGAAACCGGCAAGGAACACATTGGCGATGATCCCGATGATACTGGTCTTTATAATCGTTCTTTCGCGGGACTCTTCCACTTTATCCATAGATTTCTCCTGATACTCATCTCCCATAAAACAACGGGTTTTATGGGAGATGAGTATAAATCACGCTCTGTTGAACTTATCCTTCGGCTGCTTGCAGCGCGGGCATTTCCAATCCTCCGGCAGGGCCTCGAATGCGACGCCGTCATGTTCCGCGGGGTCGTAAACATAGCCGCAGACCGAGCAGATATACTTTCCGCTGGCCTCTTTGATCACGATATCGCCAACCGGCTTGCTCTCCGGGGGATTATCCAGATCGACCACGGCCTTCACTTCCAGATTTTCATAGCCGAGGGGCGTGTGGGTGGAGAGATAGACCGTCGGATGGGCCGCAATGAACTCCCGTACGGCGTCCAGCGTTTTTCTGGCCGCGGCAATGTCTTCAAAGACAATGGAGAGCTTATTGGCGTACAGGGCTTCGTCCGTATAAGTCACATCACCGTGGATCATGTAATACAGCCCGTCGTCTTCCACGATCACGATGCTGTTTCCGGTCGTATGGCCCTTTGCCTCGATGTAATACACGCCGTCGGCAATCTTCCGGCTCTTTTCAAAGTTTGCATAGGGGCCGTCCGTGAAATCGACCGGGACCACATTGGGGTACTGCAGTTCGTCGGCTTTGCATTCCTCCCGGGAGGCATAGATCTTCGCATTCGGAAAAGCGCGGAGCTCGCCGGTATGGTCCGCGTGCTTATGGGTGATCAGGATCTTACCGACCTGTTCCGGCTTGTATCCAAGCGCTGCCAAAGCATCCACGTAAGAATTGACCTTGCTGCCCATGTAGATAAGCGTCTTTTCATCGGGAATGGCGTCCGGGACTTCCGAAGGCATACCAGTATCCACCAGAATGACCTCTGCTCCGGTATCGATCACATAGTTCTGCAGGCTGGAACGGTATTTTATCGTCGGATCGATCCCATCCATCCCCTCGCCGCCGAAGGCAAGGGCCTGGGTCATGAATCCGTTCTCATAGAGTTTTACTGCTTTGATCTTCACTTTGGCTTTCCTCCTTATCGTTTGCCCTGTTTACAGCGCGGCGACGACCGCGTCTCTGACTTCCTTCATATCCGCCGTAGGCTCGAATCTCGCGACGACCCTGCCTTCCCGGTCGATCAGAAACTTCGTGAAGTTCCATTTGATATAGGCCTTCTCCCCGAACTGCTTGTTATTCATGTCGGAAAACTTCTTCAGCGCGGCGAGCTTGAGACCTTTTCCGAAGCCTTCAAAGGGCTTTTCCGCGGCCAGCCAGGCAAACAAAGGATCGGCGGTCTCGCCGTTGACGTCGATCTTTTTGAACTGCGGGAACTCCGTGCCGAACTTGAGGGTGCAGAACTCGTGGATCTCCTCGTCGCTGCCGGGCGCCTGGTTGGCGAACTGGTTGCAGGGGAAATCCAGGATCTCAAAGCCCCGATCCTTCATGTCCCTGTACATCTCCTCCAGGGGTTCATAATGCGGGGTGAAGCCGCAGCTGGTGGCCGTATTGACGATCAGCAGCACCTTGCCCCGATACTCTGACAGGCTGACGTCGCTGCCCTGTCTGTCCTTCACCGTAAAATCATACACTGTCTTCATTGTTCTGCTCCTTCCGATTGTTTTTATTTCTGCCCAATTGGTTGTTCAGCAGTTCATACAGCAGGGAATAGAGCTGCTGCGCTTTTTCGGCCGGCAGGTCAAGGCAGCCGGCCACCTTGAACGGAACGTCCTTTGCTCTTTCCTGCAATGCCCTGCCTTCCTCTGTAAGTGTGATCTCCACCACGCGGTCGTCTTCCCGGCGCCGACGCCTTTCCACGTACCCGGCCTGCTCAAGCTTTTTCAGCAGAGGGGAGAGCGTTCCGTTATCCAGCATCAGCTTTTCGCCGATCTCCGTGACCGAGACGCCGTCCTTCTCCCACAGGACCAGAAAAACGATATACTGCGTATAGGTCAGCCCCAACGGCTTCAGCCAGGGCGTATAGAGGTTGGTCACATTCCTCGCGGCGGCATAAAGCGGGAAGCACAGTTGATTGACCAGCTTCATTGCCTCACGGTAGTCGTAGCTCATGGTTCCTCCGTCCCTTATGTTTGATACAAACATATTTTATCATACATTTTTGACCGTGTCAACCGTTAATTATCACATATATGATCAAATCAACCAAAAACAAGGAGGCTTATCACTGCCTGCTTGTTTTCACATTAAAACGAAGCAACACCCGCCTGCGTCAGAGAGGTCAGACCAGCAGTTTGAAGGGCGGCTTCAGAAGCCTCGGTTTCCGTCACACGGAAGATCATATATGCCTGCCGATTTCCGGATTTGTCGGCGCAGGTCATTGCGTCTTTGCCGATGGCGGTCTATAATAGCGGCAGCGGCAGAGCGAGCTCTGCGCCGAATAACAGAAACGAGGCTTGCTTCCCATGAAAAGAGCAGAAGAGCTGAAACGCAAATACGGCCTGACACGGCACCCCGAGGGCGGATGGTTCGCGGAGGTGTATACCTCTCCGTTCGATCTGGAAGGCAGAGCCTTCATGGGCAGCATATACTTTCTGCTGGAAGAGGACGATATCTCCCATTTCCACCAGATCGACTGCGACGAGATCTGGTACCATCACGAGGGATGTCCTTTGACGGTCACCGTGCTGCTCGACGGGAAGGTGACGCAGACCGTCCTCGGGGCCGGGGAAGGACAATCCGCAATGGCCGTCATCCCCAGGGGCGCCGTCTTTGCCGCGGAAAACCTCGACAAGACCGGCTATTGCTTCCTGTCCTGCGCGACGACGCCGCAGTTCCGGTACGAGGGCTTCCGGCTGCTCGAGGCCGCGGAGATACGTTCCCTGGTCCCGGCGGAGTTTGAGCGGCTGAAGCATCTCGTGATCTGAGTCCGGGATCCGCGAAAGAGATCCGCGCGGATCCGTCCCGTATCCCCGGAGTACGGCGGAAGGCCCCGTGTTTCGACAGAAACACGGGGCCTTCCGATCATTTCGGCGTGGGACGGTCCTGCTTTATGCGGGTCTGCGATCCAGGATCCGGCGCAGTACGCCGATCATCTCCGCCGTTCCCAGCGCGCCGGGAACGGCGAACTCTCCGTCGATCACAAAATAAGGCACGCCGGTCACGCCGTATCGCCTGGCAGTCTGTTCATCCGCGCGGACTTCATCGGTATAGGCGTCGGATGAGAGCACTTCCCTGACCGCGTCCTCCTCCATTCCCACGGCCAGCGCGGCGGAGAGCAGGACCTCGTGGTCCGCCAGTTGAGAGCCGTTGCTGAAGTTTTCCCTGAAAAACCGCTCCGAGAGCGCGTCGGCTTGCTCCGGGCTCACGCTGCGGGCCAGTTTGGTCAGCCGATGCGCGTCAAACGTGCTGGTGTACCGGGTTTTTCCGAAGTCGAAGAAAAGCCCCGCATCTGCCGCCATCTCGTTGATGCGCTGCATGCTCGCCTCCGCCTGCTCTGCGGTCAGGCCGTACTTTTTTGCCACGAGATCCCTGGTCGGTCCGGGACAGACGCGCGAGGCGTCCGGCGATAATTCAAACGCTCTCATTTCCGGCAGGCAGTCGATGCCGAGCTCATTGAGCGCGGCCTTCAGATTTGTCTCTCCGATATAGCAGTACGGACAGGCATAGTCCGACCAGTAAAAGATCTTCACCGGTTCACATTCTCCTTTTTCCTCGGGAAAGAAAGCCCGTCGGCTCCCTTCCTCCGCGATCCATTATAAGTCTTCTCTTCGGGGATTGCAAGGCATCGGAACGGAACGTGTCACAAAACGGCCTCCGGGCAGCGCCCGGCCGCTCACGGCGCAGGTTTTTTGTTCCGGATTGCATAAATCGTGAAATTTCAGGCATTATAACCCCCCGAGGGGCTTGTAAATGCAATCGGCGCGTGATATGCTTTCAATATACGGAGAGATCCAATCAAATTTTATCAGGGAGGTACGTTTCATGTTCGATTACAAGGGAAAAGTCGTAGCCATCACCGGCGCTTCTTCCGGGTTGGGCAAGCAGATGGCCGAGGGGTACGCCAAGTGCGGCGCCAATCTTGTCCTCATGGCCAGGCGCGTCGAACGGCTGGAGGCCAGCGCCAGGGAATGGTCGGAGAAGTACGGCGTCGAAGTCCTGCCCATCGCCTGCGACGTGACCAGCACCGAGTCGATCGAAAACGCGATCACCGGGATCGACGTCAAGTTCGGCCACGTGGAAGTCATCGTCAACGACGCGGGCGGTGAACGGGGAACGGGTACTCCGCTGGTGGACTACAAAAAGGAAGACTGGGAATTCACTCTGAATCTGGACCTGACCTCCGTGTTCGAGGTCACCAAGATCTTCGCCGGCTACATGAAGAAGAACATCGAGGCCGGCAAGCAGACCTACGGCCGCGTCATCAACATCGCGTCCATCTACGGTCTGGTGGGCAACACCGCCATCCCGACCATCGCCTACCACGCGACCAAGGGCGCCGTCGTCAACTTCACCCGCGGCGCCGCCGCCGAGCTGGCGAGGTGCGGCATCACCGTCAACGCGATCTGCCCGGGCTATTTCTACACCGAGCTGACCACCGAGACGCTGGATTCCGAGTATTTCCAGAACTTTGCCAAGCAGTCCGTACCCATGGGCCGCTACGGCAACTACGGCGAGCTGAACCCCGCCGCGATCTTCCTCGGCGCCGAGGAGTCCAGCTACGTCACCGGCCAGATCGTCGCCGTGGACGGCGGATACACCTGCGTGTGAGGCGTCCGCCGCACGGGCGTCCTTGCGCGAACGCGCGGCCGCGGAAAAACAGAATATCAACAGCAGACAGCCGCCCGTTTCGGGCGGCTGTCTGCTGTTGACCGGCAGGCGCCGGTATTGCCCCGGCGGCGCGTCTGCCGCCGTCTGCGGGGCCGCGGGGTCGCGGTCAAAAATACTTTTTGATCTGCAGGACGTTCATGCCGTCCCGATGCTCATAGCGGACCTCGTCCATGATCCGGCGCACCAGGAAAACCCCCAGTCCCCCGACTTCCCGCGCCTCCGCGGGCAGGGAGATGTCCGGATCCGCGTTCTGCAGCGGATCGAACGGGATCCCGGTATCCATGAACGTGATCACCGCCGCGGGGGGATCCGCTTCGGCCTCGAACCGGACAGTGACCGTCCCAACGCCCGGGGCATATGCGTAACTGGAAATATTGGCGAGGATCTCGTCGACGGCCACGTCGATCTGCGTCTGCGCCTTCAGGGGGCAGTCCAGAGCCTCCAGCCCGGCGTTGATGAAATCGGTGATGGCGTCGATGTTTTCGGTCCGCGCCTCCATTGAGATCTCTTTCATCCTGTCGTTCCCTCCGACACGGCCGACATCCCTTTACTCGATGGTCAGAATATCGGTAAAACCTGTGACCTCAAAGATCTCCATGATGACTTCGTTCACATTGGTCACCTTCATGCCGCCCCGTTCGCTCATCAGCTTCTGGGCGGAGAGCAGCACCCGCAGTCCGGCGGAGGAGATGTACTCCAGCTCCTTGAAATCCATGACCAGCGTCGAAATGCCGTCCAGCGCGGATTTCAGTTCTTCCTCCAGCTGGGGAGAGGTCGCCGTGTCGAGCCGGCCTGCCAGCGCAACGCAGAGATTGTCGCCGTCGATCGTTTTGTTGATATTCAGCATAGCTTTCTCCTTTTCCCGATAGTATCTGCTTTCCGCGGGGGACCGTGGGCGATCCTCCCGGCCATTTCACACATATACAGTATGATTATACCTGTTTTCCGCCGAAAAACAAGTGCCCGGGCTTTTTTATTTTTCGGGCGGCGCCGGTCCGGCCGTGTTCCTTCGATTCCGCAAAAGAAAGGAATTCTCTCCGGGCGGGCATATCTGTGTGGGATATTTGTTGAAAAATCCCGCCATTATGTGTATAATGTCTAAAATGATCATTATTGACCCGCAGACGTCTGCCGGCCTCTGCCGGAAGAACGGGCCGTCATTCCTTTGCCTCATTGACAGAGAGGAGGACCCCATGGAGCATTCGGACCTGTTTCGCAAGGAGAGCATGGACCGCATCCAGTCCCCGGAGCAGCTCAACGACTATCTGCGCATCACCAACCCCTCGATCTGGATGGTGCTGTGCGCGGTGATCGTTCTGCTGGCGGGACTGCTGGTGTGGGGCTCTTTTGCCAGCATCGACAGCCATGCCGACGGCGTGGCTCAGGTGGAGGACGGCGTGATGACCGTCTGGTTCGAATCCGGGCAGTTCCAGAACGTGAGTTCCGGCATGAAGGTCACGGTGGGCAACAGCGAATCTTACATCATCAGCGTCGGCTGGGACGAAAGCGGCCGGTTCTTTGCACTGGCCGACACCGCGCTCTCCGACGGGACATACGACGCCCGGGTCGTCTTCCGTCAAACCCAGGTGATGAAGCTGCTGTTCAACTGAGGAAGGCGCCGGTATGAAAAAAGAAAAGATCCGGCAGCCGGCAAAGAAGGGCGCGGTAAAGGTCCCCGTCGTGATGCAGATGGAGGCCCTCGAGTGCGGCGCCGCCTCCCTCACCATGATCATGCATTACTACCACAAGTGGATTCCTCTGGAGCAGGCCCGCGTGGACTGCGGCGTCTCCATGGACGGCGCCAGCGCCAAAAACATCCTCGTGGCTGCCCGAAGCTACGGCATGAAGGCTCAGGCCTGGCGGCTGGAGCCGGAGGCCCTGCT
>JAFXYJ010000165.1 GCA_017541825.1 Oscillospiraceae bacterium | reverse complement strand
CGACCAAAACTATTATACCGAATGGCATTATACTCCGATCCGCGCGGCAGAGCACTATGACGGCAGCACAAAATTCGTCCCGGGTTCATGGGCGTTTTTGTTCTTTTCCCGTCCCTGCCGCTGCGCGGGACACACGGGAGGCTGTTTTGTCCGGCTGTCGGGGAACAAACTCCGTTTGCCTGTTGAACGGGAGAATAAAATAGTTTACAATACAGACAGAAATATGTGGGGAGGCGGATCATATGGACAGCGTCACCATGGAAAGCCTGCTGCGTGTGGATGAGGACAGGCTTCGAAACGAGCTGCGCGCGGACAGCGCCTTCGACAAAGACCGGGCTCTGAGCACGGAGCGGCTGCGCACCGCCTTCGGAGAGGTGCTGCTGCGGTATAACGCCGCCGCCTCCGAGGACTGGTCCCGCCAGGCGATGGCTGACGCCATGACCGCGTCGGTGACCGACATGCTCGGCCTGCTGCAGGCGGGCACGGTGGTAAAGGAGGGCGGCAGGAGCTCCGTGCGCATGGGCGCGGTGGCGACGCTGCTCACGGGCGTGATCTGCGCGTTGGGCGCCGTTTTGCTGATCGACCGGATCCCAACGGCCGGGGTCGTGCTCAGCGTGCTGTGCGCGGTGTTTTCCTTCGCGGCCGGACGGCTGTGGATCTCCCGGAAGGAGGCCAGCTATCAGGCCGGACTGGACGCCGAAACCGTGTGGAAGACGATCTGCCGTACAGGGGAGACGATGGACCGCAAGATCGACGGCTTTGCCGCGCAGATGCGCTCCTGGGAAGCGGAACAGGCCGCGGCCCGCAAGTCCGACGGACAGCAGATGGATCCCGAGGAGCTCGCCCTCATGGGCGATCTGCTGGAGGCGCTGTATTCCGGGAACGGCGATTATTCCCTGCGCCAGCTCAAAAAGGTGCAGCCGTATCTGAAAAAGCGCGGGATCGAAGCGGAGAGCTTTCATGGCGACAACGCCGTGATGTTTGAGATGCTGCCCACGACGCAGGAGACCCGGACGCTGCGTCCGGCGCTGCTGTGCGACGGAAAGCTGCTGCAGCCGGGACGGGCTGCGGAGCACGAAGACTGACGGCGGAGGAGAGAAAATGCAGTATTGGGGATTTGACCTCGGCGACGGCGAGAGCGCCGTCGCGCGGGTGGACAGCTCCGGCCGGGTGCCGGAGATCGTGGAAGTGGACGGCCGCCGGATCGTCATCACGGTCTGGGCTGTCATGCCCAACGGTGAGGTCCGCATCGGCAGCAGCGCGGCACGGTCCGCGGCCGCGGCGGTGCGCAGCGCCGCCCGGTTCAAGCAGCGCTTTCTCGCCGCGCAGTCCGACAGCGCGGCACTGATCCGGGATTTTTCGGCGCGGGTCTTTGAATCGCTGCGGGACAGCGGCGCCATGGTGGGCGGAGAAAAGAGCAACAGCGTATATGTGGGCTGTCCCGCGGGCTGGGACGCATCGGCCAGGGAGCGCTACCAGCGGATCTTTGAGACACTCGGCTTTCCCGATCCCCATGTGGTGTCCGAGTCCCGGGCGGTGATGGTCGGCGCGATCCAGTCCAATTCCGTCCGCGATTACGTGGATCTGCGCACAAAATCCGTGCTGGTGGTGGACATCGGCTCCTCGACCACGGATTTTGCCTATATCGACAAGGGCAAAGAGACCGAGATCCGTACCGGCGGCGAGGTGCATCTGGGCGGAGGCGTCATGGATGAGCTGCTGCTGGAGGAATGCGTGAAGGCATCGCCCGGCGTGGAGACCCTGCGCCGGGTGTTCAGCCGCAGCGAGAGCTGGCGCGTGGACTGCGAGCTCAAGGCCAGACAGCTCAAGGAGACCTATTATTCACGCCCGATGGAGCACCGGGACGAGGAGGAATGCAGCGAATCGCTGCTCATCACCTATGAGGAGCCTGTGATCCTCGATCTCGTCATGGACCGCGCCATGTCCGAGCGGCTCACGGACCGGCCCTGCGCTCAGCTCGGCGGGAGATCCTTCCGCGCGGTGTTCTGCGATGGACTTCGGCAGGTCCGGGACAGCATCGGCCGGCAGCAGCCCGAGCTGCTGTTTCTGACCGGCGGTGTCTCCAAGATGGAGGAGGTCCGCGAGTGGTGCCGTGAAATCTTTCCCGAAGCCGTGATCTACGCCGACAGGGAGCCGGAATTCAGCGTGGCCCGGGGACTTGCGTGGTGCGGCCGCATCGACGACGATCTGCGGCATTTCCGCGCGGACGTGCAGGCGCTGATCGAATCCAATGTAGTGGAGGGCATCATCGCCGGCAAGCTCAACGACCTGTACCGCAGCGTGATGGAGGCCCTTCTCGACCCGCTGACGGAGCAGGCGGTGGAGCCGGTACTGCTCGAATGGCGGGACGGGGGCATCCGCAGGCTCAGCGATATGGAAAAGGTGCTGCAGGAGCGCATCAAGCTGTATCTGTATTCGGAGGGGGCCAAGGAGTGCCTGTTCCAGCCCATCACCGACTGGCTGATGTCCGTTTCCGACGCGCTGGAGCAGCATACCTCCCGGATCTGCCGCGCCTATCACGTGCCGGAGCGTTCCCTGGGCATCTCCTCGGGACTGTCGGCCAGCGATTTTCACATTCTGGAGAAGATCGACGCCCGGGAGGTCCTGGCCGGAGACAGCCTGACCTGGGCGGCGGTATTCGTGGATTCCGTCATCTCGATCCTGGTCGCGATGCTCTGCGGCGGCAGCGGCGTGGTGCTCATTGCCGAGGGGCCGCTGGGGATGCTGATCGGGTTCATCATCTCCTTTGTCGTGCTGCTGGCCAGCCACGCCATGGGAAAGAAGGCCATCGACGAAAAGCTGATGAGCATGGATCTGCCGCTGTCCATCCGGCGCCTGACCCTCTCGGGCTCCCGTCTGAAGATCGAGGGGCCACGCCTGGGATGGTTTGACTCGGTGGGAGGGCTCCTCAGCGGCAAAGAGGATGAGGAGAAAACCGACACACATCTGCTGCCCAGGATCCGCTTTACCAGGCACAGCGGGATCTCCCCGCGGCGCATGCAGGAGATCCGCAGCCGCATCCGCACGAGCTGTGAGGCCGTGCTCCGGGACACAGAAAACGAGGACCTGAAGGCACTCAACAGCCGTATGGTGCAGGAGATATCCGAACAGATCGAACGCAGGCTCCAGGAGCTTGCCGAACAGGTGGAGATCCCGCTGTAAAAAAGCGGGAACAAGGGAGCGTGTGCCTTGACATAGGTACATTTAGATGGCTATAATAGACTTGCAGGTGATTAAACGACGGTCACGCACAAACCATCGTTTAAACATATTATGAAAGGGGTTTTCTCAATGAAACTGCAGGACAAAGTTGCCATCGTGACCGGTTCCACCTCCGGCATGGGCCGTGCTACCGCAGAGCTTTTCGCCAAAGAAGGCGCAAAGGTCGTTGTCACGGGACGGAATGAAGAGCGCGCCAAGGCTGTTGTCGACGCGATCAAAGCCGAAGGCGGCGAGGCTATGTACCTCATTGTCGACACCTCCAACGTTGAGGGCTGCAAGGTGCTCGTCGACAAGACGATCGAGGCATACGGAACACTGGATATCCTTGTCAACAACGCCGGCATGCTCAGCATGTCTCCTGTGGCGGAGGTATCTCTGGAAGAGTGGGACAAGGTCTTCAAGGTCAACGTCACCTCTGCGCTGTACCTGATGCAGCAGGCAGCCCCGATCATGAAGGCCAAGGGCAAGGGCGTCATCATCAACACCGCGTCCGTGGCCTCCTTTGCCGCGCACCACGGCTTCGGCGCCTATGTCTCCTCCAAGCACGCCATTGCCGGCTTGACGAAGTCCATGGCCTTTGAGCTGGGGCCCGAGATCCGGGTCAACGCCATCGCTCCCGGCCTGATCCACACGGCCATGGTCGACTCCATCGGCGGCGTCGGCGTCCTCCAGTTCATGATCGACCAGTGCCCGGTCAAGCGCGCCGGCAAGCCCGAGGATATCGCCACCGTGGCGCTGTTCCTTGCCACCGATGATTCCGCCTTTATCGACGGTCAGGTCATCAAGGTAGACGGCGGCTACGAGTGCTGATCTGACGGCAGCGGCTTCACGATCAACGAAACATCAAAACAGCCGGCTCTTGCAAAGAGCCGGCTGTTTGCCGTATATATCGTGTTCTGATCAGATCGCGCCGCCGCCGGTGTAGCCCTTGCCGTCCTTGAAGCCGCGCTGGATATCCTTGCCGTAGCCGTAGAAGGTATCGCCGTAGTTGCCGGACTCCTCCATCAGGAGCATGTTGCGGCGCATGGCCTCCATGTCTCCCGCGGCGCCGAGATAGCCGCCGCACCACATGAATCCGCCACCCTTGGCGAGACGGTCGATGGTGTCGCGGATGCTCTGACGGATCTCTTCGTCGGTGCAGTCGGGCTCCAGGAGCCGGCCCCGGGCGTCCCAGCCGCCGGCGATGACCAGCTTGTTGCCGTACTTCGCCTTGACGGCTTCCAGATCGTTGCTGGTCTGGGCCGCGTTCCACTGATTGACGCCGATGGACAGCCAGGCGTCTGTCAGCTCCTGCGCATGGCCGCAGCAGTGCATCGTGATGGGCAGCCCGCGCTCGCGGCCGAATTTCGCCTCCCGGTCGTGGAAGGGCAGTATCAGCTCGCGGTAGGTCTTCTCGGACATGAAGGGCGCGCGCCAGGTGGCCACGTCGTCCGCCAGGCCGATGCAGTCGGGCTTGACGATATCGATCATCTTCTCGAGCACGGTAGTGTACCAGTCGCACAGGAAGCTCAGCAGCGCGTAGACCTCCTCGGGCTCCTCGGCCATGGCGATCAGGGCGTTTTCAAAGCCCATCAGGCCCACGAGATCCTGGAAATAACCCGCGTGCATATTGAACTCCAGGCAGGAGTCCTCGCGATTCAGACCTACGGCATAGAGCAGGTCCAGGCCTTCCTTGGCCTGCGCTTCAAAATCGATCTCGCTCAGATCGACGGCCTTGACCACGTCCCGCCATTCGGTGATGTCCTCGAGCTGGAAGTTGCCGGGCTCGGGGAGCAGACCGCCGGCGGTGGACTGGCTGCCGACATACTTGACGCCCCAGACGTCCCGTCCGCCGTTGGCGCCTTTGCGGTAGGAATTGATGAACGGGGGCTGAAAGATCGCGCTGGTACAGGGACGGGCGGCCCCCGGCATGGGCCCGAAGGAATAGCTGGGGACCCAGTACGGCTGCTCGCCGTGCAGACACATCAGATAGTTTTCTTTTTCGGTGATCTTGACTGCCATGATAAAACCTCCTCTTCAGTCAGCGGCCGCCGCGGCGCTCCTCCACACCCCGGCCGAGCCGCGTATACCAAAAAACCTCTTATACTCACAGTATAAGCCCGGAGAGGAAAACTTCATCATGTACGGCGCATAAGAAAAACCGCGGCAGTGCCGCGGTTTTTTATGCAGAGAGTGAATAATTGCAGCGCCGGGGCGGACAAACGCTCAGATGATGAGCGTGCCCCGTTCCTCGGCAGGCAGGACCTTGCGTCCGGCCTCCACCGAGTGGGTCAGCCATACGTTGCCGCCGATCACGCAGTTGTCGCCGATCTGCGTATCACCGCCGAGGATCGTGGCGTGGGCGTAGATGACCACGTTGCTGCCGATGTCCGGGTGACGCTTGATGCCCTTGACCGGATTGCCGTTTTCATCGAGCTCGAAGCTTTTGGCGCCCAGCGTGACGCCCTGGTAAAGCTTGACATGGTCGCCGATGGTGGTCGTCTCACCGATGACGACGCCCGTGCCGTGGTCGATGAAAAAGTAATTGCCGATCTTCGCGCCGGGGTGGATGTCGATGCCCGTGATCTGGTGGGCGTACTCGGTCATCATCCGCGGCAGCATGGGCACCTTCATGCCGTAGAGGATGTGGGCCATGCGGTAGATGCTGATCGCTTCAAAGGCGGGATAGGCGAGCATGATCTCCACCGTGCTCCTGGCGGCGGGATCCCCGTCGTAGGCCGCGTGAAGATCGGTCGCCAAAGTCGCCTTGACCTCGGGGAGCTGCTGCATGAACTGCCGCACCAGCTGCCCGATATCCTCCCGGCCGGGCTCCACGATCGTCAGAAGCTGCTCCAGCAGCCGCGCCGCGGCCTGCAGACGGTAGGTCACCACGACCGGAGATGCCTGCAGATTGTCGCCGGAGCCGTCTCCGAACACCTGGGGATACATGGCGCTGCGCAGCAGACGGATGAGCCGGATCACACGCTCCTTCATGCCGGGGGTATCCTCCAGCGTGCCGGTGCCGTTCCCAATGGACAGCAGGGAGGAGGCGATGCCGCCGTAGGCGGCCAGTTCGTTTATTTCAGACAAGTGATATGCACCCTTTCCTATCATTTATACGGCGATCACGAGGATCTCGCCGTTCTTGACCGTGACGCCCACCTGGGAGGCGCTGCTGCGGCGCCTGTCGATCAGCTCGGCGGCGATGGCGTCCTCGATATCCTTCTGGATGAGCCGCTGCAGGTTGCGTGCGCCGTATGTGGCGCTGTAGCCCTTCTTCGTCAGATAATCGATCACGCTCTCGTCCCAGCTCAGCGCCATGCCGCGCTCCGCCATGGCCGCCTTGAGTTCGTTGAGCATCAGCGAGGCGATGTCACGGATGTTGTCCTCCGTCAGACGGTTGAAGTATACGATCTCGTCCACGCGGTTGATGAATTCAGGCCGGAGGAAATCGTTGAGGGCCTTGACGGCTTTCTCGCGCCCCTGCTCGTCGGCGGTCTGGTTGAAGCCCACGCTGCCGGTCCGTTTGTCGCTGCCGGCATTGGTGGTCATCACGATCACGGTGTTCTCAAAGTTGACGCTGCGTCCCTGGGCGTCGGTGATGCGCCCTTCGTCGAGGATCTGCAGCAGGATGTTCATCACATCCGGATGGGCCTTCTCGATCTCGTCGAAGAGGACAACGCTGTAGGGCTTGCGGCGGATCTTTTCGGTGAGCTGTCCGGCCTCGTCGTAGCCGACGTAGCCCGGCGGAGAACCGATGATGCGCGAGACGCTGAATTTCTCCATGAACTCGGACATATCCAGACGGATCAGCGCCTCGGGCGTGCTGAACATATCCGCGGCCAGCTGCTTGACGAGCTCGGTCTTGCCCACGCCGGTGGAGCCGACGAAAATGAAGCTCACAGGCTTGCGCTTGGCCTGCAGTCCGGCCCGGTTGCGCTTGATAGCCGCGCACACGGTCTCCACCGCGGTATCCTGGCCGATGATATGGGCGCGGAGCCTGTCTGCCAGACCGGCGAGCTGTTCATACTCGTCGGCACGGATGCTGGAGGCGGGGATCTTGGTCCACATCTCGATCACGCGGGCCAGATTGTCCGCGGTGAGCTCGGGAACAGCCTCGCTCTCGAGCACGGAGAGCTCGTTTTTCAGCTGCAGATCCCGGCTGCGCAGGGTCGCCAGACGGGCGTAGTCCTCCTCTTTCTCGGAAGCGCCGGACAACAGCAGCTCCCGCTCCTTGTCCAGATCGGCGCACTCCTTTTTGATGGCCTCCACCCGGGCAAGGTTTTTGTTGTGCAGATTCACGTCCGAACAGGCCTCGTCGATCAGATCGATGGCCTTGTCGGGCAGGAACCGGTCGGTGATGTATCGCTCGGAGAGCACCACCGCCTGGCGGCACATCTCGTCGGAGATACGTACGGAATGGAAGTCCTCGTAATACTTGCGGATGCCCATGAGGATCTCCACGCTGTCGGCGATGGAGGGCTCGGCCACGGTGACCGGCTGGAACCGCCGTTCGAGTGCGGCGTCCTTTTCGATATGCTTGCGGTATTCATTGAAGGTGGTGGCGCCGATGACCTGGATCTCGCCCCGGGAGAGGGCGGGCTTGAGGATGTTGGCGGCGTTCATGCTGCCCTCGGCGTCGCCGGCGCCGACGAGATTGTGCACCTCGTCGATGACCAGAATGATGTTGCCCTCCCGGCGGATCTCCTCGATGAGGCCCTTCATGCGCTGCTCAAACTGACCGCGGAACTGCGTGCCCGCCACCAGGGACGTGAGGTCGAGAAGATAGACCTGCTTATCCCGCAGCTTGTAGGGCACCTCGCCGCTGACGATGCGTTCGGACAGTCCCTCGGCGATGGCGGTCTTGCCCACGCCGGGCTCGCCGATCAGACAGGGATTGTTCTTCTGCCGCCGGTTGAGGATCTGGATGACCCGCTCGAGCTCCTCGGCACGGCCGATCACCCTGTCAAGCTTGCCCTCCCGGGCGCGTTCGTTGAGGTTGATGCAGTAACTGTCAAGGAACTTGTGCTTGCTCTTGCGCTCGCCCGACTCCTTGGGCCGCTGGGCGGGATCAAAGCCCATGCCCTCGGGGCGGCCGGTGTTCTGGGGACCGTTCTGCGCGCCGAACAGGCGGTTCAGGAAGGGGAACGTGGCGGTCTTTCCGTCATCGTCCGTGTCGTTTTCGTCATTTTCTATTTCCATGAGCCCCTCTCCGTTGCCGGGCAGGGAACGCATGGCCTCCATCATCTCGGAGGTCAGGTTTTCCAGCTCCTCGTCACTGATGCCCATCTTGGCGATCATATCGTCGATGGGCTTGATATGGAGCTCCCGGGCGCAGCTCAGACACAGCCCTTCCTGGTGGGACTGGCCGTTCTCGATCCGATTGATGAAAACCACGGCCATGTTTTTATGGCAGCGTGCGCAAAGAGTAGGTTGCATAGCAGACTCCTGTTCAATAAAAGTTTGGATTGTGTTATATGCCGAGATAGTCGACCAGGACGGACTGATCCATGAACCAGGGCACAAGGAACGTATTTTCTATGGTTTCCTGGGGGATCAGCAGGCCGGTAAATTTCAGAGCCCAGCCGACCACCAGCAGCAGGCACACGCCCTGCGCCACGCCGAGGATCGCGCCGCCGATATCGTTTACGGCGTCCAGATTGGGTATTTTAAAACTGATATTGGGAATATTGCCGATGACGGTCAGCAGTATCAGCACCATCAGAAACGCCAGCAGGAAGGCTCCCACGAAGGAGATGCGCATGCACAGCACCTCCACGACCGCGTCGAGGATATCCGCGCCGTTGTCCCGGGCGTAAGCCACGGCCTCATCGGCCATCTGCTCGCTGGTCGCGTCAAAGATCCCCATGCTCCGGTAAGTGAGGACACAGAACTCTTTCTCGCGTCCGGGATTCTGCGCGAAGAAATCCGCTGTGGACAGGTTGACCGCGTCCAGCCCCATGGCGGGACGGACCGTCTTATCCACCACATTGACCTCCACGAACCCGCTGGCGAAGGGACGCAGCGCGTCGACCACCTCGCCGGAGTAGGTCACGGCCAGCAGATTCGCCCCGTACACCGAGATCACGAAGGCGATGATGCTGAATATGCCCATGATCAGCCCTTTCTTATAGCCTGACCAGCCGCAGTAGACCAGTATGATAAGAAAAACAAGACTGAGAATCGTTCTCATATACAGCCTCCTGTAGTTCTATGGCGCGGCGCGCCTCCGTTACCGTCCGAAATCCACCAGCGTGACGCCTCCCGAGCCGGCGTAAAACGCCATGCCGTTGGGCGTGAGGAAAACCTGATCCACGTCATCCTCCGGCTGATAGGAGACGAATTCCTCGAGATCGTCTCCGTAGAGCGTGGACTCGTTGCCCGAAAACAGGATGAGAAGCCTGTCGCTGCCGCCGGAGAGCGCGATGATGTGTCTTGGGGCGGAACAGCTGCCCAGGATCCGGCCGTCGGGCGCGACCGTGGTGATGACGCCGTTCCCGCCGGATTCGCCGGACACCGTGGCGGCCGCGGCGAACCCGCCGCCGAGGGACCACGCCTCGATATGGCTGCCGGAATAATCCAGAGACGAGCGCACCGAACCGTCGCTCCCGACGAGGACGAGACGGCTGCCGGTCACCGCGGCCAGGGTGCCGTCGGTGAGAAAATCAAAATCGTAGACGAGCTCTCCGGGCAGCTCGAGCCGGGCCTGCTCGTCGGCGCTGTCGATGCGGAAGAAATGGAGCACCGCGCCTTCGCCGCCCACGCAGTTCACGCACAGGGAGTCCTCTCCGTGGGTCCGGGCATTGATGATATAGCCGCTGCCGGGCTCCCAGCGGAACAGAGCGGTCAGATCCGTGTCATAGACCATCAGAACACTGGTGCCGTCGCTTTTTTCCAGTATGACGGTCAAAAGCCCGGTTTCGTTCACATCCGCGAAGGCGACCGCCCCTTCGGTGGCGGCGGTACGGTGCCTGCCGTCGGGATAAAGCGCCTCGATGCCGGGAGCGTACAGATCATAGTATGCGCCCATAAGCGAGCTTCCCACACATACCGGCTGCGTGAAGCTGACCTCCGCTTCCGCGACCAGCTTTCCGGCGGCGGAGTACAGGCAGATCCGGTCGGCGCCGGCCACGGCCAGGCCGTTCCCGGCCGCGGCGTAGTGCTTGCCCGCGTCGGCGGGGCCGAGATACCCGTTCTGGCGGAGCGCCGAGGCGGGCCGCCTGGACTGCACCACGCTGAGCACCAGCAGCAGCACCGCGATGATCAGCAGCGTGGCCGCGGCGGCAAAGATCCGGATGGGATGCCGCCGAAGGACCCGACCGCCGACGGGGGTTGGTTTATTGTCCGAACTCATCATTCACTCTTAAAAGTATCGTCATACCTGTCAGTTCCTGCCGCCATCATATCGCCCGCCGGACCGTCGTACCAGACACGGTGCATGTAGAGGCCCTGCGGCGGCATCGTGGGGCCGGTCAGACGCCGGTCCCGCGTCTCCAGCAGCGCCGGGATCTCCTCGGGCACGAGCTTGCCGTAGCTGGCATATACCATCGTGCCCACCATGGCGCGGACCATATTGTACAGGAAACCGTCTGCGCAGACACGTACGGTGATGAACTCTCCATCCCGTACCGCGTCACACCAGTGTACGGTGCGGACGGTGGATCTCGTCTCGGTGCCCACGCTGCGCACAGCGGCAAAATCGTGGGTGCCCACGAAGGCCGCGGCCGCCCGGTTCATGGCCTCCACGTCCAGAGGGGAGGGGAAAAAGCACACCCGGCTGGCGAGAAAGGGGTCGGGGATCCGACTGTTGTGGATGCGGTAAATGTATTCCTTCCGGAGGCACGAGCCGATGGCGTTGAAGCCGTCCTCCACCACGCAGGCGTCGACCACCGCGATGTCTCCGGGCAGCCTGGCGTTGAGGGCCAGCGCCATCCGGTCCATGGGAACGGTGATGCCGCTGCGGAAATTGGCACAGTAGCGCAGGGCGTGTACGCCGGCGTCGGTACGGCCGCAGCCGGTGACGTGCACCCGCTCGCCGCAGACCTTCTCGACGGCCTCCTCCAGTGTCTGCTGCACGGTGGGCAGCGCTTTCTGCCTCTGCCAGCCGTGATAGGCGGAGCCGTCGTAACGCAGCCGCAGAGCGACGTTTTTCACAGCCCGGACCTCACCAGCAGGATCACGCCTGCCAGCACGAGACACCAGAACAGCAGCGTCAGATAGTCGGCGGTCTGCATTTTGAGCGTCTTCATCCGGGTTCGGCCCTCGCCGCCGTGATAACAGCGGCACTCCATGGCCGTGGCCAGCTCATCGGCCCGGCGGAAAGCGCTGACGAACAGCGGTACCAGGACCGGCAACAGCGCCTTGGCGCGCTTGACAAGGCCGCCGGTATCGAAGTCCGCGCCGCGGGCCTTCTGGGCGCTCATGATCTTGTCGGTCTCCTCGATCAGCGTGGGGATGAACCGCAGGGCGATGCTCATCATCATCGAGAGCTCATGCACGGGGAAGCGGACCTTCTTCAGCGGCCGGAGCAGATGCTCCAGACCGTCGGTCAGCTGCAGGGGAGAGGTCGTGTAGGTCAGCAGGAACGTGCAGCTGACCAGCAGCATGATGCGCAGCATCATAATGATCGTGCGCCGGATGCCCTCTGCGGTGATGCGGAAGAGCCACCACCGGGCCACCACGGTGCCCTCTGTGTAAAAAAGGTTCAGGATGGCCGTGAAAATGATGATGAACAGCAGCGGCTTCATGCCCTTGAGCATGGAGGCCGGGCGGATACGGCTCAGCGCGACCGCGAAGAGCAGCGTGGACATCACCAGAAGGGTGGAAAACACGCCGCTGGCGGTGAAGAGCGCGATAAAATAGACAATGACGCTCAGGAGCTTGGTCCGCGGGTCCAGCCGGTGTACGACGGTATCGCCGGGAAAGTACTGGCCCAGAGTGATATCCTTCAGCATGGCGCGCCTCCTCTCATGGAAAGGAGCTTTTTGGCGAGGTAGCCGGGGGTGTAGATCGCGTAGGGCAGCACCACGCCCCGCGCGCGCAGGGCCTGGGCCAGCGCCGCGGCCTCGGGGATATCCAGACCCATGGAGCGCAGCTCCTCGGGCCGGGCAAAGACCTCCTCCGGCGTGCCGGTGAGCGCCACGGCGCCGCCCTTCATCACCACGAGACGCTCGGCCTGGCTGGCGGCCACGTCCATATCGTGGGTGACCAGCACCACCGTGCTGCCGGTGGAGCGGTGGTATTCGGCGATGTTCTTCAAAATGGAGCGGCAGCCTGCCGGATCCAGTCCCGCGATGGGCTCGTCGAGCACCAGCACATCCGGCTTCATGGCCATGACGCCCGCAATGGCGATCCGACGCTTCTGGCCGCCGGAGAGCTCCAGGGGAGAGGCGTCGAAGAGCGACTCGTCCACTCCGGCAAAGCGGGCGCCCCGGCGCACGTGGTCGTCGATCTCCGCCTCCGAGAGCCCCATGTTCTTCGGTCCGAAGGCGATATCCCGGTAGACCGTCTCCTCAAAGAGCTGGTACTCCGGGTACTGGAACACGAGACCGATCCGGAAACGGATATCCCGCAGGGCCTCCTTGGAGCGGTGGATATCCTCTCCGTCGAAGAGGACACGGCCGGAGGTCGGCGTCAGCAGACCGTTCAGATGCTGGATGAGCGTGCTCTTGCCGCTGCCGGTATGTCCCAGCAGCGCGACATACTGCCCCGAGGGAATGTCCAGATTGACATTGTCCAGGGCGGTTTTTTCAAAGGGAGTTCCCCGGCTGTAAACATGGCGGAGAGACTCAAGACGGATATCAGGCATATTATTATTCCTTTTCAGGTCTTTTCGGCAAACAGTCCGGCCAGCACGTCGGCACAGTCGTCCTGGGTCAGCGCCGAGAGAGGCACGTCCATGCCGGCCTTTTTCAGCTCCCACAGCACTTCCGTGGTGGCGGGCACATCCAGCCCCAGCGAGCGCATGGTCTCCACCTGGGAGAAGACCTCCGCGGGCGTCCCCTCGAGCACCTTTTCCCCGTCGGAGACCACCACGACCCGGTCGGCGCGGACGCATTCGTCCATGTGGTGCGTGATCAGCAGCACGGTCATGCCGGTCTCGGCGCGGAGCTCCTCAACGGTGCGCAGCACCTCCCGCCGCCCGACGGGGTCCAGCATGGCGGTGG
>JAFXYJ010000164.1 GCA_017541825.1 Oscillospiraceae bacterium | reverse complement strand
GTGAACGGGGGATTTCGCTCCGGCGCAGCGTGGATCGCCCCTCTACGGCTAAATAGTACGTCGGCAGATTCCCGCACCCGCGGCAGCAAGGTGAGAGGCAACACTAAACTAATCTCCCGCCAAGCGCCGGAGCGTAAGCGGGGTGGCGCGACCGGCGGCGCTGATACCTGTTGAGTGATAGACGTAAGAGGCTTCCGCCTGCAGTCTTGCACCGAGCCTTTTCTTTCTCGCGTATCTTTCTTTTGGGCTTTTCAAAAGAAAGATACGCAAAGAAAAATGCGCATTTCCTTCGTATAGTACCGACAATGGAGCTGAATGCTTAAAACCCCGGTAAACGGAAAAAGCGACGACCTCGGAAAAGTACCGACAATGGAGCTGAATGGTGCAAACCCCGGTAAAAGAAAAAAGCGCATTACCTCGGTATACCACCGACAATAGAGCTGAATGCTTACCCTCCCCGGTCACGGTGAACGATACGCCCGAGCGTGTCAGACCGTTCCGTCCGGGGCCATGATCTCGCCGTGGCCGGGACAGTACCAGTAGGTTTTCCGGTCAAAGTGCCGGAGAAGGTACTTCCGCTCGATGCCGGCCAGGGCCGAATCCATGTTCACGCTGGTCATCAGATACGGGGCGAGCTGGTTATAAGCCGCCTGGGGCGGCAGGAAGCCCTGGACGTTCACCTCGATGTCGCCGCTGAACACCAGCTTTTCCGCCTCGTCCACGATGACGACCTCACCTCTGGCGTGGCCGCCGTTGCCCCGGTAGATATCCAGCCGCTTCCCGCAGAAATCCAGGCTCCCGACGGCGCAGATCGGGACCGACGGATCGTCGGGCAGGCCCTCTACGACCCGCAGGCTGTCCATCTCCGGCACCCGGTACTTGGAAATGATCTTGTAGATGCGGCAATAGGGAGCGTTGTTGACGTTCTGCTCGCGGAAATTGGGCAGGCCCTCGTTTTCCAGGCGGAAGAACTCCCAGGCCGTCCGGCTCACCCAGATCTCGTCAAACAGGTGCATCAGTCCGCAGTGGTCGATATCCGGGTGCGTGAGGAGGAGACGGCGGTCGGCGCCGTCAAAGCCCGGAAACAGCCTGTGCAGGATGCTCTCCATCTCCGGAGCGTAGATGGCCAGCCCCGAGTCGATGAAAAGATACGAATCCCCGTGCCGGAGGATGTAGGTGTTGCTGCCGCAGGGCGGCTCGATGCAGTACAGGTCGAACCCGCCGGAGAGCAGCCGCTGGCTGATGCGCGGCACGAAGGCCGGGCCCTTGAACTGGGCGAGCATGTCCGCGGCGCGGCAGATATAGTCGAAGGTCTTTGAAGGCGGATCCTCCGGGTCGTCGAGCATCTGCATGATCAGGTTGGACTGAGTCATCAGCTCCGCGGACTGTTCCTGCTCGAGCCCCAGCTTTTCCACCAGACTGTTGACAAAGCGGATGTAGAACACGGTGTTGTCGAGCACCGTCTCACCGCTGTCGTAGTCCACGATCTGGACGCTGCAGAGCTTTGCCGCGTCCTCGAGAAAGATCCGGGTGTCCTCGTGGTCCTCAATGAACAGGCCCATGCGGAATTTCTGATAACCCGAGCCGTCGGACCGGGAGTTGATGTAGCAGATGTTGAAGTGATGCCGGCGGATGAGCTCCAGCACGGGCTGAACGGAACCGGGCACGTCCTTGAGGAGAAAATCGAGCAGCAGCACCTGGGGGATGCTTTTCTGCTCCTGGATGTAGCCGATCTCGCTGAGCTTTTCGGTGATGGCCTCATGCTGCGCCTCTGCGGCCTCCACATCCAGGAACATCGTGTGCATGTCCACGGCTTTGTTGTAGCTGGCGCGGACGATGTTCCCGCCCTCGGCGGCGATGATGCGGCTGGCGGCCAGAAAAGCGCCGGCCTCATCCGGCATGGTGGTGATGTACGTCTTTTTCATAGTCACAGAGCTCCGTATCCTGTCAGACGGCTTTCCCCGCGGTCTCCGGAACCGCCCGAAACCGCCGGGGATATTGTTTTTATAACCCAAACTGCCGCGGACTGCAAGGACTATTTCTACATCAGAGACAAAAATTCATTTGCGCTCAATCTATCGTTGCGCTTTTTGAAAAAAACGTTATACTTATATGCACTTTTACATAATAAAGAGGGAAAGAAAATGGATAAACAAAGAGAAAAGCTCGGCAGCCGGCTGGGCTTCATCCTGCTGAGCGCGGGATGCGCCATCGGCTGCGGCAACGTATGGAAGTTCCCCTGGATGACCGGCCAGTTCGGCGGCGGCGGCTTTGTGCTCGTGTATATCCTGTGCCTGATCTTCCTGGGCCTGCCCGCCATGATCATGGAGTTCGCCATCGGCAGAGCCGCCCAGGCCAGCCCCGTAAAGATGTATCAGAAGCTGGAGAAGCCGGGCCAGAAGTGGCATATCCACGGCTATCTCGCGCTGCTGGGCAATGTCGCGCTGATGGCCTTCTACACCGTCGTGACCGGCTGGATGATGTATTATTTCGTCATGTTCGTGGTCGGAAAGACGGCTGAGCTGGGCTTCGTGGCCATGATCACCAACCCGGGCGTCAACGTGACCTATCTGCTGGTGGCGGTAGCGGCCGGCTTCGCGGTGCTGAGCTTTGACCTCCAGGGCGGTCTGGAGCGGGTCACCAAGTACCTGATGGTCGCGCTGTTCGTGCTGATGCTGGTGCTGTCGATCCACAGCGCCACGCTGTCCGGCGCCGCGGAGGGCCTGAAGTTCTACCTGATCCCGGACTTCTCCAAGATCAACGGCTCGGTGGTCGTCGGCGCCATGAACCAGGCGTTCTTCTCCCTGAGCATCGGCATCGGGTCCATGGCCATCTTCGGCAGCTACATCGGCAAGGACCGCTCTCTCATGGGCGAGAGTGTGAACGTCATCGCGCTGGACACCCTTGTGGCGATCCTCGCCGGCTTCATCATTTTCCCCGCCTGCTTCACCTACGGCATCGAGGTCAACGCGGGCCCGTCCCTGCTGTTCGACACGATGGCCACGGTGTTCAACAACATGAGCGGCGGCCGTCTGTGGGGCTCGCTGTTCTTCCTGTTCATGGTCTTCGCCGCGTTCTCCACGGAGCTGGCGGTGTTTGAGAACATCCTGGCCTGCGTGCGCGAGCTCACCGGCTGGAGCCGTCCCAAGGGCTGCCTGATCTGCGGCGTGGGCATCTTCCTGCTCTCGACGACCACCGCTCTGGGTTACAGCGTGTTCCACTTCCAGCCCTTTGCCGACGGCTCTGCCTGGCTGGATTTCTGGGACTTCATCGTCAGCACCAACCTGCTGCCCATCGGCGCGTTCATTTTCTCGATCTTCTGCAGCTACAAGATCGGCTGGGGCTGGGATGCCTTCCTGGCCGAGGCCAACGCCGGCAAGGGCATGAAGGTCCAGAGCTGGATGAAGCCGATCTTCAAGTACTTCGTGCCGATCTGCGTCGCGGGCCTGTATATCTACGGCCTGTGGACCTTCAAGTGGAGATAATCGCCGCAGATGCACAATAAACAACAAAAAGAACGGGCTGCCGCACCAAAGGTGCGGCAGCCCGCTGCTTTTATCTTTTTTATTTCGCGGAGAGCGACTCGTGGATGCTCTTGGCGCCCAGCTTGCCCGCGCCCATGGCCAGGATGACCGTGGCGGCGCCGGTGACGGCGTCGCCGCCGGCGTAAACGCCGGGATGGGAGGTCAGGCCGTCTTCGTTGACGACGATGCCGCCCTTGCGGTTGACCTCGAGGCCGGGAGTGGTGTTCTTGATCAGCGGGTTGGGGGAGGTACCCAGCGCCATGATGACGCAGTCCACCGGCAGCTCGAACTCGCTGCCCTTGATCTCGACGGGCCGGCGGCGGCCGGAGGCGTCGGGCTCGCCGAGCTCCATCTGGATACAGGTCATGCCGGAGACATAGCCGTTCTCGTTGCCCTGGATGGAGACGGGATTGTGGAGGGTCTTGAAGATCACGCCCTCCTCGATGGCATGCTCGACCTCTTCCTTACGGGCGGGGAGCTCCTCCATGCCGCGGCGGTACACCACGTATACCTCGGCGCCGAGGCGCTTGGAGCAGCGGGCCGCGTCCATGGCCACGTTGCCGCCGCCGACGACGGCTACGGTCTTGCCGCGCAGATCCATGAGCGGGGTGTCGGAGCCCTCGCGGTAGGCCTTCATCAGGTTGATGCGGGTCAGGAACTCATTGGCGGAGTACACGCCGCAGAGGTTCTCGCCGGGGATGTGCATGAACATCGGCAGACCGGCGCCGGAGCCGACGAACACGGCCTCGAAGCCGTATTCCTCCATGAGCTCGTCGATGGAGACCACGCGGCCGACGACCATGTTCATCTCGAACTTTACGCCCATGTCCTTGAGACCGTCGACTTCCTTCTGCACGATGGACTTGGGCAGACGGAACTCGGGGATGCCGTAGACCAGCACGCCGCCGGCCACGTGCAGCGCCTCGAAGACGGTGACGTCGTAGCCCAGGCGGGCCAGATCGCCGGCGCAGGTCAGACCGGCCGGGCCGGAGCCGATAATGGCGACCTTGTGGCCGTTGGACGCCGGACGGGGCGGGACCTCGCAGGTGTGGCTGTTGTGCCAGTCGGCCACGAAGCGCTCCAGACGGCCGATGCCGACGGGATCGCCCTTCTTGCCGCGGACGCAGCGCTGCTCGCACTGGGTCTCCTGGGGGCAGACGCGGCCGCAGACGGCGGGCAGAGAGCTGGTCTCGTGGATGCACTGATAGGCGCCCTCGTAGTCCTGCTCGCGGATCTTGGCGATGAAGGCGGGGATCTGTACGTTGACCGGGCAGCCCTCGACGCACAGGGGCTTCTTGCAGTTGAGGCAGCGGGCGGCCTCGTCAAGGGCCTGCTCCTCGGTATAGCCCAGGGCGACCTCCAGGAAATTCTTGTTGCGGACGTTGGGATCCTGGGAGGGCATCTCGTTCTTCTTCAGACTCATATTGGCAGCCATCTCACTTGACCTCCTTTTTGAACAGGTTGCAGGTCTCCTCGTGCTTGCGACGCTCCCACTCGCCGTACATGCGGCTGCGCTTGACGGACTCGTCCCAGTCGACCTTGAAGCCGTCAAAGTCGGGGCCGTCCACGCAGGCGAACTTGGTCACGGGGCCGTCGGGCTCGTTGAGCGTCAGACGGCAGCAGCCGCACATGCCGGTGCCGTCGACCATAATCGGGCTCATGGAGACGATGGTGGGGATGTTGTATTTCTCGGTGACCTTGCACACGAACTTCATCATCATCATCGGGCCCACGCAGAACACGGCGTCGTAGTCCGCGCCGGCCTGGATCTGCTCTTCCAGCAGCTCGGTGACGAGCGCCTTGCGGACATAGGAGCCGTCGTCTGTGCCGATATAGAAGTTGGTGGAGGCGTTGCGGAACTCGTCCTCGAGCACGACCACGTCCTTGTTGCGGAAGCCGACGATCAGATCGACATGCACGCCGTTCTGGTGGAGCTTCTTGGCTACGGGGAACGCGATGGCGGTGCCCACGCCGCCGCCGACGACGGCGACCTTTTTGCAGCCGGGCATCTCGGTGGCGTTGCCCAGAGGACCGACGAAATCCTGCAGATAGTCGCCCTCTTCCTTATGGCTGAGCTTCTCGGTGGTGGCGCCGACGATCTGGTAAATGATCGACACGGTGCCCTTCTCGCGGTCAAAGTCGTGGATCGTGATGGGGATGCGCTCGCCGTCCTCATCCACACGCAGGATGATAAACTGGCCAGGTTCGGCCTTTTTCGCGATCATCGGCGCTTCGATCTCGATGAGAACGAGCGTCGGCGTCAAGACCTTCTTGGTTACGATACGGTACATTCGATGTACTCCTTTCAGGTTTTTGACATGAATCGTCACGGTATGCACACGTAAAAATTATTATAACATATGAATGCCGTTCTAACAAGGATTAATTGGGCTCCGCAGGGAGAAAACCGGGGAGATCCGCCGGTCAAAGCACATATTCCTCGATAACGCGCGCCGCGCCGTCACTGTCGCAGGTGTCAGCGACGAGATCGGCGCAGGCGCGGACCTCCTCCGGCGCGCCGCCCATGGCCACTCCCAGTCCGGCGGCGCGGAGCATCTGCACGTCGTTGAGTCCGTCGCCGAAGGCCATGACCCGGTCGAGCCCGATCCCCAGATGGGTCGCGAGGGCGGCCAAAGCGTCGCCCTTGTTGGCCTGCGCGTGGTTGATCTCCACGTTGTTCGCCACCGACGAGGTGGTGCGGATGCCCTCGAAGCGTCCGTCCAGCTCCCGGAGCATCCGGCCGCGGAGCGCGAGGTCCATGGTGAAAAACTGCACCTTCTGCACGCCCTCTCCGCGCTCTAGCACGTAGCGCTTGAGCTCGGGCACCGGGGAGCGCAGCGTCCGGATCATTTCGAGGGAAAACGGGTTCGGGCAGTAGTCCGCGGCCTTTTCCTGCATGGCCGCCGTCATATAGCCCCATCCGTCGATGTAGGCGTCATAGATCACGGGCAGCGGATCCAAAAAAGCCATGATCTCCGCCGCCTCGGCGGCCGGGATCGTCCGCCGGTAAATGTCTCTGCCGGCCGCGACGTCGCGGACCGCGGCGCCGTTGATCGTGATGGCCCAGCGCACGAAGGGCAGCGCGCGCACCGCCTCGGGCATGGCGCGGTAAAACCGTCCGGTGGCGGGCACGATCTCCGCGCCCCGGGCGGCCGCGGCCTCCAGAGCCGCCCGGCTGCGGGGCGTGAGCTCCTTGTTCGAGTTGAGCAGCGTGCCGTCCAGATCCAGCGCGATCAGCCGTATATCCCTGTGTCCCATGTCGGTTTCCTTTCGTATCGAGATATGACCATGATACCATCTTTTCCGATCCTGTGCACGAAAAACGGGCATTTTTCCGGCACGATGGGCCCGGGTGCATAAAAAGTCCGGCGTCCGGCGGGTTTTTTATGTGCGTCAGGGACCTTTGCGCCGCCCCGGGTGCCCGATATAATTAAGATAACGAGGAAACGGCGCCCCCAGGGGAGCGACCACCATTTTTTGAGGAGGAACCGACTATGACACCGGAGGAAAAGTATCAGCAGAAGCTTAAACGCATCAACGACGCCATTGCGCTGACGGAACCCGACACGGTCCCGCTCATCCCCATCGTACAGTGCTTCCCGTATCTGCAGGCGGGGTATTCCATGGCGGATATCCTGTACGACACCGACGCTTCCAAGGCCCGCGAAAGCATTTTCAAGTATCTGAACGATTACGATCCCGACGCGCTGATGGGCCACAGCTACGTCAACATCGGCCAGGGCCCTATCATGGAGCTGGCCGATCCCAAGACCACGCGCTGGGCGGGCATGCCCGGCGACATCATCGACAAGAACTCGATCCACCAGTTCATCGAGTTCCCGATCCTGGAGGAGGGCGAGTTCGAGCGCTTTTTCACCGACCGCAGCGGCTGGATCATGAACGTGGGCATCCCCAAGACCACCGGTCTGCTCGAGCCCTTCGCAAACTTCAACGTGAGCAGCATGAACGTTTACGGCAGCCACGGGGCGGTCGCCGCGGCGTTCAGCACTCCCGAGTTCAAGAAGATGATCCAGACCCTCTGGAAGATCAACGACATGACAAACGAGCTCAACCCGCATCTCCAGAAGATCGATCAGGACGTGGAGGCCGCCGGCTGGCCGATCCTGGCCACCGGCTTCGCGGGCGTGCCCTTCGACGGCTACAGTGACTTCCTGCGCGGCACGCTGGATGCCTGCGCCGATCTCTACGAGCGTCCCGACGAGGTCATGTCCTACTGCGAGGAACAGCTGGCCGGCATGCTGCAGATGATCAAGTTCCAGGGCATGGTCATGCCGGGCAAGCACGTGTTCATGGCGCTCCACAAGGGCATGGACGGCTTTATGAGCGACGAGCATTACCGCGAATTCTACTGGAAACACCTGCAGATCATCATCAACACCATCATCGACGCGGGCATGGTGCCCTACATCTACACCGAGGGCAAGTACAACACCCGTCTCGAGTGCCTCAAGGAAGTGCCCCGCGGCAAGGTCATCTACCACTTTGAAGAGGTGGACATGGTCCAGGCCAAGAAGGTCCTGGGCGACGTGGCCACGATCTCCGGCGGCTTCCCGGTGTATCTGCTTGACTACGGCACGAAGCAGCAGGTCATCGACGAGTGCAAGCGGCTCATCGACGAGTGCGCTCCCGGCGGCGGCTTCATCTTCGAGACCTCCTGCGGCATGGACTACGCCAAGAAGGAGAACGTCGAGGCCATGGTCGACACCGTGCGCACCTACGGCAAACGCTGAACCCCGATCGGCAGGACCCTCGTCCCCAGGCAGGCTCCCGGCCCTTTCACAGGCCGCCGGGAGCCTGTTTTGTTTTTCAAAAATCATCTGTCAAAAGAAATAAGTAAAATATACTTGACATTTTGACGCGCATAGTGTATATTGGGATCACAACGGTACAGGAGGGACGAAAAATGAAAAATATATGGATCCCGATGATCTTTGTCGCGGTGATGATCGCCATGATCGCAGTAATCAAAAAGGGCAGGATCCGGACGCGGCACTATGACGAGATGCAGCTCAAGATCCGGGCGGACGCATACCAGCTGGGCTACCTCGTGACGCTGCTCTCGACGCTCGCGGTGATCTTCCTGGCGGACTTCGGTGCGCTCGAGCATGTGGCCGACACGGTGTTCGCGGTGTTCGCGGCGCTGATACTCGGGCTCACCGTCTTTGCGGTCTACTGCATCATGCACGAAGCGTTCTTCTCCGTGGGAGACAGGAGCGGGACCTACATCGGACTGGTCGTGGTGATCGTGGTCCTCGACGGCTTCGTGTCGGTGAGCCGCTTCATTGACGGCTCGATCCTCGAAAACGGCATCGTCACCTTCCAGAGCGGCAGCTCCACGGTGATGACGCTCATGTTCCTGGCGGTGCTCACGGCGCTGCTCGTGAAGAGGGCGCAGCAGAAAAGAGAGGCCGAGGAATGAAAAATCTGCGTATGAAGGCCGCCCGGGCGGCGATGGATCTGTCCCAGGAGGAGCTGGCGCGGCTGTGCGACGTGTCCCGCCAGACGATCAGCGCCATCGAGAAAGGCGACTACAACCCCACGGTGAACCTGTGCATCGCCATCTGCAAGGCCCTGGGCAAGACTCTCGACGAACTCTTCTGGGACGAGTGATACCGTACGAAGGGGCGGTTCGTCGTTTATGACCGGAGTTGGAGCTTTTGTTCGGTTGTAGTACTGACTTGCAGGCAATGCGCTTTTTATCTTTTACCGGGGCTGTACCACTCAGCTCCATTGTCGGTACGATACGAAGGTAAAGCGCATTTTTCTTTGCGTATCTTTCTTTTGAAAAGCCCAAAAGAAAGATACGCGAGAAAGAAAAGGCTCGGTGCAAGACTTTAGGCGGAAGCCTCTTAAGTCTATCACTCAAGAGGCTGCTGCGCCGCCGGACGCGCCACCCCGCTTGCGCTCCGGCGCTTGGTTGGAAATAAGTGAAGGTTTAGCGCTCTCACTCTGCTGCCGCGGGTGCGGGATACTGCCAGCGTACCGTCTTGCCGTAAGGGCGCTTGTTGTATTCTGGCATTCCGAGGGCCGACATCGCAAACTCACGCGCCACGGAGCACCGGAAGCCCCAAAATTCTTCCCACGCAGCGCCGGAGCACAGGCGGACGCCTAATCATACCACCCACGCAGCGCCGGAGCGAAGCGGTGTGGCGCGGACGGGGATGCTGAAACCCATTCAGTTTCGCACCGAGTCAAAACGCAAACGTTTTCAATCTTAGAGGGGTCCAGGGGGACACATTTGCAGTGTCCCCCTGGCTGTCTTTTCTCCTGCGTGGTCTTTTCTGCAGCACAGAAAAGACCCGCAAAAAAGCGATATAACGGCGGAAACGCAGCTGATCCGAGCAAAAGATATTCTCAAAGAAAAAGCGGTATCCTCGGACAAGCACCGACAATGGAGCTGAATGGTATAACCCCGGTCACGGAAAAAAGCACATTACCCCGGACTACCACCGACAATGGGGCAAAACCGCCGCCCCCGGGTCACGGGTTCCTTTGCCATCTCACGATGATCAAAAAAACGGGACTGCCCGGCAGCCCCGTTTTTTTTGCGTCATTTCAGCATAAAGCTGTACATATCCTCGCTGGGAACATAGGTGACGCTCACCGCGCCGCCGAGGAGCTCCGAGATCCAGTCCTTCGCGTACTTCATGCCCAGCTCCTCCCAGTTCATGTGGCCCATGTTGATCATGGCCTTGGCGCGTCCCTGCTGTACGGCGTCGCGCACATAGGCGGCGGTGGTCCAGTCGATGACCTCGCCGGGCAGGATCACGTCCACCCGCTCCTCCAGCGTCTGCGTGATCACGTTGCCGTACTCCATCTCGGCGCCGTCGCTGCGCTTTTTCGTACACGGTCCGGGAAAGAGATGGCCCACGATGGCGGCCCGGCGCAGCTTCGCCTTCGGATCGCCGATGTACCGCAGACCGTTGAGTCCGATGGTGTCGATGAGCTGTCGGCACAGCGCCTCCAGGGTGATCTCCTCGGGCAGATCGATGATGTAGTGACCGAAGGAGCCGGTGTCAAAGTCGGGCACGGCGCGGCCCTCCCAGCCCATGTACTTGATCACGCCGGTAAAAATGCCGTCGGGGTTGTGGATGTGCATGTGGTCATGATCGCGCCAGATCGTGATGCCGTTGTCGTCCAGGAGCTTCCGCTTCTCCTCGTAAACGGCGTTGGGGAAGTCCTCGAACCAGCCGGGACCGTCCTCGGAGGTGTAAAAGGTGGGCTCGTGCACGATGATCAGATTGGCGCCCAGGCGGATGGTCTCCCGGATCACGTTCATCGTAGCCACCATGGCCGTGATCACGCCGGTGCACTCGCGCTCGGGATCGCCGCATTTCCAGTCGTCGCAGCCTTTGTAATCCGGTCCCAGATCAGGATGGTAGGCAAGGATCTTCTCGATGATCTCACGGTTTTTCACGCGGGTGTCCTCCTTTTGTTCAGAATTCATAGTTGGTGTCTCTGAGGGAGACCGTCTCCCCGGGACCGATGCGGGCCGGCGCCTCGTGGATCTCCATCCACAGCTCCGCCGCCGTGGGATTGTACACGATCCGCCCGTCGGCGGAAACCCGGAGCTGGCGGTAAGAGTTTACATAATCCCGGAAATCTCCGTTGGTGACGAACCAGATCCGGTCGGCGTAACCGGCCATATACCGGGCAAAGTCCTCGATCACCGACCAGTTGTCGTCGGCGTCGAACTCATAGGCGTGGCCCCAGAGGTAGAAGAGCTGGGACCGGCCGAAGAGCGCCTCCTCGCAGCAGAACCGCCGCGCGAGCTCCATCAGCGCCGGATCGCTGTGGTGACAGGTGGCCTCCCAGGCCAGGAAATCGCGGGGGATCGTGAACTCTCCGGTGGAAATGACGGTCCGCGCGCTCTCAAAGCCGGCCAGACGCAGCATTTCCTTGACCTCGTCGCTGAAGGTGCCGAAGGGGTAGGCGAAGCTGCGGACCAGCTTCCCGGTGATGCGCTCGAGAAGGTGCTTGTCCTCGGTGAGCTCGAACATCGCCGCGGAGGCGGCGATATCGGTCAGCGAGGAATGCCAGAGACCGTGGGCGGCCACCTCGTGGCCGCGGTAGAGCGCGGAGACCTCCTCGTGGGCGATCTTTGAGACGTCCACGCTTTTGCCGTTGATGACCAGCTCCTCTTCCCGGGACAGGAGCCCTGCGTTGATATTGAAGGTGGCCTTCAGACCGAAGTGGTTGAGGATCTCCACCAGGCGGCGGTCCTGCCGGACGCCGTCGTCGTAGCTGAGCGTCAGTGCGCGTTTTTTTCCGCCGGGGAAGAGCATGGAATCGGTGCATTTGGCCATGGTGCCGGCTCCTTTCGATCTCATTTTCATACAGGGCTTTACAGGGACATTATCGCAATTCTCCCGGGAAAAGTCAATCGACACCGACAAAGAAAACCGGAAAACTGGCGCTTGTAACCGACGGTATATAGTGGTATAGTTATGCATATTTCACCCGGCCGGACCGGCGGGAGAGGGAGCGTCCGCGTGGGAGAGGGAAGGGCAAAGCTGAATCTCGCCTTTTCGATGGTCATTTTCGGGACCATCGGGCTGTTTGTGCGCCGGATCGGCCTGCCCTCGGCGGTGATCGCCATGCTGCGCGGCTATATCGGCTTCGCCGTCATATTGCTCTATCGCCGCCTTCGAGGGGCCGGGGCCGACCGGACCGCGCTGCGGGAAAACCTCGGCAGGCTGATCCTCTCCGGCGCTTTCATCGGTGTGAACTGGATTCTTCTCTTCGAGGCCTACCGCTACACCTCCGTGGCGGTGGCGACGCTGTGCTACTATATGCAGCCGGTATTCGTCACCGGGCTTTCCGCGGTGCTGCTCGGGGAACGGATCACCCTCCGGCGCGCGGTGTGCGTGGCCGTCGCCCTGGCGGGCATGAGCCTCGTCTCCGGCGTCTGGGAGGGCGCCGCCGGCGGCGGCGGGGCGGCCGGTGTTCTGTACGGCATCGGCGCGGCGGCGTTTTACGCAGGCGTCATTCTGATCAACAAAAAAATGACTCCCATGGACCCGCTGCAGCAGACTTCGGTGCAGCTCCTGTCCGCGGCGGTGACGGTGACGCCCTATGTGCTGCTGACCGCGCCCGGCGCGGGGATGACGGTGACGGCCGCGAGCGCGATGCTGGTGCTGTTCGTGGGCGTGGTCCATACGGGCTTTGCCTATGTGCTCTACTTCGGTCAGCTCCGGCGCCTGAGTGCCCAGACCGCGGCGATCATGAGCTATATCGACCCGGCGGTGGCGATATTGCTGTCCGCGGCGGTGCTGCGCGAGCCCATGACTCCGGCGGGAGCCGCGGGCGCGGCGCTGGTGCTCGGCGCCACGCTGTTCAGCGAGCTGGACTTCGGGAAGCCGTCGACGGGGCGGGAATGAATATTATACGAATGGCCTTATGGCAAATATGACGATGAAATGCCGATATATACGCGGAAATTCGTCAATAATCCTTGCGCAAAAATGCATATTATATATTGACAATGCGGTAAAAATGGATTATTATGCACACATCAATTCGCGGCGGGCATGCGCCGCAGTACTTTGGAGGAAAAAACAATGAAAAAAATGATCGCGCTGCTTCTGGCGGCCATGATGATCTTCTCCCTGACAGCCTGCGGCTCCGGCTCCGCGGCCCCCGCCGCGGCTCCCGCCGAGTCCGCCGTTTCCACCGTGGAGGCCGGAAAGCTGACCGTAGCGACCTCCCCCGACTTCGCTCCCTATGAGTTCTACGCCATCGACGCCGACGGCAAACCCCAGCTGGCCGGCTTCGACATGGCGCTGGCGCAGTACATCGCCGACTACATGGGACTGGAGCTCGTGGTCGTGCCCATCGACTTTGACGGCGTGCTCATGGAGCTGCAGACCAAGAGCGTGGACCTGGGCATCGCGGGCCTGTCCGCCGATCCCAAGCGTGAGAGCATCATGGACTTCTCCGTCATCTACTACAAGGGCGGCCAGTCCTTCGTCACCGTACAGGCCAACGCCGGCCAGTACAGCAGCCTGGACGATGTGAACGTCCCGGGCCTGACCGTGGGCGCGCAGACCGGCTCCATCCAGGTGGACCTGGCCGAGCAGTTCAGCGCCGACGCGGATATCATGCAGCTTCCCAAGGTGACCGATATCATCGCCGAGCTGCTCGCCGGCAAGCTGGACGGCGCCTACATCGAGACGGCCGTGGCCCAGAGCTACGCCCAGACCTATCCCGATCTGGCCATCGTGCTGGACGTGCCCTATGAGGCGTCCGAGGGCTCCGCTGTCGGCGTCGTCAAGGACAACCCCGACCTTCTTGCCGCGGTGAACGAGGCCATCGAGGCCGCCATGGCCGACGGCAGCATGGACCGCTTCGTGGCCGAGGCCAACGAGCAGGCCGGCGGCGAGATCTACGAGGGCCTGCTGGAAGGCTGAGCCGCGGATAAAAAAGACCACATAAGGGTGGTTCCTCCCTCCGGACCGGAGGGAGGAACCGGCCTGTTTTCGGGAGTACGGCATGGATAGTTTCATTCAGTTGGCGAATTTCTCCAAGATCGCGCCCTACGGGCGGCTGTTCTGGCAGGGCATGGCCGTGACGGTCCTGCTCTCGTTCTTTACGGTCGCCATCGGCTTCGTGCTGGCGCTGCTGCTGGCCACGATGCGCCTGTCCAAGGTATATCCGCTGGGCTTTCTCGGCACGGACAGGGAAGGCCGGCTGCGGGACGGAGGCGTGCTGCTCACCCTGTCCCGGTTCAACCCGCTGAGCTTTCTGGCGACGGCCTATGTGGAGCTCCTGCGCTCCACGCCGGTGATCGTGCAGGTGTTCATCATCTACTACGGCGTGTTCGGCGCGCTGGTGACGCTGCCGAAATTCACGATCTTCGGGTTCGTGAAGTTCGAGCGCTTTTTCCCGGGCGTCGTGGCGCTGGGCATGAACTCCGGGGCTTATCTGTGCGAGATCATCCGTTCGGGCATCCAGTCCATCGACGGCGGCCAGACGGAGGCGGCGCGCTCTCTGGGCATGACCCAGGGACAGAACATGCGCTTCATCATCCTGCCCCAGGCCATCAAGAACATCCTGCCCGCCATCGCCAACGAATTCGTCGTCATTATCAAGGAATCGGCCATCACCTACACCATCGGCGTGCAGGACATCATGTCCGCGGTCAACGCGGTGCGCGGCGCGACCTTCATCATCATCGAGCCGCTGCTGGTGGCGACGGCGATCTATTTCTGCCTGTGCTTCCCCACCAGCAAGCTGATCGCGTACTTTGAGAGGAGGATGAGCCGTGGCGACAAACGATAAGCTCATCGAGGTCACCGACCTGAAGAAATACTACAACAAAGGCGCGATCAAGGCTCTCGACGGCATCACCGCCGACTTTTACCGGGGCGACGTGGCCGTCATCATCGGGCCCTCGGGCTCGGGCAAATCCACGTTCCTCCGTTCGCTCAACCTGATGGAGGAGCCCACCGGCGGCAGCATCCTCTTCGACGGCGTGGATATCACCAAAAAGAAGGTGCGCGACGCATCCGGACGCATGGTACGGCTGGACATCGACAAGCACCGCCAGAAGATGGGCATGGTGTTCCAGCACTTCAATCTGTTCCCCCACAAGACGATCCTGGAGAACATGACCCTCGCGCCGATCCAGGTCAAAAAGATCGACCGCGCCGCGGCGGAGGAGAAGGCGATCGCGCTGCTCCGGCGCGTCGGACTGGAGTACCGGGCTTCGGCCTATCCGATCCAGCTCTCCGGCGGCCAGAAGCAGCGGGTGGCCATCGTCCGCGCGCTGATGATGGAGCCCGAGGTCATGCTCTTTGACGAGCCCACCAGCGCCCTGGACCCGGAGATGGTCGGCGAGGTGCTCGACGTCATGCGCGAGCTGGCCCGGGAGGGCATGACGATGATCGTCGTCACCCATGAGATGGGCTTCGCCCGGGAGGTGGGCAACCGTGTGCTGTTCATGGCCGACGGCAGGCTTCTGGAGGAGAACGAGCCCCGGGAGCTCTTCGACCATCCCCGGCACCCGCGGCTGCAGGATTTTCTGAGCAAGGTACTCTGAAAGAGAATGATACGGGGCGGCTGTCTGTGCAGCCGCCCTCTTCAAAGGAGCCGATATGGATAAAAGCAAGCAGAACGCCATCGCGTTCATCGAGGAAAAAGCCGGCCTGATCGCCGACACGGCGCAGGAGATCTGGACCTACGCGGAGCTGTCGCTGCGGGAGGAGCGCTCCGCGGCGCTGCTCTGCCGGATCCTGGAGGACGAGGGCTTCGCCGTCGAGCGGGGGATCTGCGGTATCCCCACGGCCTTCGCCGCGACCTTCGGCAAGGGACGGCCCCACATCGGCGTCCTCGCGGAATACGACGCGCTCTCGGGCCTGTCCCAGAAGGGCGGCGCGACGGTGTGCGAGCCGTTGGATGCAAACGGCAGCGGCCACGGCTGCGGCCACAACCTGCTGGGCGCCGGCGCGCTGGGCGCGGCCCTGGGGATCCGCCGCTGGCTCGAGGAGACCGGCGCTCCCGGTACCGTGACGCTCTACGGCTGCCCCGGCGAAGAGGGCGGCGCGGCCAAGGCGTTCATGGCCCGCGACGGGCTGTGGAAGGAGCTGGACGCGGCGCTGACCTGGCATCCGTCGGACTGCAACGAGGTCGTCACTGGCTCGTGCAACTCCACGCTGCAGGTGCAGTACACCTTCCGCGGCGTGGCCGCCCATGCGGCCGGCGCACCGGAGCGCGGCCGCAGCGCGCTGGACGCGGCGGAGCTGATGAACGTCGGCGTCCAGTTCCTGCGCGAGCACATGAGCGACCGGGCCCGGATCCACTACGCCATCACCGACACCGGGGGCCGCAGCGCCAATGTGGTGCAGCCCAGGGCGGCCGTGCTCTATATGGTGCGCTCCAATCGGGTGAGCGAGGCCGTGGAGCTCCTGGGCCGGGTGGACCGGATCGCCCAGGGAGCGGCCATGATGACGGACACGGCCTGCGAGCGCAAATTCATCGACGGCACAGCGGACACGGTGACGAATCACGTCCTCGAGGAAGTGGTCTACCGGAATTTCGAAACGCTCGGCGCGCCCCGGTACCTGCCGGAGGAGCTCGCCTTTGCCGAGGCGATCCGCGCCACCTACGAGGTCACGGCCGAGCCAGGCGGCGGCTCCGCGGCGGACAGGACCTACGCCGCGCAGGTGAAAAAGCTGTGCGAGAGCGCGGGCCACGCCATGAACGACTTCCTGCTGCCCCGGTTCACCGGCGACGCCTACAGCCTGGGCTCCACCGACGTGGGCGACGTGAGCTGGCTCACGCCCACCGTCCAGCTCCACGTGGCGGCGTTCCCCAACGGCTGCCCGGGCCACAGCTGGCAGAACGTATCCTGCGGCGCGACCTCCCTGGGACACCGGGCCGCGGTCCGCGCCGCCCAGGTGCTGTGCGCCGCCGCCGTCGACCTGTTCACGGACCCGACGCTGCTGGCCGCGGCCCGGGAGGAGTTCGCCGAGCGCACCGCCGGGGGATATGTATGTCCGATCCCGCCGGACGCCGTGCCCACCGTCGCCGACTGAGGATACAATTATAATAATACAGCGGATGAAAACGATTGTCGGGGCACGACCGGGGTAATACGCTTTTGTTTTTGACCGGGGTAGGCCGGTTCTGCTCCATTGTTATACTGACTTTCAGGCAATTCGCTTTTTTGCGGGTCTTTTCGCGTCCTCGCAAGCTGCGTATCGTTCGCCCCGACCGCGGGCGGCGGGGCTCATTCACTTCGCTGCTCGTCCTTTCAAACACACAGCCGCGCTGTTGCTGCGGGCCTCGTCGACAACTTCGGCCCTCCGCTGCACGGCTGCGTTTTTGTGAACGGGAGTTTTCGCTCCGGCGCTGCGTGGGCAATGTTTTAGGGTTGCTGCCTTCGCTCCTGTGCTGCGTGGTACGCCCCCCC
>JAFXYJ010000163.1 GCA_017541825.1 Oscillospiraceae bacterium | reverse complement strand
ACGTCCCGACCCGCGAAACGGAGGTCTCTCCGGCTCCCCAGAGCGGGGAAAACGGCTCCGGGTATCCCTACGGCTACGGCTACGGGTACGGCAGCGGGAACGACAATGACTCCGGATTCCCCTTCGGCTTCGGTTTCCCCTTCGGCTTCGGCGACGCCGGCTGAAATACCGCGCAAAAGAAAAAGCGCTGTCTCTCATGACGGGAGGCAGCGCTTTTTTGCGCGGCGGGCTCAAGCGCCGCTTTTTTTTGACCGCAGGGCCCTCAGCTCCCTGCCCTGGCAGGTGAACAGAAGGATCTGTCTCTCCGCGGCGAGCTCCGACAGGCAGTCGATCGCCAGTCCCAGCCGCTCGTCGTCGAAGCTGATCAGCGCGTCGTCCAGGATGATCGGGCATGGCTCGGCGCCCACGGGCGTCATCGAGCACAGCGCCAGCCGCAGCGCGAGGTAAAGCTGGTCCCGGGTCCCGCGGCTCAGAAAGGATTCCGCGTGAGGCAGCGCGTCACCGGCGCGCTGGACCGACGCCTGCAGCTTCTGGTCCAGGGCCAGCTCCCCGTAGCGCTCCCCGGTCAGCTGCCGGAAAAAGCTCTCGGTCCGTCGGGAGATCCCCGGGGCGATCAGCGAATGCATCTCCTCGTCCGCGGCGGCCAGCTCCTCCGCGGCCAGCTCCAGCGCTGCGGCGCGCCGCTCCAGTTCCCGCAGACGGTTTTCCTTCTCGGCGATGCGCCGGCCGGTCTCTTCCTCCGTGCCCATGGCTTCCAGCCGATCCTGCACACGCGCCCGGCGGGCAAGCAGTGCGCGCAGCTCCTCTCCCGCCTGCGTCAGCTCGCGGCTGCCCTCCCCCTCCGCGGCGGGGAGCTTACCGTCCACCTCCAGCTGCCGTGTCCTGGTCCGCAGCTCTTCCGCCGCGGCCTGCAGGGAAGTCATTTCCCGCCAGAGCTCAGCATAGTTTTCCGCATGGGACCGGATCTCTCGGGGCGTGTCCGCGCCGTATCTGCGCAGCAGTCCGTCAAGCTCCCGCTCCGTGCGGCGCACGGCGGCGGCGCTCCTGCAACCGGAGATCCACAGGCCCGCCGCCGCGCCCAGGCACAGCAGAGCGGGTATCAGCAGCCACAGCGACCAGATCGCGGCAAGACCCAGCAATACGCCCAGCGCCGGGAGCAGCAGCCGGTACGACGGAGTGCCGGTCCGTCGGGACAGGCGGCTTTTGAGCTTCGCTGCCCGGCGGCGATCCTCTTCCGCCGCTGCGAGGAACGCCTCGTCCGGCTCCGTGTCCCAGAGGGGGTCCCGGCGCAGAGAGGCCCGCAGCGTCTCCGCCTCGCTCTCCCGGCGGAGGATCTCGCCCTCCATCTCCAGCAGCTCCTGCTGCAGGCGCAGCTTTCTCTGTTCCCCGGCGGGAAGGCCGGCCCGGCCGGCCAGCTCGGTATAATCGTTCATCAGCTCCCGTTCCCGGGCGGAGAGCTCATCCAGCTCCGCGCGGAGACTCTCGGCCTCGCTGCACTGTGCGCGCAGCTCCCGCAGCTCGTTCTCCGTCTCGGGGATCAGGCCCTGGTTCCGGTATCGGTACTGCCGCTGCCAGCCCTTGAGTCGGGCGGCCGCCTCACTGTAGGAGATCCCCTCCTCTCCGGAGGAGACCGTCGCGGCGAGCCATTTCTCCAGCTCCTGTCCCTGGCCGACCGCTAGGCCCGCCGGGCCGATGAAGGCCGTGCGGCGGAACACCTCCTCCGGCAGACCGGTGAGCTGCTCTCCCGTGTCGGCGGCGTGCAGCGCGGAGACCGGCTCGCCGGTCCCGGTATACACCGCGGAAAAATCCCGCATGGGCCCGTTGGCGCCGGAGCGCCGGAGCGTGATGTCCTTTCCCTGCCAGGTGAGATCCATCCGGCCCCACATGGGCGTCCCGTCCCAGGGGGCGTAGCGTTCCCGGTCCGGCAGACGGCCCGCGCGGCTGCCCCGCAGGGTCTCCGGCCCGTAGAGCATCACGCGCAGCAGCGCGCACCAGGTGGATTTGCCCGACTCATTCGGCGCCTGCAGGATATTGAGTCCCGGTTCGAGGTCAAGACTGACGTTGGACAGGACGCCGAAATTGGCCGACATCGAACGTATGATCACAGTGGTCCCTCCCGTCCTTCCAGCGCGGCGAGCCCGAGACGCGCCGCGGCGAGGACCGTGTCCCGCTCGTCGCCCCGGGCGGCGTTGAGCCGCGAGCGCATCCGCCGCAGGAACACGCCTCGCAGCGTATCGTCCTCCAGATGGGCCCACAGATCTTCCGCCGGGCGGGTCTCGTCTATGAGCGTCAGATCGTACACCAGCGGAGAGAGCCCGGCGCGGATCGCCTCCGGATCCGGCGCCTGCTCGCACTCCCCGGTGAGCGTGATCCGGTATATGTGCTCTGCGGCTTCCGCGGGCAGCGCGGCGGCGATGTCCGCGCCGGCGTCGACCGTCAGGGTCCGGTACTCCCTCTGTCCGAGGGGCAGGAAGGACGCGGAGCACTCCTCCGCGGAGAGCTCGACGAAGAGCACGCCCTTGGGCCCGCACTCGTCAAAGCCGCGTCCCGCCGGGCAGCCCGGCCAGGCGTAGCAGCACTCTCCCGCCCGGCGCAGGCCGCTGCAGGTATGTACATGTCCCAGCGCGGCATAGTCGAAGCCGCTGCGCTCGAGCTCCTCCACGGTGACAGGACAGTACGGCGAGCCGGGACGGCCGACCTCCGCGTGCAGCACCAGGATATCGAGCACGCCGCCGACCTTCTCCGGCCGGAAGTCCCGCAGCAGGCCGGGACAGGAGGCGGCGTCGTAGCCCGCGCCCCAGACGCGGACGCCCAGTGTGTCCAGCGCCGCGCACTCCAGTCGGGGCGATGTGAACATGTGTACGTTCTCCGGGAGCTTCAAACGCGCCCAGGGCGAGCGCAGAGAGTAAAAATCATGGTTCCCGGGCGCGATAAACACCGGTATCCCGAGATCGGCGAGCGCGTCGGCAAACGCCTCGCCTGTCTCGGGATACACGCGTGTACCGTCAAAAATATCTCCCGCCAGCAGCAGAATATCCGCCTGCCGGCGTCTCGCGGCCCCGGCGAGCTGCGCCGGGAGGCGGCGCAGCTCCGCGCGGCGCTGCGCCGCCTTCTCCGGAGGCAGGCCCTCAAAGGGCGGATCCAGGTGCAGGTCCGCCGCATGGATGATCCGGATGCTCATTTTGTCAGCCGCACAGCCTCGACCGCGGTGCAGGCCCCGGTCTCGGTGTCGATCGTGAAGATCGCGCCTTCCATCTTCCCCGGTCCCTTGGCCTGCTCGTAGCGCCGGGGCGGGTCGCCGAGGAACTTGCGGATCGACTGCTCGGGAGAAATGCCCAGCACCGACCTGGCCGGACCTGTCATGCCCAGGTCAGAGATGAATCCCGTGCCCCGGTCGAGGATCTGGATGTCCGAGGTCTGCACATGGGTGTGGGTGCCCCAGACCGCCGAGACGCGTCCGTCGAGGAACATGCCCATGGCCAGCCGTTCGCTGGTGGCCTCGGCGTGCATGTCCACGAGCACGATCCGCGTCTGATTGTCCGCGAGCAGGTTGTCGGCCACCGGAAAGGGGTTGTCGGTGTTGGCGTCCAGTGTGAACTTCCCCATCAGGTTGATGACGCGGATGGGACCGAAGGGCGTGGCATAGGTGGCGTCGCCCCGTCCGGGACACTGCGGGGCAAAGTTGGCCGGGCGCAGGATGCGGGCCTTCTCGTCAAGGTACGGCTGCAGCTCCCAGCGCGTCCAGGTATGGTTGCCCAGTGTCACCACGTCGGCGCCGGCTTCCAGGATCGCGTCGGCCTGGGTCGGCGTGATGCCCACCACGTTGGCGTTTTCCCCGTTCACGACGGTGAAGGTGATACCGCGCTCCTTCTGAAACGGCTTCAGGTTTTCTTTGAGAAAGGCAAGGCCGGTCTGTCCGACCACGTCGCCCACGGCGAGTATGTTGATCGTCACTCTCGTTCTCCTCCGCTCATCTGCGTTTTGTGCTGTCAGCCGCCGCATGCCCCCGGCCGCGGCGGGTCTGTCTCTATTGTACACGATCCTGTCTGGAATTCAACGTTTTACGGCCCGCATCAGCCGCTCCGCCAGCGGGCGCAGCCGCCCGGCATCGATCTTCTGTACCCGGCGGTCATAGGTCAGCAGCCCGTTGGTCTCATCCTCCACGTCCGAGAGCTGGGTATAGATCGCTGCGCACAGGCCCTGCCCGGCCAGGGGGATCAGCTTTTCGTACAGCGCCGTCAGCGCCCGGGCATAGCGCTCGCGGTCGGGATAGATCCGGTAGCCGTAGGTCTTTTTTTCGTTGAAGCTGTGCTCGGGCAGCTTCCACACATACCCGCCGAACTCCGAGAGGACCTGGGGCAGCGGCCGCTTTCCCAGGCGCAGGGCGCCGAAATAGATGTGCCGGCTCTCCACGTCCGAGAGCTCCTGCGCAAACCACCCGGAGGTGCTGTCGACGAAGCGCTCCGGGTCCAGCTCCTTGAGGGCGCGGTACATATCGTCTGCGCGGAACTGGCCCCAGCCCTCGTTGAAGATCGTCCAGGCGCATATGCAGGGATGGTTCCGGAGCCGGGCGACGGTGTCCGTCATGGCGGCGATGAAATGTTCCCGCAGCTTCGGGTCGCTGTGTAGCGCCGTGTCGCCGCGTTTCTGCAGCCCGAGGGTCGGCAGGAGCGTGTCGCGCAGAAAATGATAGTCCCCGCAGTTGACCATGTCCTGCACGACCGCCATGCCCAGCCGGTCACAGTCATAGTAAAACCGCTCCGGCTCGATCTTGATATGCTTGCGCAGGGTATTGAAGCCCATGTCCTTCGCAGCGAGGATATCCTCCGCGTAGAGCTCCGGCGCGGCGGGCGTATACAGTCCGTCGCTCCAGTAGCCCTGGTCCAACAGGCCGTTGAAGAAATAGGGCTCGCCGTTCAGGCACAGCCGCGGCTTGCCTTTGACGGTCTCGACGCTCAGCGTGCGCAGGGCAAAGTAGGATCCGACCTCGTCCTCCCCGGCGGTCACGGTGAAACGGTACAGATGGGGCCGCTCCGGCGACCACAGGACGGGGCTTTCCGGGCGGATGACCGCTCTGCCGTCGGTGAGCGGGATCTCCCGCCCCTCAAAGCGCACGACGCCGTCCCGGACGCCCTCCGCGGTGATCTCCGCCCGGTCGGCCCCGGTGCGGATGTCCAGCGAGCGGATATACTCCCGGGGCACCGGCTCGAGCCATACCGTCTGCCAGATCCCCGTGACCGGCGTATACCACATGCCGCCGCGGTCCATGCTCTGCTTGCCCCAGGGGAAGCTGTGCGAAAGGTCGTTGACGACATGTACGGTCAGCTCGTTCTCGCCCGGGAGTAGGGCGTCTGTCAGCTCACCGGAAAAAGGCAGATACCCGTTGTCGTGGCGGCAGATCTCCCGGCCGTTGCACCACACCGCCGCGGTGCGGTTCACCGCGCCGAAGCGGATCAGCACCCGCCTGCCCGTCCAGGAGGCGGGAAGCGAGAAGCGTCTGCGGTAAATGAGCTCCTGCCCGCAGGGTACGGGCTTCTCCGCGCCGGAGAGCAGGCTCTCCGCACAGAAGGGCACCGTGATCTTCCCTTCCCGGCCGTTCGCCGTAAAGTCCCACTCGCCGTTGAGGCAGAGCCAGTCCCGGCGCACCATCTGGGGCCGCGGATAATCGTTCCACGGCGTTTCCGGCACACTCTCGCCCGCGGCCGTGTACAGTCTGCGCATAAGGCTCCCTCCCTGAGAAGCGAGCGGGCCGACGTTATAGTCTGCCCGCTCGAGTGTATGCCTGTGCCCGAGCCCGGCTGCCGTTCACTGCCCGGCCGTCTGGCTCTGTCCGTAATAGATGTAATAGACCGTCTGGCCTTCCTCCAGGCCGGAGAGGATCTGCGCCTGCTCGCCGTCCGAGATGCCCACGGTGACCTCGGTGCGTTCCGCCGGCGCGGTGCCATCGGCGTCAAGGCCGGTATACACATACGTCCGGCTGCCGCTGTCCGTCAGACACGCGGCGGGGACGAGCAGGCCCGAGACGGTCCCGGTGTGCACGACCACCGAGGCGTTCATGCCCTCGAGCATGTCGCCGGTGCGGTCGAAGGACACCGTGACGGTATACTTGCTGTTGCCGCCCTCGGAGGTGCCGATGCTGCCGATCTTCGTGACCGTGCCGTGAAAGGTGCGCCCCGGCAGGGCGTCGACGGCGATCTCCGCCTCCATCCCCTTTTTGAACTGCAGGATGTCCAGTTCGTCCACCGGGAAGGAGACCGTCATGCTGTTGTCCGGCACCAGAGAACCGATCACGGTCCCCTCCAGATCGAAGAGCGTATCCTCTTCCTCGGCTGCGGCCGTTACGCCGCCGTAGCCGCCCATGCCGCCCATGCCGCCCATGCCGATCATGCCGCCCATGCCGGGCATGGTCCCGCCGCCGGGAAGGCCGCCGGGGAAGCCGCCGGAGCCGGAGGATCTGACCGTGACCAGCAGCTGCGTCTGTTCGATCTGAAGCCCGGCGGAAGAGGAGATCAGCATGTAATTTGCCGTGCATTCGTCGCCCCGCTGGATGTTTTCATATTTGGAGGGCATACCGTCCGCGACAGCGGTGATCTTGTCCTTGTTCCAGGCCACGCCCTGCAGCTGGCTGATCAGCTCCGAGAGCGTGCCCTGCCCCGTGAGGAGCGCCAGCAGCGTGTCGAGCTGATCGGAGGGCCCGATGGAATCCACGGCGATCGTTACGGTGTCGCCGGCCTTTTCCTGCACGGTCCCCTGCAGATAAAACTGTATCGTGACCGGCGGATCCTCGTCCGCGAGCATCACGACGCGCCAGCCGCCCTCCCGGGCGCTCAGGTTTTTCACGAGGCTGTCGTCCGTATCGATGAGATAGCCGTCGCCGGGTGCCTTGACCACGCCGTCCCGGTAGAGCGTGAACAGCTCCTGCATCAGCGCGGCGTACTCCTGCCGTTTGGCGGACAGGCTCTCATACTCCGCGCTCTGGTCCATGTTTTCCAGCCCGATCAGATTCGCGCCCTTGGCGACCTTCGCCCCGTCCTTGACATAGATCTTGGTGACGGTGCCGCTCTCGGCGATGATGTTCAGTCCGCGGTGGACGGTGAGCCGGCCGCGGCCGAGCTCGTTGCCCTCCTTGTCGCGGACGACGGCCTCGTCGTCCAGGCGGGGGCCGTTGTCGGTCAGCGTGACGACCGCGACGCCCTCGAGACAGGATTCCACCCGGCCCTCGTAGGTCTTGCCGCCGGTGATCGCGACGCGGAGGCTCTGTCCGACGCGCAGGTCGGCCTCGGTGGCAATGCTCACCGCCATGAGGCCGTCGAGGGACAGCACGGCCAGGCAGCCGTGGCGGAGCATGGCGGCGCGCACATCGTCGCCCTTTTTCACGTGGATCGCCTTCACCCGGCCTTCGGAAACGGCGGTCAGCGTGGCGGTGCCCTTGTCATTCGCCGCGTCCTTGATCTCAGCGGCCAGGGTGTCCAGCGTCTTCTGCAGCTCCACCACCGCGGCCATGACCGAGACCTTGTCCACCGCAGCGACGGGCGTCCCCTCGGTGACGTGCTCGCCGTTCTCCACGAGATATTCGGTGAGCTCCACGCCGCTGGGGACCGTGACCTCCAGCTCGTCCTCGGCGGAGAGCGTGCCGCCGCCGGAGAGCGTGCCGGCGATCTCGCCCTGTCGGACCGAGGCCGTCAGCAGCATGGCAGTGTCGTTCTCCTCGGCCCGCTCCCGGGCGATGACCGGCAGGATCGCCAGCGCCGCCACCAGCGCCAGCAGCAGGATCCATAAAATGATCTTTCGTACTTTTTTCATGTCTCTGCCCTCTGGATCAGCCGCCGTAATGCAGCGCGTCGATGGGCTTCATCTTGGCGGCCTTGTTGGCCGGATAGAGGCCGAAGACCACGCCGATGATAAAGCAGAACAGAACGCTCAGGCCCACCACCGTGGTCTGCAGCCGGAACACCAGCGCCGTGTTGGCCGTGATGATCGAGATGATCTGCAGTATGGCCCAGGAGATGAAGATACCCAGACCGCAGCCGAGCATGCACAGCACCACCGCCTCGATCAAAAACTGGCGCAGGATCGTGCCGCGGCTGGCGCCGATGGCCTTGCGGATGCCGATCTCCCGGGTGCGCTCGGTGACGGTGACGAGCATGATGTTCATGATGCCGATGCCGCCGACGATCAGCGAGATGGCCGCGATGCCGCCCAGCAGGATCGTCAGCACGTTCGTGATGCTGTTCATGGCCTCCTCGATCAGGTTGACCGAGGAGATCGAATAGGCGTCCTCGTCGTCCTCGAACCGGTCGTTCAGAACGGCGGTCATCGCCCGCTCCGCGTCGTCCACCGAGAAGCCGTCCGACGCGCCGATATAAAAGGCGCTGATAGTCGAGGTCGCGGTATCCGAGAGCCGGATCAGAGAGGTATAGGGGATGTAGGCGGTCATGGTGGAGCCGGAAAACAGCGAGGTGATCGAAATGTTCTCGTCGTCCTCCACGACGCCGATGACCTTGTATTTGACGCCTTCCAGGGAGATTTCCTCTCCCACGCAGTCGGAATAGCCGATCAGCTCCTCGGCGGTGCTCTTGTCGATGACGCAGACCCTGCTGGCGTTGTCCACGTCCGCGTTTTTCAGATACCGGCCCTCGATGAGCTGCTGATCGTTGATGACGCAGTAGTCCGGGGTCGTGCCGTAGATGGTGAAGGAGCTGCTCTCGGTATCGTACTTTCCCGTAACGGTATCGCTGGCATATGGGGCGATGGCGGCCACGGTGGGCTGTTCGTCCACCCAGGAGCGCAGATCCGAAAGCTTGATCGGATGGCCCTTGTCATCCGAGACCGTGACGGTCAGCAGGCTGCTGCCCAGGGAGGATACCTCGCTGGTGACGGTGTCCGTCGCGCTGGTGACCAGGCTCACGAGGACCACCAGGGCCATGACGCCGATGATGATGCCCAGCATGGTCAGCGCCGCGCGCATTTTGTTGGCTCCGATGCTCCGGAGCGCCATTTTCAGCGACAGCATCAGAGCGTCACCTCCGTCAGCCGCCCGTCCAGGATGTGCACGATCCGCTTGGCCTGTCGGGCGATATCGTTGTCATGGGTGATCAGCACGATCGTGTTGCCCTGCTCGTGGAGCTCCCGGAAAATATCCAGGATCTCCCGGCTGGTCCGGGAGTCCAGGTTGCCGGTGGGCTCGTCCGCCAGGATCAGCGACGGGCGCGTGACCAGCGCGCGGGCGATGGCCACCCGCTGCTGCTGGCCGCCGGACAGCTCCGTGGGCTGGTGGTTGGCGCGCTTTTCCAGTCCTACCCGCGCCAGTGCCTCCTTGACGCGCTGCCGGCGCTCGGAAGCGCGGACGCCCTGGTAGATCAGGGGCAGCTCCACGTTCTCCGCCGCGGACAGCTTGGAGATCAGGTTGAAGCTCTGGAACACGAAGCCGATCTTTTTGTTGCGCACCTGTGCCAGCTCGTTTTCACTGTATGCCTCGATGGGCATGCCGTCGAGCAGATAGGTGCCCGCGTCAGCGGTGTCCAGACAGCCGACGATGTTCATCAGCGTGGATTTGCCGCTGCCCGAGGGCCCGATGATGCTGACGAATTCATGGGGGTATACGTGCAGATTGGCGTGGTCGAGCGCGCGGACCCGTTCGTCGCCGATCTGGTAGACCTTGGAGACGTCACGCAGTTCGATCATGGCCTGCCTCCGCCGAAGCCGCCGCCGTTCCCGCTGAAGCCGCCGCTGCCGCCGCCGGGACGCGTCCCGCCGCCGCAGCCGCCGCCGCAGAAGCCTCCCGGGCAGCCGCCCATGCCGCCCATGCCGCCCATGCCGACGAAGCCCAGCATGGCGAAGGGATAGGTCTCCTCTT
>JAFXYJ010000162.1 GCA_017541825.1 Oscillospiraceae bacterium | reverse complement strand
TTTGCCGAGCACGGCTCCAACATCTGGTTCGACTCCGACGCCGCCGCGCTGCTGCCCGAGGGCTTTGCCTGCCCCCACTGCGGCGCGAAGGGGAACTTCACCCACGAGACCGACACGCTGGACGGCTGGTTCGACTCCGGCAGCACCCACGCCGCCTCCATGGAGCTCAACGCCCCCGGCTGCTGGCCCGCGGACCTCTATCTCGAGGGCGGCGACCAGTACCGCGGCTGGTTCCAGTCCAGCCTGCTCACCGGCGTGGCCACCCGCGGCGGCGCGCCCTACCGCAGCGTGCTCTGCCACGGCTGGACCGTGGACGGCGAGGGCCGCGTCATGCACAAGTCCCTGGGCAACGGCATCTCGCCCAACGACATCATCCCCAAGTACGGCGCCGATCTGCTGCGGCTGTGGGCCGCCAGCGCCGACTACACCCAGGATATGCGCTGCTCGGACGCCATCTTCAAGCAGCTGAGCGACAAGTATCTGAAGATCCGCAACACCGCCCGCTATATCCTCGGCAATCTGAACGGCTACGATCCGGACCGGCCCGTGGCCTATGAGGATATGCTGCCCCTGGACAAATGGGCCCTCGCCCAGCTCGGCCGTCTGATCGACCGCTGTCTGGCCGCCTATGAGCGCTACGAGTTCCACGCGGTCTCCTACGCGGTGCACAACTTCTGCGTCGTGGAGATGAGCAGCTTCTATCTGGACGTCATCAAGGACCGGCTCTACTGCGACGGCGCGGACAGTCTCTCCCGCCGCAGCGCCCAGACCGCGATCTACCGGATCCTTGACGCCATCACCCGGCTGCTCGCGCCGATCCTGAGCTTCACCGCCGACGAGATCTGGCTGGCCATGCCCCATGCCGCCGGCGCCGACGTCCGGAACGTGTGCCTCAACGACATGCCCGAGCGCTGCAGCGAGTGGGCCCTCACCGAGGAAGAGGAGGCCCGCTGGGCCGCCGTCCTCCGGGTCCGCGCCGACGTGAACAAGGCCCTGGAGATCGCCCGGGGCGAAAAGCTCATCGGCAAGCCGCTGGACGCCCGCGTCACGCTGTATATCGCCGACGTTGCCGACGGGCAGGTGCGCGCCCTCGATCCCCGGGAGCTCGCGCCGCTGTGCATCGTCTCCGAGATCGAGATCGTCAACGAAAAGGGCGAGGGCGTCGCCGGCGAGAACGTGGAGGGCCTTGTCGTCCACGTCTCCCCGAGCCTCCTGCCCCGCTGCGAGCGCTGCTGGACCCACGACGCCACCGTGGGTCGGAACGAGAACCATCCCTCGCTGTGCGAGCGCTGCGCCGAGGCGATCGGCTGACCCCAACAGAGAAACAACGCCCGGGCGCCGTCCCGCTCCCGGGCGCGAAACAAGGAGTGAAGAGCATGCTTTACGCCATCATCGGTCTGCTGTTACTGCTTGCCGATCAGTTCCTGAAGTTCTGGACCGTCGCGCATATCGAACTCAACGCCGATCCGGGCCGCGTCCTGATCCCGGGCGTACTCAACCTCACTTACATCAAAAACACCGGCATCGCCTTCGGCCTCTTCGGCGATGTGCCCGCCCTGCGCTGGGTCCTGCTGGCCCTGCTGATCGCCTTTGCGGCTTTCATCGTGATCGGCCTCATCACCCGGTATCTGCGCACGGGCCTTGCCCGCTGGAGCGGCGCGCTGCTGCTTACCGGTCTGGTGGGCAACGGCGCGGACCGGGCGGTCTACGGCTTCGTGGTGGACATGCTCGAGCCGAAGCTCGGCAGCTTCCGCTGGCCGATCTTCAACATCGCCGACTGCCTGGTGGTGATCTTCGGCATCCTGTTCTGCGTCGCGCTGCTCACCGGCGGCATCGGCGCCCCCAAGAAGAAGAAAAAGAGATCCGGCGGCGGGAAGGGCGCGCCGGCCAGAAGGACCTCCGGCCCCGCCCGCAGCGGCAAATCCGCTCCCCGCGGCGGACAGAAGCGTTCCCGTCCCGCCGAGGGCGGCCATCCCAGGCCCCGTCCGACGTCTCAGGAGGCGGCCGCCGCCGTGCGTGAGAGCACCTCGAGCACCCTGCGCCAGGCGGAGGAGGTCCGCTCTGCCGTGAAGAGCGAGCCCGCTCCGGTTCAGACCGTGGCCCGTCCCCGTCCGGCCGCCGAGCCCGTCGAGGCCGCCGAGCCGGCCGTCCCCGCTCCCGCGCCGGAGGTCAAGGCCGAGGCGCCCGTGAGCGCGCCGGCTCCCGAGGTCAAAGAGGAGATCACCGTCCCCGTCGCCCCGGCTCCCCGGCCCAAAGCGCCTCCGGCCGACGACTTTGACCTGGACGACATCCTCGCGGAGTTTAAATGAGTCATATCTATGTTACTGCCCGGGAGAGCGGCGAGCGAATCGACGCTCTCCTGGCATATTCGGGTTTCACCCGGTCCGCGGCCGCAAAGCTGATCGCCGCCGGTCGGGTAACCCGGGCGGGCCGCCCCGTCAAAAAGAGCGACCTGACGCTCAAGGGCGACGTGTTCCTGGTGGACGCCCCCGACGAGCCGGCCCCGACCGCCGCCGAGCCGCAGGACATCCCGCTGGACGTGGTCTTCGAGGACGAGGACGTGATCGTGGTCAACAAGCCCCGGGGGCTGGTGGTCCATCCGGCTCCCGGCCATCCGGACGGCACGCTGGTCAACGCCCTGCTCTACCACTGCGGCGACTCCCTCTCGGGCGTGGGCGGCACGCTGCGTCCCGGCATCGTCCACCGGCTGGACCGTGACACCAGCGGACTGATCATCGCGGCCAAAAACGACGCCGCGCATCTGTCGCTGTCGTCCCAGCTCGGCGACCGGAGCCTGTCCCGGGTCTATGAGGCGGTGGTCCACGGCTCGTTCAAAGCCGATTCCGGCACCGTGGACGCGCCCATCGGGCGGCACCCCGTCGACCGCAAGCGCATGGCCGTCACGGACAAAAACTCCCGCGCCGCCGTCACCGACTGGGAGGTCGTCGACCGCTACCGCGGCTTTACCCACGTCAGATGCATCCTCCGCACCGGGCGCACCCATCAGATCCGGGTCCACATGGCCCACATCGGCCACCCGCTGCTGGGCGATCTGGTCTACGGCGTCGGGAAGCCCGAGAAGGGCCTGTCCGGCCAGTGTCTGCACGCCCGGCAGCTCAAATTCCGTCACCCCCGCACCGGGGAGCAGATCTCGCTCACCACCGAACTCCCCGCGTATTTTACCGAGGTCTTGTCCCGTCTGGGGAACAAGCTCGGATAACAGATCAGAAAGGATCACCGTCATGGTTTATGATGTGATCGTCATCGGCGCCGGCGTCGTGGGCTGCGCCACCGCCATGGAGCTGGGCAGGCTCGATGTGAAGGCCGCCGTCCTGGAACGGGACGACGATGTGTGCACCGGTGCGTCCAAGGCCAACTCCGCCATCGTCCACGCGGGCTTTGATCCCGTGCCGGGCACGCTGATGGCGAAATACAATGTGCTCGGCAGCCGAAAAATGCGGGCTCTCTGCCGGGAGCTGGACGTCCCCTTCAATATGTGCGGCTCTCTGGTCCTCTGCTTTGACCGGGAGGACATGCCGCGGCTGCAGGCCCTGCTCGACCGGGGCGTGACCAACGGCGTGGAGGGGCTGCGCATCGTCGAGGGCGAGGAGCTGCGCGCGCTGGAGCCCAATGTCTCCCCGGAGGCCGTGGCCGCTCTCTGGGCGCCCACCAGCGCGATCCTCTGCCCCTTTGAGCTCACTGCCGCCATGGCCGAAAATGCCGCGCGCAACGGCGTGGCGTTCTTTTTCAACAGCGGCGTCACCGGTATCGAACGCCGGGAGGACCGCTGGGTGCTGACTACCCCGGCCGGCGTGTTTGAGGCCAGGGCCGTCGTCAACGCCGCGGGCATCTGCAGCGACGAGCTGCACAACGCCGTCGGCGGCGCTCCGCTGACCATCCGCGGCCGCCGGGGCGAATACTGCCTGCTGGACCGCAAGGTCGGCTCTCTGGTGCGCACGACGATCTTCCAGCTCCCCGGCAGGCTGGGCAAGGGCGTGCTCGTCTCCCCCACCGTGCACGGCAACATCATCGTCGGCCCTACCGCCGACGATGTGGACGACAAGCGGGCCACCGAGACCACCGCAAAAGGCATCAGCAGCCTGCTCTCCGCCGCCCGGCGCAGCGTGCCCTCGCTTCCGCGGGGCAAAACCGTCACGAGCTTTGCCGGTCTGCGGGCCCATCTGGTGCGGGAGGAGCACGATTTCGTCCTCGGTCCCGTGGACGGCGCGCCCGGCTTTTTCGACGCCGTGGGCATCGAGTCCCCGGGTCTTACCGCGGCACCGGCGCTGGGCGAGTACCTGGCCGGGCTCTGCGGGAATTATCTGAACGCCGCGCCGCGCGGCGACTACCGGCCCGGCAGGGACCGGGTCGTTCGGCTGCGGGAAATGTCCTTTGAGGAACGCGCGGCGCTGGTCGCGGAAAATCCGGCCTACGGCCAGATCGTATGCCGCTGCGAGGGCGTCACCGAGGGCGAGATCGTCGACGCGATCCGCCGTTCCCCCGGCGCCCGGAGCGTGGACGGCGTCAAGCGCCGGACCCGGGCCGGCATGGGCCGGTGTCAGGGCGGGTTCTGTCTGCCCCGGGTGCTGGAGATCCTCTCCCGGGAGCTGGGCGTGCCCATGACCGAGCTGACCAAGGACGGCGGCGCCCCGCTGCTGACCGGGTCGCTGCGGGAGGAGGGAGAAGCATGACCACCCACGACATCGTCATCGTCGGCGCCGGTCCCGCGGGACTGGCCGCCGCCATCGGCGCCCGGGAGGCCGGCGCGCAGGACATCCTCCTGCTCGAACGCGACGGCGAGCCCGGCGGCATCCTCAACCAGTGCATCCACAACGGCTTCGGCCTGCACACCTTCAACGAGGAGCTCACCGGTCCCGAGTACGCCCGGCGTTATATCGACCGGGTCAATGAGCTGGGGATCCCGATCCAGACCGGCACGACAGTGCTGGACATCTCCCCCGACCGGGTGCTGACCTGCACCAGCCGGGAAAACGGCTTCGAGCAGATCCGCGCCGGCGCCGTGATCCTGTGCATGGGCTGCCGGGAACGCCCCCGCGGCGCCATGGATATTCCGGGCTCCCGGCCGGCGGGCATCTATTCCGCCGGGACCGCCCAGCGGCTGATGAACATCGACGGCTTCATGCCCGGCAAAGAGGTGTTCATCATGGGCAGCGGCAACATCGGGCTGATCATGGCCCGGCGGCTGACGCTGGAGGGCGCGGTGGTCAAGGGCGTGTGCAACCGCAGCGCCTATTCCAGCGGCCTCAAGCGCAACGTAGTCCAGTGCCTGGACGATTTCGGTATCCCGCTGATGGTGCGCCACACCGTCACCGAGATCCACGGCCGCGACCGGCTCGAGGGCGTCACCGTCTCCGAGGTGGGCGAGGACAAGAAGCCGATCCCCGGCACGGAACAGTACATCTCCTGCGACACGCTGCTCTTTTCCGTGGGCCTGCTGCCGGAGAACGAGCTCTCCGAGCAGGCCGGCGTCGAGCTCGACGCGGTCACCGGCGGTCCCACGGTGGACGACCGGCTGGCCACCAGCGTCCCCGGCGTGTTCGCCTGCGGCAACGTGCTCCACGTCCACGATCTGGTGGACTTCGTCTCCGAGGAGGCGGCCCGGGCCGGCGCCGCCGCGGCGCGGTTCGTCCGGGGCGAGACGGTATCCTCCGGCCGCAGGGTAAGCCTGCGCGGCAGAAACGGCGTGCGTTACAGCGTGCCCCAGAGCGTGGATCCCGACACGATGCCCGAGGAACTCACGGTCCGCTTCCGCGTGGCCGATCAGTACCTGGGCTGTTATCTGTCCTGTTACGTGGACGGCGTGCGGGTGTCCCACAAAAAGAAGCGCATCATGACCCCCGGCGAGATGGAAGCCTTCGTCCTGCGGCGGGAAATGCTGGGAAATGACGCGCGGGAAGTCGTGTTCTGTGTGGAGGAGGCGTGATATGGCACAACTGGAACTCACCTGTATCCGCTGCCCCATGGGCTGCACGCTGCGCGTTACGCTCGAAATCGGCGCCGTCACCGCCGTGGAGGGCAACCGCTGCCGCCGGGGCGCCGAGTACGCCGCGACGGAAGCCGTCCATCCGGTGCGCACGGTCACCACGTCTGTCCGGGCCGTGGGCGGTACGCGCCCCGTCGTGTCTGTCAAGACCGTGCCCGAGGTGCCCAAGGACAGGATCTTCGACGTCATGGCTGCGATCCGCGGTCTCACAGCCACGGCGCCGGTGCATATCGGCGACGTGCTGCTGCGCGACGCCGCCGGGACCGGCGCGAGCATCGTGGTCACCGCCGAGCTGGAAAAGCGCTGACGCAGACACGTGAAAAGGCTGCCGCAGATATCCTGCGGCAGCCTATTGTATTTTGTCGGCCCCTGCAGGGCCCATCTCAGGAGCGGACGGCCGTGCCCCGGCGCGGCGGAGCCCTGCCGGAGGCCGAGGCATGGCGTTCCCGCTCTCCCTGGCCGGTATCAAATGACCGCGCCGCCGATCTTTTTCCCGGTTTTTTCTCCGGCGGTTGCCATCGTCCGGGGGCTGTGGTACAATGAACAAAATTCCAACAGAACAGAAAGGAAGCGCAACCGATGGCTAACGAGATCTTCTCTGCCCTGGAGCCCCTGGGCTTCACGGCTGTGAACAACATCTGCTGCGGCGTCTGGAAGGATTACGCCGTATCTCTGCGCCCGTTAACTGGCAGGACCTTCTATGTGGACACGGCCGTGCGCCTGCCGTCGGTGCCCGCGGGACTGCGAAGGACTCTCGGCCGCGCTCTCAAGGAGCCGGGGCTGAAGATCGGCGGCGTGGAGGCGGTCCGGAAGAACGTGATCACCGTTCGGTCTCCTTTGCCAAGTCGGACGACCCCGCTTCCCGCTTTTCCGCGGTGATGGACAAGCTTACCTCGGCGCTGCAGGAGCAGGGCATCGCGCCGGCGGACACCTGCGCCGTCAGCGGCGCAGACCGTCCGGACAGTCTGTGCCTCGTAGTCGTGGACGGAACTCCCTGTTTTCAGCCGGTCAGCTCGGTGGCGCTCCGGCAGCGCATCGATGAGACCCGGGAGAAGATCGAGAACAACAGGGCCAACGGCAGCTATGCGCTGGGCTTCATCGGCGCGCTGCTGGGCATGCTGGCCGGCGTGCTGCTCAATGCGCTGGGTATCGTGTTCACCGAACGGATCTATGCTCTCCTGTTCGCGCTGGTGCCCATCGCCGCCATGTTCGGCTACAAGCTGTTCCGGGGCAAAATGAGCCGGGCCGCGGTGGCCATCGTCATCGTGCTGAGTCTGCTGGGCATCCCGCTGATCCCGCTATTTGAAGTGGTATACCTCCTGATGCACGAATACAGTCTGCCCCTGGGCGGCGCCCTGGGTGCGGCGGCGGCGATGATGGTCGATCCGGAGTTCCTCTCTGAGATCACCGGAGAGCTTCTGCAGTTGCTGCTCTTCATGGCGCTGGGCATCCTTATCTCCCTGCGCTACATGACTGGCGTCACCAACAACAGCAGGGACGCCGACACGGAGGCGCAGATGGCCTCCCTGCGTCCCAACCCCAGGTATAACCGATACGGGGAGACCGTCTGATCGATGCGCCGGTCAAGGTCGTCCCACGCGGCGCTGCCCGTCTCTCCGGCGGACCGTCCCGGGATCGCCGCAGCCTGCTTTGACGCAATAACAGCAGGATCCCCGCCCGCGGTCGGGCGCCGACAAAGCAAAACCTTCCGGCATGGGGCACACCCTCCGCGTCCGGCTATTCCCCGGGATAACAAAAAGGACCGTTTCACAACGGTCCTTTTTGTTTTAAAGGCTTTCAGTCGAGAGGCTTCGGTACAGTACAGCGGTCCAGCAGCGGCACGGTCAGGTTAGCCAGCAGCACCGCGCAGCAGACAGCCTCGGCCGGTCCGAGCCGCTTCCCCAGCAGGAAGGCGGCCGCGCCGACGATGACACCGAAGATCCCCCGTCCAAGGTCGGTCACGGGACTCGTGACAGGATCGGTGGCCATGAAAAACGCCGCCAGCATGCCGCCTCCCGCCAGGAAGAACAGCGTCTCCGACAGGGCGGCCGACGCGCCGTCGACCAGCAGGGACAGTACGAACCAGCTCAGCGTCACGGCAGTCGGGATATGCCAGGAAATATGTCCCGAGGCCAGGAGCCAGGCGCCGCCGGCCAGCAGGGCGACGACCGATCCGCCGATGACGGCGCTCTTCGTGCCGATCAGCATGCGGACCAGCTCCGTGCCGCTGCCGGTGAGCGCGCCGCCGCCGCTCTCGCGATAAAAGGCGGTCATCGCCCCGGTGAAGAGCATCGCCAGCAGGCAGCGGCCGGCCAGGGCCGGGTTCACCCGGTTGCGGCCCAGGCCGCCGAAAACGCCCTTGACGAGCACGACGGCGACGGCCGCGCCGATATACGGGATGTACATCGGCACATCCGGGGGGAGGCTCAGCCCCAGCAGCAGTCCGGTCACCGCGGCGCTGCCGTCGCGGATCGTATTGCCTTTGCCGGTGAGGCAGTCGAAGACATATTCCATGGAGACCGCCGACAGCACCGCTGCGGCCAGGATCAGAAACGCCCGCATACCGAAGCGCCCGACGCCGAAAACCGCCGCGGGCAGCAGCGCCAGGAGCACGTCGTACATGACGGAACCGGTCGTAAGGCCGGACCGGACGTGCGGTCCGGGGGAAACGCGAAACAGATTGGTACGGTTCATCCTCGGCACCCCCTTATTTCTTGATGAGCGCGCCCATGTAGGCAAACAGCTGGGAGAGCGGCTGCTTTGCCGGGCAGGTCCAGGTGCACACGCCGCAGGAGATGCACTCCGCGCCGTGCAGTCTGGCATACTCCTTCTGGTCGCACTTTTCCGCCGCTTTGAGCATCAGCATGGGCATGAGCCCCGCAGGGCAGGCCCTGGCGCAGCGGCCGCAGCGGATGCATTCGGTCATGGCCTCGCGCGCCGATTCCTCTCCGTCCTCAGCCAACAGCAGCAGCGCGCCGGTGTCCTTCTGCACGGGGACGTCCAGCGTGGACAGGCTCAGTCCCGTGATCGGGCCGCCCATCACGGCTTTTTTGATCTCCGCGCCGGGGCGCGTCCCGCCCGCCGCCGCGAGCAGCTCGGCGCAGGAGGTGCCCACACGGACGAGATAGTTGCCGGGTCTGGCAACCGCCGAGCCGGCCACGGTGACGACCCGCCGGAAGAAGGGCGTGCCGCTGCAGACCGCCTCACAGATCGCGTTGGCGCCCGCGGGCGTCTCCACCAGGCAGCATGCGCGCTCGGAGGTATAGGAATTGTTGTTCCAGGCGAGCAGCCGGTCAATCATGGCCTCGCCGCCCAGCGGACGTCCCGCGCTGACCGCCACCACCTGGATGCCCGCGGCATCCTCCGCGGCGTCCCAGACGGTGTCCAGCGCGCGCTGCTTGTCCTCGCCGATCAGGATCGCGCCCTCCGCGCCCGGGAACAGCCGCAGAAGGATGCGCAGGCCCGTGACGACCCCGTGGGCGAAGGTGCGCAGGATATCGTCGTCGCTGGAGATCAGGGGCTCCCACTCCGAGCCGTCGATGACGACGCGGGAGACGGTTCCCGGCGCCAGGCTGTCCAGCCTGGCCGACGTGGGGTAACGCGCCGCGGCGGAACCGGCGGCGCCGGCTTCCCGGATGCGGCGCAGGATCTCTGCGCGGCCCAGCTCCATCCAGTCGGTCCGGACGCCCACGCCCTCGGCCGTGCGGAACTTCCTGTCGTTCTCCACGACGATGCATTCCGCCTCTCCGGTGCGGGTGGGGCGGCGCTCGATGGCCTTCACGGTGCCGGAGCAGGAGCTCCAGGCGCCCAGGGCGGGGTTCTCCGCGCACTCGCTGAGCTGCTGTCCCGCCAGCACCGGGTCGCCCACGGCGACCAGCGGCCGGCAGGTGACGCCGCTGCGCTGGGAGAGCGGGAAGATCATGTCGCCGGCGGGCTCATACAGGGTGTGTACGTAGTCGAGCACGTACTCCTTTTCCGGGGGCAGCGCCTCCCGGACAAAAATACTGTTTTTCATCGTCGGCCCACCTTTACGCGGCCGGGGCCATTTCGGGCTCGGCCGCCAGCGCGTCGCACCAGGCCGCGGCATTCTCCCCGGCGACGCCGCCGAAGACCACGATGTCCGCCACCGCGTTGCCGCCCACACGGTTGCCGCCGTGGACGCCGCCTGTCACCTCGCCGGCCGCGTACAGGCCGGGGATCGGATCGCCGTTGACGTCGATGACGCGGGCGTCGGTGTCGATGTGGACGCCGCCCATGGTGTGGTGGATGCCCGGAGCGATCTTGATCGCGTAGTAGGGCGCCACGCTCAGATCGGCCTCCATGCCGGTGGTGCGGCCGAATTCGGGATCGTTCTGGTCGGCCACGTACCGGTTCCAGTCGGAGAGCGTCTGCGCCAGCGTCGCCGGATCGATATCGAGCTGCTCGGCCAGCGCCTCGATGGTCTCGCCCTGGACGACGATGCCTGTGGAGACGTATTTTTCAATGGCCTTCAGCCCGTCACGCAGCCGCTGGTCGAAGATGATGTAGGCGTAGCTGCCCGGCTGCTCGAGCTCGCCGGCGGAGACCACGTCCCGCGGCTGCAGCTCGTCGATGAAGCGCTTGCCGTTCTGGTTGACGAGGATCGCGCCGTCGCCGCGGACGCTCTCGGTGATGAGCATGCTGGTGCCCTGCTCCACGGTGGGGTGGAGCTGGATCTGCTCGATGTCCACCAGATCGGCGCCCACGGCCTCGGCCATCAGGATGCCGTCGCCGGTGATGCCCGGCGCGCTGGTGGTCACGGTGCCCAGCAGGTCCGAACGGTAGTGGACGATCATGTCCTCGTTGTTGCCGAAGCCGCCGGTGGCCAGCACCACCGCCCCGGCGTGGATCGTGTAGTTGGCGGTCTTGCCCTCGGCCATGACGCCGACCACGGCCCCGTCAAGGGTCATCAGCCGTGTAGCCGTGGTGTCGTAATACACCGGGATCTGCAGCTCGTCCATCGTGTTCAGGAAGCGAGTCACCAGGAACGCGCCCACGCCGGAGCCGTCCGCGGGGGCGTGGATGCGCTTGTTCGTGGCGCCGCCCGAGAAGGAGACCTTCGGCAGCGGGGCGCCGATGGAGTCGAGCCAGTCGATGGCCCGGGCAGACAGCTCCGCCATCATCGTGACCAGCGCCTCGTCGTTGATGTAGTGGCCGGCCTTGATGGTGTCCGCCACGAACTGCTCCACCGAGTCCTCGATGCCCTGCTCTGCCTGGTAATGGGTCTCGGCCGCGTTCATGCCGCCGGTGGCCTTGGTAGTGTTGCCGCCGGCGTAAGGCATTTTCTCGAGCACGATGACGTTCTTGCCGGCCTGCTTGGCCTTGATGGCCGCCGTCATGCCCGCGCCGCCGGCGCCGATGACGACAACGTCCACCTGCATGCTCTCATAGGTCTTGATGCCGCCGGAGGCGTCGGAGACCGTCGGGAAGGCGGACAGATCCGCGCCCGCCTGGGAAAGCGCGTCCTTCAGCGCGCGGATGATCGCGCCGCTGGACACCGTGGCGCCGGTCAGCGCGTCCACATTGGGCGTCTGCGCCTCGAGGATCCGGTCATCGAGCATGTCCACGGCAAAGGAGCCGATGTTCTCGGTCTCATGGCTGCCGTCGATCGTCAGCTTGACGATCTCGTTCTCCGAGAGCACGACGGTCACGGTGATGTCTCCGCCGAAGCCCTTGGAGGTGCCGGTATAGGTGCCCGGGATGTAGCGGTTGCCGTCCGCCGGCTTCGGGCCCTCCTCCACGGGCGCGCCCTTCGCCTGCTCATAGGCGGCGGCCGCCGCCGCGCGCACCGCGTTGGAGGTAAAGGTCGCGCCGGAAACGACGTCCACGTCGCCGCTCTGGGCGGCGAGCACCTCGTCCGCCAGCGTCGGGATCGCGGCGCCGCCGACCGTGGGCGTCTCGCTGTCCCCGGTGATGGCCACGTTCGTGATCCTGCCGCCGCCGTCCACGGTCAGCGCCACGGTGACCGGACCGCCGAAGCCGTCCGCCGAGGCGGAGTACGTCCCCGCTTGAAATCCTGCTGCCGCGGCCTCCGCCGCAGGCGCCGCCTCCGCCGGAAGCGAGCGGTCCACCGCCTGAAGCCCCAGCAGTACGGCAAGGGAGACCGCAAGGGCGATCAGCCCCGTGACGATCTTCTTTTTCCCACTCTTCATGGTTTCCCCTCCACAAAAGTTTTTGTCGGCCCTCCGGGCCGAAAGGAGCAGTTGCTGCGGATTTGTCATACTTAAAAATTATACAGTTTCCTCCCATTTTCTGTCAATGATTTATGGCAGAATTTCCAGAACGGCGGCGGCAAATCCTATAAAATAGCGGAATCCCCGCCCGTCTCCCTTTCGCAGCGCCGACGGGCCAAAACCGAACGTTATGGGCGGGCCGGCGCGCTAAAAAGCGACCGGCGCGGAACGGTCCGCGCCGGTCATCCGGTTCAGGTTTTTTACAGCTCGTCCAGATCGTCGTCCCTGAGGCTGTCCTCCTCGGCGGCGAGCTGCGCCTGGATCTCGTGGGTATACCCGGCGGTGATGATGCCGGCGGGCAGCGCTACCACGGCGATGCCGATGAACGACGAGAGCATGGACACGAACCGCCCGAAATCCGACATCGGATAGATATCGCCGTAGCCGATGGTGGTCAGGCTCACGCTGGCCCAGTAGATGGCCTCGAAGTAGTTGTCAAAGGTGTCCGGCTCCACGTTGAACATGATCAGCGAGCAGAGCATCACGTACCCGAAGGCCAGGATGCACACGGCGATCAGCGAGCGCTTCTGCCGCCGAAGTACCCGGGTAATGATGGCCACGTCCCGGGAATAACGGAAAAACTTGAGCATCCGGACCACCCGCAGGGCCCGTACCAGCCGCAGCACGCGCAGCGTCCGGAAGCCCGCCGCCAGCAGGTAGAACGTGGGCAGGATGCTCAGCAGGTCCACGATGGCCATGGGCGTGAAAGGGTAGAGCACAAAGGACAGCGCGCCCTTGCCGAGCTTGTAGTCCGCGGTCAGCAGCCGCAGGATATAGTCGGCGATGAAGATCGCGGTGGCGATCCAGGTCATCACCTCGAAAACGAAATTCGTATGCTTGAACATCATCGGGATCAGGCTGGCAATGATCACCACGATCATCGCCATGTCGTAGCCGTGGCTCAGCTTGTCGCTGTCCTCATCGGAGACCTCGCCGATGATCTCAAAAATCCTCTTTCGCATAGTGAGCTCCCCACGCAGTAGTTCTGATAAAAAGTATATCATCCGCCGCCCGGGTGTCAAGCACGATCGAAACGGGAAGGAAGACGGCAAGGGGTATGCGAAATTCCTCGTTCCATAAAAAAGACAGGAAACAGCCTTTCGGCTAGTTCACACCGGAAGGCTGTCTGTTTCTGAATATGTAAAGAGATTATATAGTAATCATCGGGTGTTTCGCTGGAGCTTTTTTATGTTCTGTTTCGATTGTGTCAACGCAGACATAGTGCTTCCCTGTGCTGCTGTTGCGCTCCACGAATTGCCGCAGGAACGGCATGTGTATATCTTTTTATAAGCTACTTCATTAATAGACTGCGAAACCGTGGTGGCCCGGCCTTTATACTTTTTCTTTTTGAAAAGCTGTGCAAGCAGCCGAAACGGGAAAAAACAAATCCATAGCATCAGGTCAATCATCCACCACCAGCAGCCGATAAAAAGCCACCAGATCAATCCATGTCCTCTTTGTTTGAACTTGAACGTTTGATTGGAGACGGTCGTCGACCCCAGGTTCTCCTGGAAAGTGTCAATGGCAATGTCGTCCGAACCGCATTGTGGGCATGACAATGCTTTTCTTTGCGTTCTCTCTGCCGCTTGGTTTTGTGTCGTTTCTTGGGGCTTGGTATTCAGCTCACCAAACACTTCAAAGTCATACGCTTTCAAAAATGCGACGCTGTCCGAATATCCCAGCTTAGGATAAAGGTATTCAACTAAGCTATCCCATTTTTCATGTTTCCATGTGTCAGCGGTGATCAGGCCTTCCGGATATGCTTCTTGAAGTTCTTTTGTGATGAATGCTACGTGTTTTTTTAATTCTTGCGGTTCATTTCCCTTTTCATACATTTTGTTTCCCTCCAATAAGAAATGAATTAAAGCATTTTTGTCATGCGACAATTACACATTTTTATTAACCAAAGATTAAACTATGTAATTATAGTTTAGTTATCACTATTTAAGTATAATATATCAAAACTATCTCTGTCAAGGTATGATTAAAATGTAAGAGGTGGTTTTAATGGGTGATGAAATCAGGATCTCCAAAAAGGTTTTCAAAAAAGGTGACGATGGGTATAAAGTGGTTTCCGTTCGCATGAGAGACGAATTGGTTGCTTGTCTGGATGAGATATCCTCCAAAACAAATCGGTCACGCAACGAGCTTATAAATCTTCTTCTCGAATCTGCGGTGAAAATCGTTAAAATAGATGAATAACAAAAGGGAAAAGAGCGGAACAAAATACACATTATGCGCTCCTTTTATCCTTTTTTATTTGTGCGTGAATCGGGACATGGCCTTCCGCCGCCGTAATAAAACCTCCTGTCTGCCGGGATGGACCGGCAGGCAGGAGGTTTGCTATTGTCCGCATACAGAGGACTGTATTCGATCAAAAAGACGCCTTCACAGTATCCCCTGCTTCTGGCGCAGGGAGAGATGGTCCGCGATCATGGCGATGAACTCCGAATTGGTGGGCTTTCCCTTGATGCCGCTGACGGTGTAGCCGAAGAACTTCTGCAGCGTCTCCACGTCGCCGCGGTCCCAGGCGACCTCGATGGCGTGGCGGATGGCCCGTTCGACGCGGCTGGGCGTGGTGGCGTACTTGCGCGCGACCTCGGGATAGAGCACCTTGGTCACCGCGTTGATGGCATCCATGTCGTTGATCGTGATCATGATGGCCTCGCGCAGGTATTGATAGCCCTTGATATGCGCGGGAACACCGATCTCGTGGATGATCTCCGTGACGACGCTCTCCAGCGACGGCTCGCTGCGGCTCGGCGCGGGAGCGCCCGTCCGTTTGAGCAGCGTGGGCCGGGGCTGGCGCCGGGCAAGTCCGCACTGGCGGACCCGTTCGAGCAGCTCGGCGGTGTCGCAGGGCTTGGAGATGAAGTACGCCGCGCCCAGCTCCGCCGCTTCGGCCACCACCCGGGCGTTCACGAACCCGGTGAGGACCAGCACCGCCGGGTCTTTTTCCGTCTCGGACAGCTTGCGCAGCACGCCGAGCCCGTCCAGTCTGGGCATCACCAGCTCCAGCAGCACGACGTCGGGGTCCAGCTCCCCGATACGCGCGATCGTCTCCAGCCCGTCGGCGGCGTAGCCCGCCACCGTCATATCGTCCTCCCGGGAGAAAATGTCGGTCAGCAGCGTTCGGACATCCTCGCCGGGGTCTGCGATCAGCACACGGATCTTGGTTTCCATAATCTTTCCTCCATAATTATGATATCCAACGGCCCGCTGATCTGTTTTTACGCGTCATACCGTCTAAGCGTGTTTAATTTACCACAAATTGACGCCGTACGCAACAAAAATCCGGTATTTTTTGTCCAACTTTTTGTCGTCAAATTATTTCCTTAATTTACATAATTCGACATGCATCGACATTCGTGAGATGCGCGTGCCGAAACGTGTTGGTTACCTTTTTCCTCTTTTGCGGCGGTTTTTGTGCCGCCGATCACGCGGCGGCTGTCAATTCGCGGGACGCTTTGAGCATATTTTCCATGGAAATACCGTATCCGCGGGCCGGATCCGACACGAGCACATGGGTCACCGCGCCCACCAGCTTGCCGTTCTGGACGATGGGCGAGCCGCTCATGCCCTGGACGATCCCCCCGGTGCGCGCGAGCAGCCCCGGATCGGTGATCTCGATGGTGAGCTGACGGGTCATGCCGCCGGAGCGGTCGACGCGCAGGATCCGGGCGCTGAACCGGCGGGGTCCCCCGCCGTCCACGGTGGCGAGGATCGCCGCGTCGCCGGGGCGGATCTCGCTGTCGGAGGCCACGGGAAGCGCCTCCCCGCCGTCGAAGGTCCCTTCACCGAAGATCCCGAGGGCCGTGTTGCGGTCCACGCTGCCGAGCGGCTCGCCGCCCGGTAGACCGCACAGCTCCCCCGGCTCGCCGGCCCTGCCGGGGAGCACGTCCGTCACAAGGGCCGCCGTCACCGTGCCGCCGGAGATGTCCGCGAGCCCGCTGCCCTCGGGCAGGCTGACCCCATGGCCCAGGGCCCCGAATTCGCCGGTGGCCGGGTCGTACCATGTGACGGTGCCGATGCCCTGGATCGAGTCGCGCAGCCAGAGCCCGAGCTGCCAGCCGCCCTGCAGATTCTGCTCCGGGTGCACCGTCACCTCCAGCGGCTGCCCGGCGCGCGTCACGCCCAGACGCACCGGCTCGTCGGTAAAGGACGCCGCCTTTTCCAGAAAATCCCTGCCCTCGGTGACGGCACGACCGTCGAGAGCCGTGATCACGTCCCCGGCGCGCAGTCCCGCGGCCCGGGCGGGACAGGCGGCGCCGGAGGCCGTCTCCACCTCGGCGAAGCCGGTAACGACCACGCCCCGGCACCGCAGCTCGATGCCCACCGCCTGCCCCACCGGGACGAGCATCTCCCCCGCCGCCTCCGCCGGCGCGGCGAGGGCCAGGCCCAGGACCAGCGTCAGGGCGAGCGTATTGTATTTTTTATTGTTTTTCATGGCGTTTTTCCTTTCGGATGGATTTGCGCGCCCTCACAGTATGGCTGTCCGAAAGAAAAACAAACCCGCAAAAATTGTCCTGTGTTTCCATTCGCACCGACTTTATTATCTGCGGCGCGTTTTTTGAAAATCATGCCAATTTCTGCACTTTGATCGTATAATAGGTTTGAAGCGGTACGCCGCGGCATAATCGCCCCGCGGCGGGCCATATATGTTCCCGGGGAGGGAAGTTCATATGCAGACATTGAAACGCGGCGAGCGCGGCGCCGAGGTCGCGCTGCTGCAGACCGGACTCGTCCGGGCGGGCTTCGGTCCGCTGCGGCCGGACGGCGTTTTCGGCCGCGACACGGAGCGCGCCCTGCGCGCCTTTCAGCAGAAAAACGGCCTGCGTGCCGACGCCGTCGCGGGACCGCGCACGGAACAGGCCCTGGCGCCCTGGCTGCGGGGCTGTACGGTCCACACGGTGGTCCGCGGCGATACGCTCTGGCGGATAGCGTCCCGGTACGACACGACGCTCTCCGCCCTGGAATCCGCCAATCCCGCGCTGGATCCCTTTGACCTCCGGATCGGGCAGCGGCTGACCGTGCCCTTCGACTTCGCCGTGACGCCCACGGATATCCCCTGGAGCAGCGCGGCCAACGAATACTGCATTGAGGGGCTTCTGGCCCGCTACCCCGGAGCGCTCTCCGCCGAGATCATCGGCCGGAGCGTCCGGGGCCGGCCGATCCGCGCGCTGACCGTGGGCGCCGGACCGCGCCGGGCAATCTTCAACGCGGCCCATCATGCCAACGAATGGATCACCGCGCCGCTGCTGATGAAATACGCCGAGAGCCTGCTCGCGGCTCTTGCCGCGGGCGAGACGCTGGGCGGCGCCGCGGCCGAGGACATCGCGGAGGCCTGCCGTCTGACGCTGATCCCCCTGGTCAACCCCGACGGCGCGGACCTGGTGACCGGCGCGCTGGAGGAGCCCTGGCTCTCCCGGGCCGCGGCCATCGCCGCGCCCTGGCCCGACATTCCTTTCCCCGAGGGCTGGAAAGCCAATCTCGAGGGGATCGACCTCAACCTGCAGTATCCTGCTCTCTGGGAGACGGCCCGGGAAAACAAGTTCGCCGCCGGCGTCACCGCGCCCGCCCCGCAGGATTACGTGGGGCCCGCTCCGCTGGCCGCTCCCGAGAGCCGGGCCATGGCCGCCTATACACGGCGGGAGGATCCGGACGTGATCCTCGCCTATCACACCCAGGGCGACACCATCTACTGGAAATTCCTCGATCGGGAGCCGGAGGGCAGCCGCGCTCTGGGGCAGCGGCTCGCCCTCGTGAGCGGCTATGCGCTGGAGGAGACGCCTTACGCTTCCGGCTTCGCCGGTTACAAGGACTGGTTCATCGACCGTTTTGACCGCCCGGGCTACACCATCGAGGCGGGACTGGGCACAAATCCGCTGCCGATCTCGGACTTTGACGCCATATGGCAGGCCAACGCGGGTCTGATGACCGCCGCGGCGCTGGGAAGATGAAAACGGCGTCCGCGCAGCGCGGCGCTGTTTGATCCGTGACCGTCCTTCTTCCGCAATAAAAGGGACCGCCCGGCGGGCGGTCCCTTTTATTTCGCGGCGTCACTTCCGAAAGCGGTACACGAGGTTCAGGCAGTCCGGCGCGTCCTCATCCACATAACCGGTGTCGGCAAAGCCAAGCTTTTCGTAGACTCGCAGGGCGGCGGCGTCCTCCCTGCTGACGCAGACCTCGGCGCAGTCGTATTTATGCTCCGCCTCCAGCTCGGACAGGATCAGGCGCAGGGCCTGTGTGCCGAGGCCCCGGCCCTGATAACGGCTGTCGATCATGAACTGCTGCAGATCGTAGCAGGCGGGTGCCTCGTCCAGGTCCTTGACCAGGGCGACGCCGACGATCGTGCCGCCTTCGGCGATGCCGATGACACGGGCGCGCCGGCCGCGATAGACATAGCCCCGCGCCAGGATCCCCAGGGGGCTGTCCAGAAAGCCCTTCTGGCTGTCTCCGACGGTGAGCTCCCTGATCCGGAGCCAATTCTCCTCATCCACCTCGACCAGGCTGACCGCGCCGGATGCTGCCGCCGTCGGCTCCCGCCGCTCGTAGGTGCAGAAGCAATAGCGCAGGCCGTCCTCCTCGCACCAGGGGCCCTGTTCGGTGCAGGTCCAGGCGGGGTCGGCGTCCAGATCCGGGAAGAAGCTGTCCGATTCGGGGCGCACGTCCAGCTTTGTCACATACACCCGGGTGAGCAGGGGATAAAGCTGACGGTAAACGCTGGCCCCGCCGATGACGAAGCAGCGTTCGTGCGCCGCCGCCGCCCGGGCCGCCTCCTCCGCCGTATAGACGACCTCGGCCCCGGGGATCTCCAGCTGCTGCCGGGTCAGCACGATGTTGCGCCGGCCGGGCAGCGGCCGCCCCCCGGGGAAGTCGGCCAGGGTCCTGCGCCCGACGATCACCGCCGCGTCGCCGGTGACGGCGCGGAAATGCTTCCGGTCGGCGCGGACCACCACCGGCTGGGTGCCGCGAAAGCCGATGCCCCAGTCGCTGTATACGGCTACGATCGCTTCCATGGGCTCACTCCGCCACCGGGATCTTCCCGGTGAAGTCCGAGTACTCGTAGTTTTCCAGCTTGAAGCTGTCCACGGTGAATTTGTAAAAGTCGGTCACGGTCGGGTCCACCGTGAATTTCGGCGCTCTTTTCGGCTCGTGGGCGATGATCTCCTCGATGGCGGGCACATGCCTGTCATAGATGTGCGCGTCGGCGATCACGTGCACGAGCTCCCCGGCCTCCAGTCCGGAGACCTGGGCCACCATCATCAGCAGCACCGAGTACTGCACCACGTTCCAGTTGTTGGCGGCCAGCATGTCCTGAGAGCGCTGGTTGAGTATGGCGTTGAGCCGGTTGCCCGAGACGTTGTAGGTCATCGAGTAGGCGCAGGGGTAGAGCGCCATTTCCGAGAGGTCGGCGAGGGTATAAAGGCTCGTTATGATCCGCCGGGAGGCCGGGTTGTGCTTCAGATCCCAGAGGACCTTGTCGATCTGGTCCATGTCGCCCTCGGGGTAGTGGTGCTTCACGCCCACCTGATAGCCGTAGGCCTTGCCGATGGAGCCGGTCTCGTCAGCCCAGGCGTCCCAGACGTGAGAGTGCAGGTCGTGGACGTTGTTGCTCTTTTTCTGCCAGATCCACAGCAGCTCGTCGACGGCTGACTTCCAGTAGGTGCGGCGGATCGTCAGGATCGGGAACTCCTCGGACAGGTCGTAGCGGTTGACGATGCCGAACTTCTTGACCGTGTGGGCGCTCGCGCCGTCCTCCCACCGGGGGCGGACCTCCCGGTCCGTGTCCCACACGCCGTTTTCCAGGATGTCCCTGCAGTTTTGGATGAAAATTTCGTCTGCTCTGCTCATGGTTTCCGCCCGTCCTTTTTTATGAATTGATCCTCATCGCCCGCCCGCGGGCGCGCTTACACCGACGCCGCCGCGGCCGCCTGCTCCGCCGCCACCATGGCGATCACGGCAAGCAGCGAGGAGGTCTCCGCGTCCCGGCCCGGATCGACCCGATCGGAGACGATCATCGCCGCGACCATCAGCCGCTCACGACGGGACATGGAGCGGAAGCCCCGCCGCTTTGAGAGATAAGTCTCCACGTCCAGAATGTCTCCGGCGACCTGCTGAGCCGGGACCGAAACATCGGCCATGGCAGCCAGCGGCGCCAGCTCCAGGCCCTTTCCGTAACGAGCCTTTCTCATCCGCAGCGCCTGAACGATCGCCGCGAGCCGCTCCGCTTTGTCCTCGGGGGCGCCGCGCTGCAGGGCGAGGATCGCCGCCACGGTGCGGGTCTGGCTGCCGGAACCGTACAGGTGCCGGAGAAGCTGGTAGCAACGCTCCATCTCCGCGGCCGCGTCCTTCGCCCGATTGGGAGAAAACGCAAGCAGCAGAGCAAAAACACTGTCCCGGGTGGAGGTCAGGAACGGATGCGCGCGCTTCATGGCGACATAGATCTCGCGGCTGCGGTCGATCAGCTCGTCCAGATACTCTTCCGGGATCATGTCCGGCAGCAGAAACGCGGCCAGCGCCAGCTGCTCGCTGTGGTAATAGTCCTCCGCGAGTCTGTTATAATATCGGATCGCATTGTCCATGTGCCGCACAGGGAAGAGGCCGCTGGCCAGCAGACATGTCACCGGTGCGGTGAGATTGCCCCGGAAGGAGGAAAAGAGGCCCACCTTCTCCTTGAGCAGGGCCTGGCAGTCCCGAAGCACGATCCTCCGGGCCGTCTGGCCCCGGCCGCAGAAGATGTTGGCGCAGACCGAATAGATCCGCCGGTTATGTCCGCGCAGCTCGGTCTTGATCGTGTCCCGGTTTGCGATATAGTTCTCGCAGAGCCAAAGAAGCTCTTCCTGCATATTCTTCTCTCTTTCTTTCCCTCCGGTCAGCGCCGGCATGACGGCGCTCAGGAGGGCAGCCGGCAGAAACAGACCGCCGATCACAGTCCGGCCCTGGAAGGTCCGGCGTATTTCCAGATCCTTTTTTCCCCATCCGTGCCGGCGTCTCCTGTCATCCGGCATTACAGCAGAGGGAAATGGAAAATATTTCCATTTCCCTCTTGTTTTTCAGTCGGTCTTACTTCTTCTGCAGCTCCTCGAGGATCCTGGTCAGCAGCTCCTCGGTGGTGGGGGCGGGCTCAGCCTCGGGCTCCGCGGCGGCAGCGGCCTCTTCCTCGGCATTCTTTTTGGCCTCGGCGGCGGCGCGGCCCTTGTTGATCGCCTTGACGACCAGGAAGATCACGAAGGCGATGATGACGAAGTCGATGATCGCGCCCACAAAGTCGCCCAGACCCAGGATGATGGCGTCCTTGACGACCTCGCCGGCGGCGTCGGTCTCCGCCGCGCGCAGCGTGATGTTCAGCGCGTCGGTGTTGGGAGAGTTGAACAAGAACGCCAGCAGCGGAGTGATGACGTTGCTCACCAGCGTGGACGTGATCTTGCCGAAGGCGGTGGCGATGATGACGCCGATCGCCATGTCCATCACGTTGCCGCGGGCGATGAACTCCTTGAATTCCTTCATAAAGTTCTTCATTTCTTTACCTCCGTTTTATTAAGTTATTTCTTCACAAGAACAGCGGTCCCGCCCATGTAGGGGCGCAGCACCTCGGGGATCGTGACCGAGCCGTCGGCCTGCAGATGGTTCTCAAGGAACGCGATGAGCATGCGCGGCGGCGCCACCACGGTGTTGTTGAGCGTGTGGGCCAGATAGAGCTTGCCGTCGGCCCCGCGGACGCGGATGCGCAGGCGGCGGGCCTGGGCGTCGCCCAGGTTGGAGCAGGAGCAGACCTCGAAGTACTTCTGCTGCCGGGGGCTCCACGCCTCGATGTCGCAGCTCTTGACCTTCAGGTCGGCCAGGTCGCCCGAGCAGCACTCGAGCTGCCGTACCGGGATCTCCAGCGAGCGGAACAGCTCCACGCTGTAGCGCCACATCTTTTCATACCAGTCCATGCTCTCCTCGGGCCGGCAGACCACGATCATTTCCTGCTTTTCGAACTGATGGATCCGGTAAACGCCGCGCTCCTCGATGCCGTGGGCGCCCTTTTCCTTGCGGAAGCAGGGGCTGTAGCTGGTGTAGGTGATGGGCAGGTCGCTCTCGGGGATGATCTGGTCGATGAAGGAGCCGATCATCGAGTGCTCGCTGGTGCCGATCAGGTACAGGTCCTCGCCCTCGATCTTGTACATCATCGCGTCCATCTCCGCGAAGGACATGACGCCGTTGACCACCGCGCCGCGGATCATGAACGGCGGGATGTGGTAGACAAAGCCCTTGTCGATCATGAAGTCCCGGGCGTAGGCCAGCACCGCCGAGTGCAGCCGGGCGATATCGCCCTTGAGGTAATAAAACCCGTTGCCGGCCACGCGGCGGGCCGCGTCCAGGTCGATGCCGTTGAAGCTCTCCATGATCTCGGTGTGGTAAGGGATCTCATAGGGGGGCGTCACCGGCTCGCCGAAGCGCTGCACCTCCACGTTGCAGCTGTCGTCGGGGCCGATGGGCACGCTGGGATCGATCATCTGGGGGATGATCATCATCCGGCGCGTCAGCTCGGCGTCCAGCTCCGGCTCCAGCTTTTCCAGCTCGGCCAGGCGCTCGGCCTCCCGGGCCACCTCGGCCTTGATCTCATCGGCCTCCGCCAGCTTGGAGGGGTCCTTCTTGGCCTGACCCATGAGCACGCCGATCTTCTTCGAGAGCGCGTTGCGGTTGGCCCGCAGCTCGTTGGCCTCGGTCTTGGCCGCGCGCAGCTTCCCGTCCAGCTCCAGCACCTCGTCCACCAGGGGCAGCTTCTGGTCCTGAAACTTCTTGCGGATGTTTTCCCGGACCGCCTCCGGGTTCTCTCTCACGAAACGAATATCCAGCATATTATTCTCTCCTGTCTCCGCGGCCCTTCTGCCACGGCTTGTCCATTTTCATCAGCGCCGCCATCAGCGCCTCCCGGTCGTCGGCGGAGTAAAACTCCAGCGTGATCCGGCCCTTTTTCTTTCCGCCCACGATCCGTACGCCCCGTCCGAGGCTGTCGGTGAGCTTTTTTTCCGCCTCGCGGACGTAATTCACGGTCAGGCCCTCCTGCGCGGGGGCAGGCTTTTTCTCCCGCAGCAGAGATCGGACCAGCGCTTCCGTCTGCCGGACGGACAGGCCCCGGGCCACCGTCTGTTCGGCGGCCTTTTCCTGCAGCCGGGCGTCCTTGATCGCCGCCAGCGCCCGGGCATGTCCCGCGGACAGGCTCCCGACGGAGACCATTTTCGCCGCCGTTCCGCAGAGCGTCAGCAGCCGCAGCGCGTTGGCCACCGCCGGACGGGACCGCTGTACCCGGCCGGCCACCTCCTCCTGGGTGAGCCCGTACTCGTCCATGAGCTTTTTGAAGCCCGCGGCCTCCTCCATGGGGTTGAGATCCTCCCGCTGCAGGTTTTCCACCAGCGCCATCTCGTGGGCCAGCCGGTCGTCTGCCTCGACGACCTTCACCGGCACCTCCGCCAGTCCGGCCATCCGGGCGGCCCGCCAGCGGCGCTCGCCGGCGATGATCTGATAATAGTCCCCGTCCAGCGGCCGCACCGTGATGGGCTGGAGCAGGCCGTATTCCCGGATCGACTCCGCCAGCGCCTCCAGCGCCTCGGGGTCGAAGTCCTGCCGCGGCTGATCCCGGCGCGGTTCCACCCGGGCGATGGGCAACGTGCGGATCTCCGCGTCGTCCTCGAGGATGTTTTTCTCCTCGCCGAACAGAGCGCTCAGTCCCGTGCCCAGCCGGGAGGCTTTTTTATCTGCCATGGTCAGCCCTGCCTTTCCAGAAATTCCGCCGCGGCCGCCCTGTAGGCTTTCGCACCCTTGGAGCCGCCGTCGTAGACCGTCACCGGCTCCCCGTGGCTGGGCGCCTCGGCCAGACGCACGTTCCGCGGGATCACCGTCTCGTATACACGGCCGCCGAAGTATCCGCGGAGCTCCTCCGCCACCTGGGCGGAAAAGCTCAGCCGCTTGTCGTACATCGTCAGGAGAACGCCTTCTATGTACAGCGTCCGGTTCAGGCGCCGGTTGACCAGCTTTACCGTCGTGGACAGATCGGCGACGCCCTCCATGGCGTAGTATTCGCACTGCAGCGGCACCAGCACGCTGTCCGCGGCGGTCAGGGCGTTGAGCGTCAGCACGCCCAGGGACGGCGGGCAGTCAATGAAGACGAAGTCGAACTCCGGCCGCAGGGGCGCGAGCGCGTCACGAAGCCGGTATTCGCGCCGCGGGGCCGCGGCCAGCTCCATTTCCGCGCCGGACAGATCGCTGTTGGCCGGCAGCAGCCATCCCCAGGGCATTTCCACGAGCGCCTCCGCTGCCTCCGCGGTCCCGACGATCACGTCATGGGCCGAGGGGGAGCTGCGTTTGGACACGCCCATGCCGGAGGTGCTGTTCCCCTGCGGATCGGCGTCGATCAAAAGGACCTTTTTCCCCAGGGCCGTCAGCGCCGCTGTCAGATTTACGCAGGTGGTCGTTTTTCCCACGCCGCCCTTCTGGTTCGCTATGGCGATGACTTTTCCCATACGCCGCCTCCCTCCGTGCTGTTTTATCATTATAATGTCGCGGCGTAAGTTTTGCAACCCGTTTTGATGTTTCACGTGAAACATTTCCCGCGCCCCCGGTCCGGTCTGTTTCACGTGAAACATCCTCTCCGCGCGCCCGGCTTTCAGGACAGATATGCCTCCACGTCGGCTGTGGTCAGGGCGTCGTGGAGCGCCAGATCGACGGCAAATCCCAGCAGCCGGGCCAGGTCCCGGACCTCGCGGTCGATCTCCCGGGGCGTGACGAACAGCGCCCCCTCGGCCAGTCCCCCGGGGACCGTGCCGCCCAGATCCGCGCAGAGCGTCCGCGCGTCCACCACCGTGGGCGCGCCCAGCGCCGTCACCGGCACGCCGAGGGTCCCGGCGGTGAGCGCCCACCGGGCGTTGCCCACGCCGGAGCCGGGGACCACGCCGGCGTTCGAGATCTGCACCGCCCGGCACAGCCGGGACGTCTCCCGGGCGGCCAGCGCGTCCACGGCGACGATCCGGTCGGGCCGCACCGTCTCCGCCACCGCGGCGGTGAGCCGGGCGCTCTCCACGCCGGTGGTGCCCAGCACCCCCGGACAGAACACGGACACCGGGCGAAAAGCCGCGAAGGCGTCCGGCATGGACTCCTTCAGGTGGCGCGTGACCAGGATCTTTTCCGCGGTCAGCGGTCCCACCGCGTCGGGGGTGATGTCCCGGTTGCCCAGGCACACCACCAGCACCGATTCCCCGCCGGAGAGTCCGAGCTGGGCGCGCAGCTCGCCGGCAAGGACGGCGCAGGCCCGCTCGAACGCGTCCGCTTCCCGGCGGAACAGCCCGTCGAGTTCGACGGTGACGTAGCGCCCGATCGGTTTACATAACTTGTCGGCCGTCTCCTCGTCCCGGATCTCCACCAGGTCCGTCATGAAGCCGTCCCGGTCCTCCCGGCGCGTGAAAAGGCCCGGCAGATCGGCCGCATTCCCCCTGCGCCAGAGGTCCCGGGCTTCCGCGGCCAGGTCTGTGCGAAAAGGATTTTCCATTCGCTCCGCCCTCCCATACAATCTGTTGTGGTCAGTATTTGGATCGGACACAAAAGTATGCAAATTTTCCGCTGAAAATCGAAAAAAGTGCTTGCAAAATAAACTTTTCTTCTGTATAATAGCAATCCGCGGGTCATGAGACCGCAGTATTTATAGGAGGAGGTGGCTAAACATTGGCCAACATCAAGTCTTCGGCGAAGAGAGTGCTCATCAGCCGGCAGCAGGCGGCGCGGAACAAGGCGGACAAGTCCGAGCTCAAGACGACCATCAAGAAATTCAACACCGCTCTGACGGAGGGCAACCAGGAGAATGCCGAGGCTGCCTATAAAGCCGCTGTCAAGTCTGTTGACCGCGCAGTGTCCAAAGGGCTGATCCACAAGAACAACGCGGCGCGCAAGAAATCCAAGATGGCTGTGAAAATGAACTCTCTGGGCGAGTAATAAGAACAACGCGGCGCGGCAATCTGATTGCCGCGCTTTTTTCTCATCTTTTTCTGTCGTAAGGATGTGATCCCGTGGCAAAAAACGTGAAATCCCTGATGATGCTGGTGAATCCTTCCGCGGGCCGGTCCATGACCGAGCCGATGCTCGGCAGCGCCGTCGGCGCCTTCTGCGAGGCCGGATACTCCCCCACGGTGTTCTTCACCACCGGACCGGGCTCCGCCCAGGAGCTGACGATCCGCCACGCCGGGGATTTTGACCGCATGGTATGTCTCGGCGGCGACGGCACGCTCTCGGACGTGGTGGCGGGGCTGATGCACCTGTCGCCGGAGGAGCGCCCCCATATCGGCTACATCCCCATGGGCACCGCCAACGATGTGGCCAACACACTGGGCCTGCCCATGCGCCAGCCCCACCGGGCCGTGGAAAAGATCCTGCGCGGCAAGCCGCTCAACTATGACGTGGGCGAGATGGCCGGCGTGGGGTATTTCACCTATATCGCCGCCTTCGGCGCGTTCACCGAGGTCAGCTACAAGACCGATCAGGACCTCAAAAAAGCTCTGGGCCATCTGGCCTATGTGATCGAGGCCGTGTCCTCGCTCTCCTCGATCAAGAGCTATCACGCGCTGGTGGAGTACGACGACGGCACTCTCGAGGGCAATTTCATCTACGGCGCGGTGTCCAACGCGGTCAGCGTGGGCGGCGTGATGAAGATGAATCCGCAGATGGTGGACCTCTCCGACGGCAAGGTGGAGGTGCTGCTCGTCCGGGAACCCACCGGCCCCTCCGATCTCAACTCCATCGTGGCCGGCATCATGGCCAGGGACTACGCCAACAGTCCGTGCCTGACGCTGCTGCAGACGGAGGACGTGCAGATCACCTTTGACGAGCCCGTGCCCTGGACGCGGGACGGCGAGGACGGCGGCAAGCACGTCACGCTGGAGCTGCACTGTCATCCGCACGCCGTACGAATCTTCTGCTGAAAACAGGGGCTGCCTGGCAGTCCCTGTTTTTTGATGCCGTGACCGGGGAGGGCCCTTTTGCTCGGTTGGCGGCGCTGTATACCCGGGGCGGCGCTTTTTTCCGTGACTGGGGTTTGGCGATTTTGCTCGGTTGTCGGTGCGTGACCGGGGTAATGCGCATTTTTCTATAGGAATCTCTTTTGCTCGGATCAGCTGCGTTTCCGCCGTTATATCGCATTTTTGCAGGTCTTTTCGCGTCCTCGCAAGCTGCGTATCGTTCGCTTCCTCGCAGGCTCGAAAGCTCATTCACTCCGCTGCTCGTCCTTTCAAAAACACAGCCGCGCCGACGCTGCGGGCCTCGTCGACAACTTCGGCCCTCCGCTGCACGGCTGCGTTTTTGTGAACGGGGGATTTATGCAGGAGAAAAGACAGCCAG
>JAFXYJ010000161.1 GCA_017541825.1 Oscillospiraceae bacterium | reverse complement strand
TTCGGCCACGCCATCTACCTCATCGCGGATGAGCCCTATCGAGAACTGGTCTATGACGGGATCGAAGTGCCTTTCATCCCGACCCTCTACCCCAACACGGTGGTCTGCTACTCCTACTCCAAGTCCCTCTCTCTGCCGGGAGAGCGTATCGGCTATGTCTGCGTGCCGGACTGTGCCGCCGACAGCGCCGACCTCTTTGCGGCGATTGCGGGCGCAGCCAGAGTCTCGGGTCATGTCTGTGCGCCATCGCTCCAGCAGCGGGTGGTGGCCATGTGTACCGCCTCCCGCCCGAATGTGGACGCCTACGACGAAAACCGGAAGCTGCTCTACGACGCCCTCAGCTCCTACGGTTATGACTGCGTCCGGCCCCGCGGCGCCTTCTACATGTTTGTAAAGGCCCCGGGCGGAGATGCCCAGGCCTTTTCGGAACGGGCCAAGGAACGCAATTTGCTGATCGTCCCCGGCGGAGACTTCGGCTGCCCGGAGTACTTCCGCATCAGCACCTGCGTGGCCAAGGACATGATCCTGCGCAGCCTCCCGGTATTCAAGGCTCTGATCGAAGAGGGCTGAAGCCGGACAAAAGCCAATTAAAAAAGTACCGTTTTCCACAGGAAAACGGTACTTTTTGTCGCTTGGGATCAGGCTGCCGGGCCGGGGACGCTGTATTCCGGCGTATCAAAGACGCTGTACCAGATCGTGTCCCCCTCGGAGAGACCGGAGAGCAGCTCCACCCGCTGTCCGTCCGAGAGCCCGAGGGTGACCGGTACAGGCGCGGCCAGAGCGCTGCCGTCGGCCGACAGGGCCGTGTAGATCACGCTCCCGCCGGGCTCGTCGCAGATCGCCTCGGCCGGGACCGACAGCACATCCCGGAAGGTCTCCACCGTGACAAGACAGGAGGCGTTCATCCCGATCAGCATATTCTCCTCCAGGGGGATGCTGATCTCCGCAAAATACTTGCTGTTGCCGCCGCTGTTGCTGCGGCCGGTGTTGACCGCGCTGACCCTGCCCGCAAAGGCACGGCCTGGCAGGGCGTCGATGGTGACGCGGGCGGCATCGCCCGGATGCAGGGAGAGGATGTCCAGCTCATCGACCCGGATCTTCACCAGCACCTCGTCCATGGGGATAACGGAGGCGATGCAGGTCTCCGGCAGAGCCTCGGCCGTTTCGGCGGACTCCGGCGCCGCTGCGCCGCCGAAGGAGAAGTCGCCGCCGCCCAGACCGCCGAGGGAGAAAACGATCGTCGGCTGCGTCTGCGCGCCTGGCACAACAAGCAGAACGGTATAGACGACAAGGCTTGTCTGCTCATCGCCCTCGCCGGTGACATAGGTGTCGGCCTGGAGAAAGACCGTGTCGCCGGGTTTGGCATCGGGAAAGCCGCTGAAATCCACGGTGCCGGGAATCCCGCTCACCGCGCCCTGGAAGGCGTCGTCCAGCGCGGAGATGAGCATCCCGGACAGATAGGTCGTCGAGATCGGCTCTGTCTCCGGCTCGGCGGGTTCAAGGTCGGCAAGCAGCTTTACATGCAGGCCGCCCTCGGAGCGGGCGGCGAGCTCCTTGACCAGGCTCTCGTCCGTGCCGGTGATCATCCCCGCGGCCGGGGCGGCGGCATAGCCGTCTTTGAGCATACGGAAGAGCCTGCCCATCTGATCCTCGATCTTTTGCCGCCGGAGCACCAGCGCGCCGTAGGCGTTGCCCGCGTCGATGTCCTTGACAAGAAACAGGGGGGCCCCGTCATAGACATGATTCCCCTCGCGGAAATAGCACCAGGTGATCGTGCCGCTGGTGGCGGTGACCTTGAGGACGGTCCCGTCGTCCAGGGTGATCTCGCAGAGCGCCCCGTGCTCGTCCATGACCTGGCGGATATCATCGTCCGGCCGGGCGAACATGGCCGTCACATTCCCGGAGACCTGGGAGTAGATCGTGCCGGCGGAGGAAGTGGAATTCTGCAGCGCGGCCAGCTCCTGCGTCACGGCGTCCAGTTTCTCGGCCAGAAGTGAGGCCGTCTTGTAGACGCTGACGGGATCGACCTCGGCAACCGGGTCGCCCTTTTTCACCATGTCGCCGTCCGCGACCAGGTAGCCGGTGATGACCACACCCTCGGGAAGGCTGAGATCGGAGGCCTCCTTGGCCTCCAGCGTCCCGGCACCGGAGACGGTGCGGCTGATGTCCGCGCGCTGGACGGCCGCCGAGCGCAGACTCGCCCCGTCGCCCTCCATGGCCTTGTCGAGCAGGAAGGGCAGCGCCACCAGCGCCAGAACCACCAGCGACACCGGGAGCAGAAAGAGGACCCTTTTTAGTATGCGTTTCTCTCTCATCTCAGCCTCCGTAATGCAGCGCGTCGATAGGCTTCATCTTGGCTGCCTTGTTGGCGGGGTACAGGCCGAACACGATGCCGATCAGCACGCAGAAGCAGACGGACACCGCCACCACCGTGCCGTTGAGCGTGAAGCTCATCTCCAGGCCCGAGGCGATGACCGAGACAATGCGCAGGATGGTCCAGGACAGAAAGATCCCAATGGCGCAGCCGAGCATGCACAGCACCACCGCTTCCGCCAGAAACTGCCGGAGGATGTTGCCGCGGGTGGCGCCGATGGCCTTGCGGATGCCGATCTCCCGGGTGCGCTCGGTCACGGTGACCAGCATGATGTTCATGATGCCGATGCCGCCCACCACCAGAGAGATGCCCGCGATGCCGCCCAGCAGGATCGAGAGCATGGAGGTGATGGAGCTCATCGCCTCCTCAATGAAGTTCATGGAGGTGACGGTGAAGGCCTCCTCGTCCCGGGCGAAGCGCTCCAGTAGCAGCTCCTTGAGCCGGGCTTCCGCCGCGTCCACGCTGCCGCCCTCGGGGGCGCTGGCCACGAAGCTTTGCACCGCCTCCGTCACCGAGTCCGACAGGCGCATCAGCGAGGTGTAAGGGATATAGGCCGAGTAGCTGCCCATGGAGCGCATGGAGGTGGTGATGGATTCGGAGTCGGAGAGGACCCCGACAATCGTGTATTTGACGCCGTCAAAGGAGATCTGCTCGCCGATGCAGTCGGTGTAGCCGATCAGATCCTTGGCGGCCGAGTAGCCGAGGACACAGACGCGGGTGGCGCTCTTCAGGTCTGCGCTGTTCAAAAAGCGGCCCATGGAGAGCTTGAGACCCGCGATCTCATCGTAAAAGGCGTTGGTGCCGTAGAGGGTAAAGCTGTCGCTCCCGGCGCCGAACTTGCCCGTCACCGAGGCGGTGACGGAGGGCGCGGTCAGACCGATGGCGGGCTCTGTCAGCGTCCAGCGCTCCAGCGTCTGAAGATCCACCGGCAGGCCCTTGTCGTCGGCGACAAGGACGGTGAGCATATCGGCGCCCAGGGAGGAGACCGCATCGGTGACGGAGCTGGTGGCCCCGTTGACAAGGCTGACCAGCACCACCAGGGCCACCACGCCGATGATGATGCCGAGCATGGTGAGCATGGCCCGCAGCTTGTTGGCGCCGATGCTGCGCAGCGCCATCCGGAGTGTCATCATACTTTCACCTCCGAAAGCCGTCCGTCCAGAATGTGGATGATCCGCTTGGCCTGCTTTGCCACGTCGTTGTCATGGGTGATGAGCACAATGGTATTACCCTGCTCGTGCAGGGCGTGGAACATGTCGATGATTTCCGCCGAGGTCCTGGAGTCCAGGTTCCCGGTGGGCTCGTCCGCCAGGATCAGGGAGGGCCGGGTCACCAGGGCGCGGGCGATGGCCACACGCTGCTGCTGCCCGCCGGAGAGCTC
>JAFXYJ010000160.1 GCA_017541825.1 Oscillospiraceae bacterium | reverse complement strand
CATCATGATGAGACGGTCGGCGCCCAGCGCCCCGGCGATGCACGCCGCGGCGGTGTCGGCGTTGATGTTGAAAACGCTGCCCTCCGCGTCGCAGCCGAGGGTGGAGAGCACGGGGATGTAGCCCTTTTCCAGCAGGTCCATCACCGGCTCGATGTTGATTTTGGAGATCGAACCGACATAACCGAGCTGCGCGTTTTTCTGCCGGGCCTCGATGAGCCGGCCGTCCATGCCGGAGATGCCCATGGCCTTGCCGCCCTTGACCTCCAGCAGACTCACGAGCGTCTTGTTGACCTTGCCGGCCAGCACCATCTGGGCGATCTCCACGGTCTCCCGGTCGGTGACGCGCAGGCCGTCCACAAACTCGGGCTCCTTGCCCAGACGCTTCATCATATCGCTCACGTCCGGGCCGCCGCCGTGGATGAGCACCACCTTGACGCCCACCATGGACAGCAGCACGATGTCCTCCATGACCTGCTCGCGGAGCTGTTCGTTGATCATGGCGTTGCCGCCGTACTTCACGACGACGATGCGCCCGTAATAGCGCCGGATATAGGGCAGCGCCCCGGTGAGCACATGGGCCCGCTGGGCGTTGGAAAACTGCAGTTCATCCATCACGTGCGATACTCCCCGTTGATTTTTACGTATTCGTAGGTCAGATCACAGCCCCAGGCCGCCGCGGCGGCGTCGCCGTCGCCCAGAGAGACGAGGATGTCGATCTCCTTCTCATGGAGGACCTTCGCGGCCGCCTCCTCGGAAAAGGGCACCCCGGCGCCGTTTTCGCAGACCGTCACGCTGCCGGCCTTTGAGCGGAAGGTGACGCCCACCCTCGCGACGTCCACATCGGCGCCGCTGTAGCCGATGGCGCACAGCACCCGGCCCCAGTTGGCGTCCTCGCCGAACATGGCGGCCTTGGTGAGACTCGAACAGATCACGCTCTTGGCCACGGTACGGGCGGCGGCAAGATCCTTCGCCCCGGTGACCGAGCACTCGAGCAGCTTGGTGGCTCCCTCGCCGTCGGCGGCGATGGCCCGGCACAGGTAGACGTTCACGGTGTTGAGCGCTTCCATGAAGGCGGTGAAGTCCTCCCCCTCGGCGGTGACCGGCTCGTTGCCCGCCAGACCGTTGGCGAGGATGCACACCATGTCGTTGGTGGAGGTGTCGCCGTCCACGCTGGTCATGTTGAAGGTGCTCTGCACGTCGCCCAGAAGGGCTTTATGCAGCATCTCCGGCGAGATCGCCGCGTCGGTGGTCAGGAACACGAGCATCGTGGCCAGATCCGGGTGGATCATGCCGCTGCCCTTGGCGATCCCGCCCAGACGGCAGGTCTTTCCGCCGAGGGTGAACTCCACGGCGATCTCCTTGCGCACGGTGTCGGTGGTCATGATGGCCTCGCAGGCGTCGTCGCTGCCGGTTTCCGACAGCGCGGCGGCCAGCGCCGGGATCCCCGCGGCGATGGGCGTGATGTCCATCCGCTGGCCGATGACGCCGGTGGAGGCCACCACGATGTCCTCGGCGCGGAGACCCAGGGCGCCGGCGGTCAGCGCGCACATCTCCCGGGCGACCTGCAGGCCGTCGGCGTTGCAGGTGTTGGCGTTGCCGCTGTTGCAGATCACGGCCTGCGCCGTGCCGTCGGCGATGTTTTCTTTTGTGACGGTGATCGGCGCGCCCTTGACCAGATTGGCGGTGTATACCGCCGCAGCGCCGGCGGGCACGGCGCTGTAAATGAGCGCCAGATCCTTTTTCGTCCGGTTTTTCCGGATGCCGCAGTGCACGCCCGCGGCGGTAAAGCCTTTTGCGGCGCAGACGCCGCCGGTGATGATCTTCATGATTTCCTCCTCACAGCACCAGTCCTGCCGTCTCGTCGAGCCCCAGCAGGAGGTTCATATTCTGGATGGCGGCGCCGGAGGCGCCCTTTCCGAGGTTGTCAAAGGTGGAGATGAGCAGGATGCGCTCGTCGTTGCCCGCGACGGTGATCTCCATGGAGTCCCGGCCGCTGAGCCGGTTGGCCGGGAGCATGGCCCCGTCGATTTCGGGGACGTAACGCACCGCCGGCCCGGCGTAAAGCTCCGCGTACAGGGCGCGGATGTCCCCGACGCTGCCGCGCAGGTCCTTTTTGAACAGGGGGACCGTGACCTCCATGCCGCTGTAGAAGTCCGCCACGACGGGACAGAACACCGGCGCCGCGGCAAGCCCGCAGATCTTTTCCATTTCGGGCAGGTGCTTGTGGTTCTGAGTCAGACCGTACTGCCGGGGGGAGTCGAGGGCGGCATCCCGCGCCGGGGCCTCGTAGTCGGCGATCATGCTCTTGCCGCCGCCGGAATAGCCGGTCAGGGAAAAGCAGGTCAGCGCCGTGTCCGGAGCGATCAGACCCGCGCGGACCAGCGGCTCTACCAGCACGATGAACCCGCTGGCGTGGCAGCCGGGGTTCGCCACACGCTTGGCCGCGGCGATCTTCTCCCGCTGCCCGGCCAGCTCGGCAAAGCCGTAGGTCCAGCCCTCCGCGGTCCGGTGGGCGGTGGAGGTGTCGATGACGGCGGTGCGGTCGTTTTCGATCATGGAAACGGCCTCGGCCGCCGCGGCGTCAGGCAGGCACAGGAAGGCCACGTCCGCCTCGTTGAGCGCCTCGCGCCGGGCCGCCGGATCCTTCCGCCGTTCCTCGGGCAGCCGGATCAGACGGAGCTCCGGGCGGGCCGAGAGCCGCTCCCAGATGCGCAGGCCGGTGGTCCCGGCGCTGCCGTCGATGAATACCTCAGTCATCCGCGATCACGCTCCTCACATAGGCGATCTGTTTTTCCACCGAGCCCACCGAGGTGCCGCCCTCGGAGAGGCGCTTGTCCACACATACCCGCAGGTCGATGGCAGTGTAGAGCTCCCCGTCGAAGAGCGGGGAGAAGGCGCGGTATTCCTCCAGCGTCAGGTCCTCGAGCACCCGGCCCTCGGCGATGCACTTTGCCACCAGCTCGCCGGTGAGCTTGTAGGCCGTGCGGAAGGGCAGCCCCCTGCGTACGAGATAGTCGGCCAGGTCCGTCGCGTTGATGAAGCCGGTCCGGGCCGCGGCGAGCATGTTGTCGGTGCGCACCTTCATCGTGGCGATCATCGGCGCCATGACCCGCAGGCACATCTTCACCGTGTCCACCGCGTCGAACACGCCCTCCTTATCCTCCTGCATGTCCTTGTTGTAGGCCAGAGGCAGGCCCTTGAGGGTGGTCAGCAGGCCCATCAGGTCGCCGAAGACCCGGCCGGATTTGCCGCGCACGAGCTCGGCCATGTCGGCGTTGCGCTTCTGCGGCATGATCGAAGAGCCGGTGGTGTAGGCGTCCGAGAGCTCGATGAACTTGAACTCCCAGCTGGCCCAGAGGATCAGCTCCTCCGAAAGCCGGGACAGATGGACCATCAGGATCGACAGCGCGCTCATCAGCTCCAGGCAGAAGTCCCGGTCGGAGACGCCGTCCATGCTGTTCATGGCGATGTCGGCAAAATCCAGGAGCTCCGCCTCCATGCGCCGGTCGGTGTCGTAGGTGGTCCCGGCCAGGGCGCAGCAGCCGATCGGGGAGACGTCCATGCGCTTCCGGCAGTCGGCGAGCCGGTCCAGATCCCGCAGCAGCATCATGGCGTAGGCCATCAGATAGTGGCCGAAGGTCACCGGCTGGGCCCGCTGCAGATGGGTGTAGCCGGGCATGATGCTGGCTTTGTGGGCCTCGGCGACGTCGGTGAGCGCCGCGATCAGCGCGCGGATCAGTGCGGAGAGCTCAGCGCACTCGTCCTTTAAGTACATGCGCATGTCCAGCGCCACCTGATCGTTGCGGCTGCGGGCCGTGTGGAGCTTCTTGCCCACCTCGCCGATGCGCTCGGTGAGCACCTGCTCGACGAACATGTGGATGTCCTCGCAGGCCGGGTCGATCTGCAGCGCGCCGGAATCCAGGTCCGCCAGGATCCCGGCCAGACCGCCGCACAGGGCGTCGGATTCCTCCTGCGTCAGGATGCCCCGGGCCGCGAGCATCGCCGCGTGGGCCATGCTGCCGCGGATATCCTGCCGGTAGAGGCGGCTGTCGAAACGGATCGAGGAGTTGAAGTCGTCCGCGATCGGGTCGGTTATGCCGGCGGTGACGCCGGTCCACATCTTTGCCATGTCATACCTCTTTTTGTCACAATGGGGCTGTTGCAAAACTGCAGCAGCCCTTTGTTGTCATTTTCCTCCCTGAACGCGCGGGGCTCATTTGCCTTTCTTGTCCACCAGGGCCTGCACCTTGACGGGCAGCCCGTAGAGGTTGATGAAGCCCGCGGCGTCGGCCTGGTTGTAGTCGCTCTCGCCGAAGGTGGCGATCTCCGGGTCGTAGAGGGAGTTGGGGCTCCACACGCCGGCGTTGATGATGTTGCCCTTGTAGAGCTTGAGCTTCACGGTGCCGTTGACCCGCTCCTGGGTCTTGTCCACGAAGGCGCTCAGGGCCTCCCGCAGGGGCGTGAACCACTGGCCGTTGTATACGAGCTCGCCGAAGGTGATGGCCAGCTTCTGCTTTTCGTGGGCCGTCAGCTTATCCAGGCAGATCGACTCGAGCACGCTGTGGGCCTTGTAGAGGATCGTGCCGCCCGGCGTCTCGTATACGCCCCGGCACTTGATGCCGATGAGCCGGTTCTCTACGATGTCCAGCAGGCCGACGCCGTTCTCGCCGCCGATCACGTTGAGCTTGTAGATGATCGCCTCGGCGCTGAGCTTCTCGCCGTTGAGTCCCACGGGCACGCCCTGCTCGAAGTCGATGGTCACATAGGTCGGCTCGTCGGGGGCGTTGATCGGGGACACGCCCATCTCCAGGAAGCCGTCCTTCTCATAGGTCGGCTCGTTGCCCGGATCCTCCAGGTCCAGACCCTCGTGGGACAGGTGCCACAGGTTCTTGTCCTTGGAGTAGTTGGTCTCCCGGTTGATCCGCAGCGGGACGTTGTGCGCCTCGGCGTAGTCGATCTCCTCCTCCCGGGATTTGATGGACCACTCCCGCCAGGGCGCGATGACGTGCATGCCGGGGGCGAAGTGCTGGATCGCCAGCTCGAAACGCACCTGGTCGTTGCCCTTGCCGGTGCAGCCGTGGGCGATGGCGTCGGCGCCCTCCTTGAGCGCGACCTCCACGAGTCCCTTGGCGATGACGGGCCGCGCGTGGCTCGTGCCCAGCAGATAGTCCTCATACACCGCGCCGGCCTTCAGGCAGGGGATGATGAAGTCGTTGACGTATTCTTCCTTCAGGTCCAGTACGTAGAGCTTTGAGGCGCCGGTCTTGATGGCCTTGTCCTCCAGCCCGTCCAGCTCGTCGCCCTGCCCCACGTCGGCGGCCACGGCGATGACCTCGCAGTTGTTGTAATTCTCCTTGAGCCAGGGGATGATGACGGATGTATCCAGACCGCCGGAATAGGCGAGCACTACTTTTTTGATGTCTTCTTTTTTCATGATGTTGCCTCCTGAATTTTATACGGCGATTATACGGTTGATATTCATAAAAGTCAATATAATATATTTATATTTGTTATTTTTATGAATATTTATAAACTAAAGCCCGGTCGCCCGGACTTTTGTGTGCGTTTTTGCGGTCATTTCGACGAAAAGCGGGAAAAAGCCTGCCGGAGCGTGCGTCCGGCCGCCGGCTTTATCCGCGGGAGACTCCCCCGAATATACTGGTGTGTCCTGCGGGACATCGATCCTGTGATTCGGAGGTTTTCATATATGCTGATCGTGCAGAAATTCGGCGGCAGCTCTCTGGCGGGGCCCGAGGCTGTGCGCCGCTCGGCGGCCATCATCGCCGGGGCGGTCCGCCGCGGAGCCCAGGTGGCGGCGGTGGTCTCCGCCCAGGGGGACGCCACGGACGGCCTGCTCGCCGCCGCGGCGGCGTACAGTCCCCATCCCGCGCCGCGGGAGCT
>JAFXYJ010000159.1 GCA_017541825.1 Oscillospiraceae bacterium | reverse complement strand
CTCGTCGGCGATCTCCTCGGCGCTGGGATCGTGACCCAGCTCCTGCAGGAGCTGGCGGGACACGCGGATGACCTTGTTGATGGTCTCGACCATGTGCACGGGGATGCGGATCGTCCGGGCCTGGTCGGCGATGGCGCGGGTGATGGCCTGACGGATCCACCAGGTGGCGTAGGTGGAGAATTTGTAACCCTTGGTGTAGTCGAATTTCTCCACGGCCTTGATCAGGCCCAGGTTGCCCTCCTGGATCAGGTCGAGGAAGAGCATGCCGCGGCCCACATAGCGCTTGGCGATGCTGACCACCAGACGCAGGTTGGCCTCGGCCATGCGGCGCTTGGCCTCCTCGTCGCCCTCGGACATGCGGATGGCCAGCTCGACCTCCTCCTCCTGGGTCAGCAGGTTGACCTTGCCGATCTCCTTGAGGTACATGCGCACGGGGTCGTCGGTGGAGAAGCTGTCGGCCATGGAGTCGGTGTCGGCGATCTCCTCCTCGGTGACCTCCTCGATCTCCTCAAGCTCCAGGGCCAGCAGATCGTCGTCGTCCACCGGAGGCAGGTCCTCGCCGATGGTCTCGATGTTCAGCTCGTCGAGGGTCTCGTAGAACTTCTGTTCCTGATCGGCGGAGAGCTCCAGCGGCTCGAGCACGTCGGATATCTCCTTGAGCGTGAGCTTGCCGGCCTTTTTGCCCTTTTCCATCAGCGCCACGAGTTTTTCTTCCCGGGACTTGCCGGTCTCCTCCGGGGTGTCCTTCTTCCCGGCGTGATGCTCCTCCTCGGGCACGTCGGCGATCTCATCCGGCTCGCTCTCCGAGAAAATGGCCACGGCCAGCGCGGCGATCCCGGCCAGCGATTCGAGCTCGGCGGCGGTCTCTTCGGTCTTTTTTTCTTTTTTCTCGCTCATTTTTTATCCTCCGTGTAGCTTTTTGTCTTTCTGAGTTTCTCCGCCATCTCCCGCAGGTCGTCCCCGTCCTCCGTGCCGCCGGCGATGATATTTATGTAGTCATCCATGGCCCGCTCTCCGTTGGCCAGATCCTCCGGCCCCTGGAGCACGGTGGTGAAATGGCTCATCTCCTCGGGGGTGAACTGCCCGGCCAGCACGCCGGGCGAGATGCGCTCGCCCGAGCGGATCCGGCGCAGCAGCTCGGTGTAAAACCGCCCCAGCAGGGGAGACGAGAACTGCGAGGCGTCCGGCAGCGTGCGGCCCCGGGCAAGGCCCGGGTCGAGGTACAGCAGACGGATCAGCCCCTCCTCCGCCCGGGCGGCGCGGGGGTCGTCGTAGCGTATGCCCCGCTGCGCCGGCTGCGCGTTCACCGCGGGCCGGGTCTGCTCCCGGGATTCGCGGTTTTTCGCGTCCCGCAGCTTTCGCCGCCGGACCCGGTCGATCTCGGCGATGACCGCCTGCCGGGAGACCCCGGCCTTTTCGGCCACCCGGGCGGCGTAGACCTCCCGTTCCACGGCGTTGGGCAGCGAGGCCAGCAGCGCCACGGCCGCCTTGAGATAGTCGACCTTCCCCTCGTCGGTGTCGGCGGGATGGGCGTCCTCCACGGTGCGCAGCCGGTATTCGATCTGCCCCTCCGAGCCGGAGAGCAGGTTGGAAAAGGCGTCGGCGCCGTTTTTCTTAATAAACTCGTCCGGGTCCTTGGCGCCGGGAAGCTGCAGCACCCGGACCTTGAGGTCGAGCTTTTCCAGGATCCCGATGCCGCGCTGGGCGGCCTTCCGGCCCGCCTCGTCGCTGTCGTAGCAGAGGATCACCTCGCCGGTGTAGCGCGAGAGGAGCCGCGCCTGCTCGGGCGTGAGCGAGGTGCCCAGAGAGGCCACCGCGCTGTCAAAGCCCGCCTGGTGGAGCGACACCACGTCTATGTTGCCCTCTGTCAGGATTATATATCCGCTTTTGGACTTTTTAGCCAGATTGAGGGCGAAAAGATTATGACTCTTGCTGAAAACGGCCGTTTCGGGGCTGTTGAGGTATTTGGGCTCGCCGTCGCCGAGGATGCGCCCGGAGAAGCCGATGACGCTGCCGCGCACGTCGATGACCGGGAACATGAGCCGGTTGCGGAAGGTGTCGTAGCCTCCGCCCCGGCGGGAATGCTTGAGCAGCCCCGCGTCGAACATCTCCTGTTCGGAATAGCCCTTCTTCCGCATGGCGTCGGACAGGGCGCTCCAGCTGTCCGGCGCGAAGCCCAGCCCGAACCGGCGCACCATGGACGCGGAGATGCCCCGGCGGTTCACGTAGTCCTGCCCGGGCTTCCCCTCGTCGGAGACGAGCTTTTCATAGAAGAACCGTGCCGCGTCCCGGTTGAGCTCCAGCAGCCGCTTCCGGCGGGAGACGTCCTCGGTGTCGGCCTCCTCGGGCATGGCCATGTTGGCCCGCCGGGCCAGGAATGCCACCGCGTCCTGGAAGCCCAGGTTCTCGATCTCCATGATGAAGTTGATGACGCCGCCGCCCTTGCCGCAGCCGAAGCAGTGATAGATCTGCTTGTCCGGCGACACGGAGAAGGAGGGCGTCTTTTCGCTGTGGAACGGGCACAGGCCGAACAGGTTCGACCCGCTGCGCTTGGTCAGGCGGACGTACTGGCTGACCACCTCCACGATGTCGTTGCGTTCTGTGAGTTCGTCGAGGAACCTCTCCGGGATGGGCACAGCCGTCACCGCCTTTCCAACGGGAAATGAGATATAATGATCACGGCATCGCTCCGCGGCGCCTGCGATCCGTCCGAAGGACGCCGCAATCGGGTATTATCAGGTCTTCCGTATCAGTTGACGTTATTTTACGCTCCAGGCCATGGGGATGAAGATCTCGCCGTATTTTTCAATGGCGTAGTCATCGGTCATGCCGGAGACGTAGTCGGTCACCGCCCGCTCGAGGCCGTCCCGCTCGGCGATGGTCCGGTAATCCGCGGGCAGCGCCTCCGGATGGGCGCGGTAGTGATCCCATATGCTCCGCAGGATGTTTTCCACCTTGGATTCTTCGCTCTTGGCCCGCGGGTTCCGGTAGACGTTCGCGAACATGAAGTCGTGGAAGGCGTCCCAGACCTCCTGCAGATCCGGGGAGATGCCCACCGTGCCGCCGCGGGAGTATTCGATGATATCGCGGATGAAGTAGTCGATGCGCTGACTGTTGCGCTCGCCGAGCTTTCGGGTGATCAGGTCCGGGACCTGGGCGGCCTCGATGATCCCCGCGCGCATGGCGTCGTCAAGGTCGTGGTTCAAAAACGCCACGTGGTCACACAGGCGCACCACCGCGGCTTCCCGGCTCTCCTCGGGATAGGGGTTGGTGTGGGCGAGGATGCCGATGCGCGTTTCATAACACAGGTTGAGTCCCCGGCCCTCCCGCTCGACGGCGTCAACCACCCGTAATGACTGTTCATAGTGGCGGAAGCCCTCCGAAAAGATCGTGTTGAGCGCGCGCTCTCCGGCGTGGCCGAAGGGCGTGTGCCCCAGATCGTGACCCAGGCCGATGGCCTCGATCAGATCCTCGTTGAGCCGCAGCGCCCGGCCCACCGTCCGCGACAGCCGCGTGACCTCCAGCGTGTGGGTCAGCCGGGTCCGGTAATGGTCCCCCTCGGGCTGGAGGAAGACCTGCGTTTTATGCTTCAGGCGGCGGAAAGCCTTGGAGTGGGTGATCCGGTCCGCGTCCCGCTGAAAACAGGTGCGTACGGTGCACTCCTCCTCCGGCTCCGCCCGCCCGGCGGAATCCCGGGCGCGGATGCCCAGCGGGCCGACCAGCAGCTCCTCCAGAGCCTCTCGTTCTTCTCTCGGGTTGGGCACGGATCTTCGCCTCCTGTGTCGAGTTCAATGCGCGGGATGCCCCGCATCAATGAAATGTGGTATAAATATAATACGACATTCCCCGCGATTTTCCCTGCAAAAACCGATATGTTTTTTTCCGTGTGCCGGAAACGCGGCGGCGCGCCGACAAAAAAACAGCGGCTGCCCCTGTCCGGCGGAGAAAAAACGTGGTATGATGGGAGCGGAACGGAGAACTGCCCGCGCCGCGGGAGAGTATGCAGGGAGGAACATGTCATGGAACTGAAGCTTGACCCCAATATATCCTACGCGCTCGCCCTCGAGGGCGGCGGCGCCAAGGGCGCCTATCAGATCGGCGCCTGGAAGGCGCTGCGCCAGGCGGGGATCCGGATCTCGGCGGTGGCCGGCTCTTCGGTGGGCTCGCTCAACGGCGCGCTGATCGCCACCGGCGACCTGGAGAAGGCCGAGAACCTGTGGAAAAACATCCGCTATTCCCAGATCATGGACGTGGACGACGAGGACATGCACGCGCTGATGAACGGCGAGTTCACGCTGTCCAATCTCGGCGCCCTTCTCACGCAGGCGGCCAAGGTCATCCGGGACGGCGGCTTTGACATCACGCCGCTGCAGAATCTGATCCGCGAGACAATCCCCGAGGAGGCGGTGCGCGCCTCGGAGACGGAACTGTTCATCGTGACCTATTCCCTGACGGACAAAAAGGAGCTGGAACTCCGGGCCAGGGACCTGCCCGAGGGGCAGCTGGCGGACATGCTGATGGCCAGCGCCTACTTCCCTGCCTTCCGCAGCGAAAAGCTCGGCGGCAAGCGCTACACCGACGGCGGCGTAACCGATGTGCTGCCGCTGCACGTGCTCGTGGAAAACGGCTACCGCAACATCATCGCCATCCGGCTCTACGGGCCGGGTCTGGAGCGGAACGTGCGCATCCCCCGCGACACCCAGGTCATCACGATCGACTCCGAGGCGGAGCTGGGCGGCACGCTGGAATTCGAGGCAGAGCAGAGCGAGCGGAACATGCGCGTGGGCTACTTCGACGCCATGCGGGTGCTCTACGGCCTGCGGGGCAAAAAGTATTACATCGACGTCGGCTGCAGCGAGGACGAGGCCCGCACGCTGCTGGTCCGTTCGGCCCTCCGGGTCGGCGGAGCCGACGGCTGGACGCTGCGGGCGGTCCACGAAAAGCTGCTGCCCGAGCTGGCCGAGTCGGTAGGCGCGCCCGAGGGAGATTACCGCGATATCTTTACCGCTCTGCTGGAGGACGCCGCGGAGTACATCGGCCTGAGCGAGTGGAAGATCTATACCGAGGCGGAGCTGCTCTCCGCCGTGGGCGGCGAGGGAGCGCTGGACCGGTACATGGGCGCCTTTGCGGAGGCGTCGCGTCCGCCCGCCGCGCCGGAAGCGCCCGCCGTCGTCGGCCAGCCCTCTCCGGAAGACTCCCTGCGGGTCCTGCTGCTCAACGACTCCTTCCCGCCGGTGGTGGACGGCGTGGCCAACGCCGTGGTCAACTATGCCCGTTCCCTGACAAAGGCCGGCGACGCGGTGACCGTGGCCACGCCGGCTTATCCCGAGGCAGAAGACGATTATCCCTTCCGGGTGGTTCGGTATCCGAGCATCGACACCACGAAGCTCGCGGGCTACCGGGCGGGCAACCCGCTGGCGCCCGCCGTCGTCGGCGAGCTCGCCGGCCTGGGCTTCGACATCATCCACACCCACTGCCCCGTCTCCTCGACGATCCTCGCCCGGGTGCTGCGCGAGAGCGTGAAGGCGCCGGTGATCTTCACCTACCACACCAAATTCGACGTGGACATAGAAAACACGATCCCCACCCACCGGCTGCAGGAGCGGGCCGTGAAGCGGCTGGTGAACAACATTTCCGCCTGCGACGAGGTCTGGGTCGTCAGCCGCGGCGCCGGAGAAAACCTGCGCTCCCTGGGCTATGAGGGAGAATACATCGTCATGCCCAACGGCGTGGATCTCTCCCGGGGCCGGGCCGGCGAGGAGACGGTCAAAGCGCTCAGCGAAAAATGGGCGCTGCCCGTCGAGGCGCCGGTATATCTGTTCCTCGGCCGGATCATGTGGTACAAGGGTCTGCGGCTGATCCTCGACGGGCTCAAAAAGCTCGACGAGGCCGGCAGGGATTTCTGCATGGTGTTCGTCGGCGACGGCATGGACCGGCCGGAGGTGGAGGCGTACGCCCGGGAGCTGGGGCTTTGGGACAAGTGCCGCTTCACCGGCGCGGAGCAGGACCGGGAGATCATCCGCGCCTGGTATACGAGGGCCGACCTTTTCCTGTTCCCCTCCACCTTCGACACCAACGGGCTGGTGGTGCGGGAGGCCGCGGCCTGCTCGCTGGGCAGTCTGCTGATCCGGGGGAGCTGCGCTGCCGAGGACATCATCGACCGTCAGAACGGCATCCTGATCGAAGAAAACGCCGACAGTCTGGCCGAGGCGCTGACGAGCCCGCAGAGCAGCCGCGAGATCCTCGGCGCCATCGGCCGCAACGCCTGCGCCGAGATCTACTGCAGCTGGGATGACGCCGTGGCCCGGGCGCGGGATCGGTACATCGACGTGCTCGAGCGCTGGAACAGCGGGGAGATGCACCGCAAACGCACCCGCTTCGACGGCTTCTTCGACCTGACCGGCGATCTGACCGAAATGCTCGAACGCTCGAAGGAAGCGCTGGAAAAGTATTTCTGAGCCAGCCGGAAGACGGGGTTTATCACCCGTGACCGGGGTGATGCGCTTTTTATCCGTGACCGGGGTTTGGCGCTTTTGCTCCATTGAAATACTGGTTTACAGGAAAATCGCTTTTTTGCAGGTCTTTTCTGTGCTGCAGAGCGTCCTCGCAAGCTTCGTATCGTTCGCCCCGGCCGCATGCGGCGGGGCTCATTCACTTCGCTGCTCGTCCTTTCAAAAATACAGCCGCGCCGACGCTGCGGGTCTTGTCGACAACTTCGGCCCTCCGCTGCGCGGCTGTGTTTTTGTGAACGGGGGATTCATGCATGAGAAAAGACAGCCAGGGCGCGACGCGTTAAGCAAATGCGCCGGGGGCGCATTTGTAGCCAAAGCGGGGAGCGATCTATGATCGCGACCTGGGGAGCGCTTCCAATGCGCTCCCCCTGGACCCCCCTAAGACTTATTGCGT
>JAFXYJ010000158.1 GCA_017541825.1 Oscillospiraceae bacterium | reverse complement strand
TGGCTTGAATTTGACAAAAGCGTAAAAAAAGGATTTGAAGAACAGGCGGCGCAATTAAACGGTTATATTGAAAAGATCGTCGAGAAAAACGCGCAGATCCGGGAGCTGCCCATCTTCGAAAAGCCCGGCGAGGAGACCGTGGAGCGCATACTGTCCATGGACATCCCCGCAAAGGGCCGGGACCCGCTGGAGGTCGGAAATGAGCTCGTCAACGATGTGTTCGAGCAGGCGATGCTGACGCAGCATCCCAGATTCTTTTCCTTTGTGGCATCGGCGGTTTCCCCGTATTCGCTGGCAGGCAGTATCCTCACGGACGTGTACAATCTCCACGTCGGCGGATGGGAACAGGCGCCGGGAGCGGGGGCGATCGAGGAAAACCTGGTGAAGTGGATGGGAAAATGCGCGGGTTATCCCGAGGCCGACGTCGGCGGGGTCTTCCTGTCCGGCGCTTCGATGGCCAATATGAGCGCCATGGTCGCCGCGCGGGATTCCCGGCTCGCCCCGGAGGAGTTTTCGAAGGGCGTCGCTTACCTTTCCGATCAGGCGCACAGCTCCAATGAAAAAGGGCTCAGGATCATCGGCTTCCGGCAGGACCAGATCGTAAAGATCCCGACGGACGCGGATTTCAAAATGCGCACCGACCTCCTGGAGGAGGCGATCAGCCGCGACCTGCGTTCCGGCAAAAAGCCCTTTGCCGTCATCGGCAGCCTCGGCACGACCAACACGGGAAGCATCGATCCGCTGGAAGCCGTCGGACGCATCGCACAGAAATACGGCCTCTGGTTCCACATCGACGGCGCCTTCGGCGCATCCATTCTGATTTCGCCGATCTATCGCAACCTGGCGAAGGGGATCGAGCTGTCCGACTCCTTCTCCTGGGATACCCACAAATGGCTGATGCAGATCTACAGCTGCAGCACGCTGATCGTGAAGGACAAGAAGCACCTTCTCAATTCCTTCACAGAGCATCCGGAATACCTGGCGGACGTCAGCTCCAGCGAGCATAACGACAGCTGGGACCTCGGCCCGGAAATGTCCCGCCCCGCCCGGGCCATCAAGCTCTGGTATACGCTGCAGGCAACGGGCACGGACCTGCTGGCGGAGCTGATCGAATATTCGTTCTATAACGCCAATCTTGTGAAAAGGGAACTGAACATGCGGCCGAACTGGGAGATCGTTTCCAATCCCTGCTGCGGCACGATCAACTTCCGCTACGTCCCCGAGGGCCTGTCCGGCGAGGCGCTGGACGAGCTGACCGCAAGGATCTCAAAGGAGATCATCAACAGCGGCTTTGCCTTCATTGTGACCACCACGCTGATGGGGAAGAAGACCCTGCGGATGTGCACCATCAACGCCAATACCACGGAGGAGGACATCATGCGGACGATCGCGCTGCTCGATGAGATCGCCGCAAGGGAAACGGCGGTGCTCCGGCAGCAGGCTCCGCAGTCAGGGCGCTGAGCAGCGCCTCGGGGAGCTTTCGCGGGAATACGTTTGCCGCGCATCTATAATAATGATCATCGGATAGCGAGAACAATCAATGATTCGATTGTTCTCGCGGCAAAACGACTCGTTTTGCCGCAAATGATTCTCTGAATCATTTGCGCGATGCTCATTGCAAGGAGTATATGGCAAAACAGCCGTGCTGTTTTGCTGCGCCGCAAAGCGGCGCGGCGAAAAGCTTTGCGGCTTTTCGCCATCCTATAATCGTTATAGAAGAAAAAGAGAAGGAAGGGCTGCTCCATGCGCTCAATTCGTACCAGAATATCCGCAGTCACGATCGGGGCGATCATCATCACGATGATCATTGCCGCGGTGCTCGGCGTCGTGGCGATCCGGAACACCGGCGTGAGCAGTTCAGAGCAGATGATGCGTCTGCTCTGCGAGGCGGGGCAGAAGAACCTGGACTCGATCCTGGTGGACGTGGAGCAGAACGTGCAGATGATCTCCGCGTATGTGGAGTCGGACCTCCGCGGTACGGACGACGCGGCGCTCCAGGCCCATCTGGACCGCGTCAGCGATTTCTTCAAGCAGATGTTGTATAAAACCAACGGCATCATGACGTATTATTACCGGATCGACCCCACCGTTTCCTCTGATGTAAAGGGGTTCTGGTTCGTCAACACAGATGGAGAGGGCTTCGTTTCCCATGAAGTGACGGACATCACGCAGTATGACACGGAGGACACCTCGCAGCTTGTGTGGTTCACCGTGCCCAAGGCGACAGGGAAGCCCGTCTGGCTGCCGCCGTATGTGACGGACAATCTGGACGCGAGGGTCATCTCCTACAACACCCCGGTCTATCTGGACGGCCGGCTGATCGGCGTCATCGGCATCGAGCTGGACTATTCCTTCATGGCGGAGCTGGTGGACAACATCACGCTGTATGAAAACGGCTATGCCTTTGTGAACGACCCGGAAGGGAACCTCGTCTATCATCCGCACATGGATGTGGCCGCGATGGAAACGCTCCCGGAGATCCCGGAGGGCGTCGTGAGCGAGGATGCCGTGGCCCATTACCGCTATGAGGGCGTGGAAAAAGCGGCGGTCAGCCTCCCCCTCAGCAACGGGGACCGCCTCAATGTTTCCGTTCCCGTGAAGGAGATCAACGCGGGCTGGCAGCGATGGGTCAACATGATCGTCGTCGCCTTCTGCGTGCTGCTGTGCGCGTTCATCGCCGTGATCGCGCGGTTCACCGGGCGGATCACAAAGCCGCTGCGCGAGCTGACGAAGGTGGCGGAGCAGATCGGCGAGGGGAATTATGACCATGTTCTGAAATATGACGGGAATGACGAGATCGGCGTTCTGACCGATACCTTCAGCCGCGTCACCGGCAAGGTGAAAACCTACATCACGGAGCTGAACGACATGACGGACCTGCTGACGGTCCAGAAGGAATCCCTCAGCACCCTGCTCGACCACATGCCCGCCGTGAACTTTTCCAAGGACGCGGAGACCGGCGCGTATCTTTACTGCAACCAGGGCTTCGCGGAATACGCCCACAAATCCCGGCCGGCGGAGGTGGTCGGGCTGACCGACGCCGACATCTTCGACCCGGCGACGGCGCGGCACTTTGCCGAGGATGACCGGAAGGCGCTTTCCATGGACGAGCCCTACGTCTTCTTTGAGAACGTGGCGGACGCGGAGGGAAACCCGCGCCAGTTCCGCACGACCAAAATGAAGTTCCACGATTCCTCCGGGAGACTGTGCCTGCTCGGCATGTGCATGGACATTACGGAGCTGGAGCGGATCCGGAAGGAGAGCGAGGAGACCAGGGCCGCCTATGAGGAAACGCTGCACGCCAGCGTGATC
>JAFXYJ010000157.1 GCA_017541825.1 Oscillospiraceae bacterium | reverse complement strand
CGTCTGCGCGGGAGCACTGCTTTCCGCCGGAGCCGGTTTGCTCTCCCCCTCCGAAGCCGCGGGCGCAGAGGCAGCGGGCGCGGAAGGAGCGGACGATCCCGCCGCCGGCGCGGGGGCGCCGGCCTCGGGTGCGCTCGCCGGAGCGGAAGCCGTCTCGGCGGGCTTATTCTCCGCGGGTTTATTCTCCGCCGGTTTATTCTCGGCGGGCTTGCTCTCCGCCGGTTTATTCTCGGCGGGCTTGCTCTGGCTCTCCGACGCGGCGGAGGAACCCGACGAACCCGACGAGCCGGCGCTTGCCGCCGGCGCGGACGGAGCGCTTGCCGGAGCCGGAGCCACTATCGCCGTCGGGGCCGGCTCGGGCAGAGAGGCGTCCTCATTGTCCGCCTTCGCCTTCCCGCCGAGGGAGGCGGTCAAGAGCGCGGCAAAGAAAATACCGCTGAGTTTTTTGAACAGTTTATCCATGTCGGCTCCTTTCGGGAACAGCGCGGGGATTTGGTTCAGGCGAGCAGGGCCAGGATCGGCGCAAGCTCGGCAATGGCATCGTAGAATCCGGCGGAAAAGAGCTTGCCGTCATAGGAGAACGCCACCACGGCAAACTCCCCGGCGATGTCGGAGGAGAACACCAGCTCGCCGGTCTCCTCATCGTAGTAGGCAGCGAAGGCCCGGAGCTCGCCGCTGCCGTCGACGAACACCACATAGAGGGGCAGCTCCGCCGTCTCGGGCGCGGGCGTATACTTCATGCGGACCTCCACAGGCCGGGCGACGCGGCCGACGGCCTCGCCGTCGATCTCGATGTGCAGCTCATAGCACTCTTTCGTGGCTTTGGGCTTGGACCAGATACGGACGTCCGAATCGGCCTGGGCCGCCGCGGGACGGGTCGCCGCCGCCGGGGCGGGGTCGGGGGTATCGGGCGTATCGGGCGTATCGGGGGTGTCGGGCGTATCAGGCGTATCCGGATCGTCGGGCTCGTTCGTGCGCGTGCCGCTGAGGGCGAAGCGCCGGCTGCCGCCGGTCATGGAGCCGGCGCCGCTGCCGCCGAGGACGCCGCTGCCGGTATAGCTCGTGTTGGTGGCCGTGGCCGTACTGCCGCCCATGGGATCGTACTCGAACGAGGTATAAAACCGGCAGATCTGCACAACGGCGGCGGCGTCCACGGACTGGTCGAGATCGGGGGAGAACAGCACGTAACCGTATACACCGTCCACACATGTCACCGCGAGATAGGTATAATCCTCGTAATGCGCGCCTTCCTCCTCCGTCTCCCAGGCAAGATAGTTCGTGCCCAGCGCGCTGCTGAGCGTATCATAGTCGAGCGTCGAATCCTGTTCGCAGAGAAACATGCACGACGAACCGGGAATGGCGGCGATCGACCCTTTTTTGTATTCGCTGTAGGTGTACCAGCCCAGAGGCGGCGTGGTATGCACCTGGTAATCGCCGGATGCCACGGGGATGCTGCGCAAGTCTCCGTATTCGTCTTCAAAAACGCCGACGCTGCCCACCAGAGGGACGATCGGTGCGTTTTCGTACGTACCCGTGCTCCCGGCATCCTGCAGCGTCCCGTCCTCGGCGGTGACGGCGCAGCCCATCAGGACCCACGTGGTACCGTCGTTGTACGTCAGTTCCTTTATGGCGGGAAGGGTCAGCGCGTCTTTGCCGGGGAGCAGGACCTCGCAGGACCGGATCTCGATGCTGGCGTTCGTGCCGGAGATCGACTCGCCGACGGTCAGCGTGTTCGAAAAGGGCAGATGCCAGTTGATAAGCGTCAGAGTGCCGTCCGAAACGTTGATCGTGTTGATGAACGTGTCTTCTTCGAACCGCAGTATAACTTTTCCCGAGACGTTGAGCGAATCGATCTTCCCCTCGCCCAGATCGTTGAGCTTCACGAGCGTGTCGGAAACGTTCAGCGTCGTGAGCGCCGTTTCGCGGCCTCCGTCGACTGTGACAGCTTTGGCAGCCACCAGGAAGCCGTCGCCCGTGACGTCGCCGGTGACGCCGATCTGGACGTCGCCGCCCTGCGCGGTCCCCTCCAGGTTGAAAAGTCCCTCGATCACCAGATGGGGCGCAAAAACGGTGGGGCCAGGCGTATAAGCCGCGTTGAGCAGCAGGGAGGCGCCCTTTTCGATGATCAGTGAGGCGCCGCCGGAGACCGTCAGCGAGGGACAGTTTATCTGGACGTCAAAATGGACGTCCCCGTCGGCATGAGAATAGTCATCCTCTTCAACAATGAAATATGTGACGTCCGTTTCCGTCTCGCCGTTTGCGCCTGTGCTGGTCTTTGTGCGCTTGCCTAGGCTCTGCATGACCAGCTCCGCCCCTTCGGGGACCACCAGCGAGATCCCCGCGGGGACCGTGTATTCCTCGTCGAGGATGGCGGGGATCAGATTCCCGTCGTCGTCGGTGCCGTTGCAGAGGATATATTCCTTCAAGCCCGTCTCCGGATCCACGCGGTCAAAGACGAACAGTGCCACGGTGCCGCCGTCCTCGCCGTACAGCTCCTTGAAGGGCTGGAGATAGACGTTCTTGCCCTGGAGCAGATCCACGCTGTCCACCAGCAGGATGCCGGTGCCGACGATGTATACGTCGCCGTCGCTGTAGAGGGTGTCGATGTGCTGCAGCCCGGCGGTCTTGATCGTGATATCCGATTCGGAGGAGACGGTCTGCGCGGGATCGCTGACCAGATTGATCACATTTCCGGCGATCTCACCGGCGGCGCTGCGCACACCGGCGCCGACCCGGGCTGTGCCGGCGGGAACGCTTTCGTCGGACGTGAGCGTGATCGGATCTTCTTCGGCCTCTGCGGGCGCGGCCTCCGCTTCGGCGGCTTCTTCGGGCTCCTCAGGCTCCGCGGCTTCGTCGGCCGCGGCAGCTTCCCCGTCGGCGTCCGCGTCGGTTTCCGCGGGGGCCTCCGTATCGGCCTCGGCGGGTTCGTCAGCCTCGGTGACGGTCACTTCCTCGGCCTCTTCCGCGGCAGCGGGCACTTCCGCCTCGTCAGCCGCGGCTTCGGCTTCTTCTTCCTCGTCCTCCGCGTCGTCGGCATTGCCGCTGCCGGTCTTTCGCGGCGCGGGCCGCGGCGCGGCGGTCCCGCCGCCTTGACCGGAGGGCTTGTGATGACCGGAAGAGGATGCGGCGGCGGGAGTCTCCGCGGGCGTTTCGGTCCCGGCGTCGGCTTCGTTCCCGGCCTCCGGCGCGGTTTCACCGCTGTCGGCGGGCGCCTCAGCAGGCGTCTCGACCGGCGCTTCCGTGGGCGTCTCGGCAGGGACCTCGGCCGGCGTTTCCGCGGGAGCGTCCGCGGGGTTCTCGGCAGGAGCGGCCGGAGCCGGAGCCTCGGCGGGGGCCTCGTTCACGGGCGCGGCGGGCGTCTCCGCCGGGGCGGACGGCGCGGGAGCCGATTCCGTCTGCGCTGGAGCGCTGCTTTCCGCCGGAGCCGGCCTG
>JAFXYJ010000156.1 GCA_017541825.1 Oscillospiraceae bacterium | reverse complement strand
TACCGCGTAAAGGGCAAGCGGAACAAAAATGAAGCGATCTCCGTCAGGTCGCTTGAGATCATAGAGAAAATGAAAGAGGTCGTTGGATGAAGATAATCATTGACGCCATGGGCGGCGACAACGCCCCCGGCGAGATCGTCCGCGGGGCCGTGGACGCGGCCGGGGAATTCGGCGTCGACATCACGCTCACCGGTCCGACGGACAGGATCACCGCCTGTCTGCAGGAATGCGGCGCGGACGCCCGGGACGGGCATATCTCCGTCGCGGAGGCGCCGGAAGTGATCACGATGGAGGACGATCCCGCCGTGGCCACCCGGAAAAAGCCCGACTCCTCCATGGCGGTGGCGCTGAAAATGCTTCACCGCGGCGAGGGCGACGCGGTGATCTCCGCCGGCAGCACCGGCGCGCTGTTGAGCGGCGCCACGCTGATCGTGCGGCGTATCCGCGGTATCCGCCGGGCCTGCTTCGGTCCTGCGCTGCCCAACGGCGGCAAGGGCGTGCTGCTCATCGACTGCGGCGCCAACGCGGAGTGCACCAGCGAATACCTGCTGCAGTTCGCCTACATGGGCAAGTTCTACTCCCGTGAGATCCTGGGCGTGGAGGACCCGAGAGTCGGTCTGCTGAACATCGGCGCCGAGGAGACGAAGGGCACACAGCTCCAGAAGGAAACATACGCCCTGCTCGCTGACGCCCGCGAGGCCGGCCGGATCAACTTCATCGGCAACGTGGAGGCGCGGGACGCAATGCTCGGCGGGGTGGACGTGATCGTCTGCGACGGCTTTTCGGGCAATATCCTGCTCAAGGGCATCGAAGGCACCGGACTGATGCTTTTCCGGGAACTCAAGAAGGTGTTTTACAAGAACACGAAGAACAAGCTGGCCGCGGCCATGCTCAAGAACGATATCTACGGACTGCGTTCCCTGCTGGACCCCGGTGAGATCGGCGGCACGGCGCTGCTGGGGATCTCCAAGCCGGTATTCAAGGCCCACGGCTCCTCGGATGCCCGGGCCATCCGCAGCTGCGTCCGCCAGACCATGTCGTTCATTGAGGCGAACGTCATCGAAAGCATAGAAAACAACATCGAATATATGCGTATAGGAAAGGAAGAGTGAAGAATGATCCTGGAAAAAGTAACGCAGATGGTTGCGGATCAGTTCATGATCGACGTCAGCGAGATCAATGCCGACACGGTGTTCGTCGACGATCTGGGCGCCGATTCTCTGGACGTGGTGGAGCTCACCATGGCGCTGGAGGAGGAATTCTCCCTGCCTGACACCCCGGAGGAGGAACTGATGAACATCCACACCGTGGGCGATCTGGCCGAGTACATCGCCCGCGTCACGCAGGACTGATCCGGTGAAAAAGCTGGAGGAGCGGCTGGGCCACGTTTTCCGCGACAGGACCCTGCTGCAGACCGCCGTGACGCACAGCTCGTACGCCAACGAGAACAGGGACCGGGGGATCGAGTGCAACGAACGGCTGGAGTTCTTGGGCGATTCGGTTTTGGGAGCGACGGTTGCGGAGCATCTCTACCGCAGCTACGGCAGCATGCCCGAGGGGCGGATGACCCGCCTGCGCTCGGAGCTCGTCTGCGAGCAGTCTCTCCACCGGGTAGCCCAAAAACTGGAGCTGGGCGCTTATCTCCGCCTCGGCAGGGGCGAGGAGCACAACGGCGGCCGGGAACGCGCGTCGATCCTGGCCGACGCCGTAGAGGCTGTGATCGCCGCCCTTTATCTCGACGGCGGGATGGAGGCGTCCTCGGCGTTCATCCGCCGATACCTGCTCTCCGGGCTCGGAGAGACGGAGCCGGTGGCCTATTCCGATTTCAAGACCGCGCTGCAGGAGCTCGTACAGCGCCGCAGCGGCCAGATCCTTGCCTATGAGCTCACCGGCGAGAGCGGCCCCGACCACGACAAGACCTTCTCCGTTCGGGTGCTACTCAACGGCGAGCCCATCGGCGAAGGCGTCGGCAGGACGAAGAAAGAGGCGGAACAGACCGCCGCGAAAAACGCGCTGGGGGCGCTGCCGCAGTGAGTCCCCGGCGGCGCATCATCCCCATATTCGTGCCCCATGCAGGCTGCCCGAACGACTGCGTATTCTGCAACCAGAAACGCATCTCCGGCAGCCTTTTTCCCGCTTCCGCCCAAACCGTGCGCGGCGCGCTGGACGCGCTGCCCGCCGGAACCGGCTGCGAGCTGGCCTTTTACGGCGGCAGCTTCACGGCCATCCCCGCGCCGGAGCAGGAGGAACTGCTCGCCGCGGCGGCGCCTTATCGTGCGCGCGGCGTCGTGGACAGCCTGCGCGTGTCGACCCGGCCGGACGCCGTGGACGAGGCTTCCCTGGCGCGGCTGCGGCGATACGGCGTGGGGACCGTGGAGCTCGGCGCCCAGTCCATGTCCGACAGAGTGCTGCGGCTCTCCGGCCGCGGCCACACCGCCGAGGACACCGTCCGGGCGGCCGGGCTCGTAAAGGACGCGGGACTGAGGCTCATCCTGCAGATGATGACCGGCCTGCCCGGCAGCGACGACGCCTCGGACATCGACACCGCCCGGCGGCTGATCGGTCTGCGGCCGGACGGGGTGCGCATCTACCCCACGGTGATCATCCGGGACACGGCGCTGGAAACGCTCTGGCGCAGGGGAGCCTACACAGAACACACGGTGGAGGATGCGGTGCGCGTCTGCGCGCGGATCGTCCCGATGTTCGAGGAGGCGGGCATCCCCGTGATCCGTCTCGGACTCAACCCGACGCAGGAGCTCTCCGACGGCGCCGCGCTGGGCGGCGCCTATCATCCCGCGCTGGGCGAGCTCGTGCGCTCGCGGATCCTGCGGGAGCGGGCGGAGCCGCTGCTGCGCGCATGCCCTCCCGGCAGCCGCGTCGCGCTTCTCGTGCCGCCGCGGCTCGTCTCGGCCATGACCGGCCAGCATCGGGAGAACATTCGCTGGCTGTGCGAGCGGTTTTCCCTCGCGGAAGTGCAGGTACGTCCGGACGAAGACGATACCGGGGAGATCCGGATCCTTCGGCTATGACTTGACAGGCGGACGTTTCCCTGCGTATACTGAATATCGAAAAACACCGCAGTGCTTCTCAGATCATGACCCGGAGGTGCGTTTGATATGCCGCCCAGTGGACACAGCTCCAGTTCCCATTCCTCACACTCCAGTTCCTCCCACTCGTCCCACAGCTCGTCGAGGTCCTACAGCTCGAGCCGTTCTTCTTCGAGCTTCAGCAGCCGCTCGTCCTCGAGAGGACCGAGCAGCCATTCCTCCTCCAGCTGGTCGAGCAAGCTGAAGACCGGCTCCTCAAGCCGTGTGTCCGCGCCGCCGGCGCGGCCGCGCGTGAACCAGCCCACCGGCTTCCGTCCCGCGGGAGGCGTCGCCCGCAGGCCCACATACTACTACGGCCGGCGCCACGATTATATCTATTACCCGGTCTCCTGGGTGGACGATTCCACCGGCACCAGCTACCGGGAGGGCTATTACGACGAGGACGGCAACCGCTACGACAACGTCGCCTTTGAAAAGGACGGCCGGTACGAAAACGTCGTATGCCACTGCGAGTACTGCGGCCTCGACACGGTCCTCGACATGACCGCGTCCGATACCGAAAAGACCCTGCAGTGCCCCAACTGCGGCGCTCCCATGGAGATCAAATCCCTGCTCGACGAGGAGCTCGCCGGCGCCGCGCCGGAGAGCGAAGCCTATGGCGGGACCTCCCGTCCCACGCGGCGGCAGAGGGGGATCGGCTGCCTGGTCGCGGTGGTCATCATCCTGTCGGTATTCCTCCTTGTCGGCATCTTTTCCGGCAGAGGCTCCTCTTCCCAGACAGGCTACGGCAGCGGGAGCTCCTACAGCGGCAGCGCCTTTGACCAGAGCGAGATCCTGCTTGTCCAAACCGGAGACGGCGCTTACAGGATCAGCGAGAATGACGCCGCCGACAAGCTGCTGACCTGGGACAGCCAGTTTGACAGCTACTACGACGAGATGACCGAGTGCTGGCTGTGGTACAACACGGATGTGGAGCCGCCGGTCTGGCAGTACTGGTTCGACGGGATATCCTCGGATTACGGCGACTACGGCTGGATGGAGCACGACGATACCGGCTGGTACATAGAGGCGTCGGCGGGCAACTGGATCGCGTTGCCGGATAGATACGACACCGGCAGTCTCTGGTACATCGACGAATGAGCCGACAATACAGCGGACAAAACACAGGGCGGATTCCGCCCTGTGTTTTTGGATATACAGCTTTTTTTCTTGAAAACAACGGGCTTCTGTGATAAAATACAAAGGTTATTTGGGCGGTTTTCACTCGCCGCCCGATTTGAGAGGATAATGTGACTCGATGTATTTAAGGGCGTTGGAGATCCAGGGCTTCAAGTCGTTTCCCGAAAAGACGCGGCTGAGCTTTGAAAAAGACATAACCGTGATCGTCGGCCCCAACGGCAGCGGCAAGAGCAATATTTCCGACGCGCTGCTGTGGGTCATGGGCGAGCAGAAGACCCGTATGCTCCGCGGCGGCAAAATGGAGGACGTCATTTTCGGCGGCACCGAGAAGCGCGGGGCCATGGGCTTTGCCCAGGTGACGCTCATCCTCGACAACACCGCCCGGGTCCTGCCCATGGACGCCGACGAGGTCAGCATCGCCCGCCGGTACTACCGCAGCGGCGAGAGCGAATACTATATCAACCGCGAACAGGTCCGGCTCCGCGATGTCACGGAGCTGCTCATGGACACGGGCCTGGGCGCCGACGGCTATTCGATCATCGGCCAGGGACGCATCAGCGAGATCGTCTCGGCCAAATCCACCGACCGGCGCGAGATATTTGAGGAGGCCGCGGGCATATCGCGCTTCCGCCACCGCAAGGACGAATCCGAGCGCAAGCTGGCCCGGACGGAGGAAAACCTCCTTCGCATCGGCGACAAGATCTCCGAGCTGGAGCTCCAGCTCGACCCGCTGAAAAAACAGTCCGAGACGGCGCAGAAGTATTTGCTGCTGCGCGATGAGCTGCGTG
>JAFXYJ010000155.1 GCA_017541825.1 Oscillospiraceae bacterium | reverse complement strand
CGCTTGCGCTCCGGCGCTTGGCGGGAGATTAGTTCAGGTTCAAGCCTCTCACCCCGCTGCCGCGGGTGCGTATACTTGCCGACGTACCGTCTTTCCGTAGAGGCCCCTGCATCGCAAACTCACGCACCACGCAGCGCCGGAAGCACCACTATTCCTCCCACGCAGCGCCGGAGCGAAGCGGTGTGGCGCGGACGGGGATGCTGGAATCCATTCAGTTTCGCACTGAGCAAAGCCGCTGACGCAATAGGTCTTAGGGGGGTCCAGGGGGGCGGCATTGGCCGCCGCCCCCTGGTCGCGATCATAGATCGCTCCCCGCTTTGGCTACAAATGCGCCCCCGGCGCATTTGCTTAACGCGTCGCGCCCTGGCTGTCTTTTCTCCTGCATGGTCTTTTCTGCAGCACAGAAAAGACCTGCAAAAATGCGAATTCCCTGAAAGTCAGTATTACAACGGAGCAGAACCGGCCCACCCCGGAAAACGGAAAAAAGCGAATTACCCTATAGACCAGTATTACAATCGAGCAAAAGCCCCCGGTCACGGCATATAAAAATATCAGATAATAAAACGCATACGCCCGGCAGGAGCGTATGCGTTTTATCATGGGGCGTCAGATCGTGTCTCCGCCGGAGCCGGTGAACAGCCCGGCGCGGGGATCGGGCTCATAGTACGAGTACCAGACCGTGTCGCCCTCGTCCAGTCCGTCGATGACCTGGACGGTCTCGCTGTCGGACACGCCGATGGTGATCTCCACCGGGTCGGTCAGGGTTTTCGTCTCGGCGTCATAGCCGGTGTAGACGACCGTGTGGTTGCCTTTATGGTTCAGCGCCGCCGCGGGCAGCGTGAGCACGTTTTCCGTGACGCCCACGGTGAGGATCGCGGTGGCGTTCATGCCCGCGAGCATGTTTTCATCCCGGTCCAGGCCGATGGTGATCGTGTAGCGGGTGTTGCCGCCGCTGTTTTTGCCGTTGGGATTGATCTCCCTGACCGTACCGGTGTAGGCCCGCCCGGGCAGGGCGTCCACGGTGATCTCGGCGCTCTGTCCCAGGGCCACGGCCAGGATGTCCAGCTCGTCGATGCTGACCGACACGGTCAGCGTCTTCTGGTCGATGATGCGTCCGATCTCCACATCCTCGAGCTCCCATGCCTCGAAGCTGTCCTCGTCGGAGCCGCCCCCGCCGCCGCCGCCGTAGCTGCCCTTGGGCACCTTCGGTTTGGGCGTGGGCGGACGCAGGATGCCCACGAGATTGTCCCCCTGGCAGACGAACCAGAGCACGTCGCCCGCATACAGGTCGTCCGGCCCGATGGACTGCCAGCTCTTGCTGCTCTTCACATAGGTGAAGATGGGGATGTTGTCAAAGCTGCGGAACACCGCCTCGCTCGTCTTGCTGTACTTGACCGTGGGGTACGCGGTGTACTCGGAGACCTTGGAGGTCTCCTTCTGGACAAAAAAGCTGATGCTGCCGAAGGTGACCTGCGCCACCTGGGCGTAGCGGTTATCGTAATCCCCCGGAGAGGCGCTGTTCGGATCGAAGGCCGTCTCTCCGTCGTCCAGGAGCCGCAGGACCGGCTTGTCCTCCCCCGCCCGGGCGAGCCGGACGACGTTCTTATCCAGCCCGAAGATGCGCCCGTCCTCGGGCGCGGTGACCACGCCGTTGTCCAGCAGGGCGTAGAGCTCGACCATGGCCTCCTCGTACTCGCGGTGCTTCTCGGCCAGGTCGTTGAAGGCGGTGGTGAAATCCGAGTCCTTGAGGTTGAACAGATGGGTCCCGGCCACCACGACCCGCTCGACCTTGACGCCGATATAGGACACGGTGCCGCTGTAGGCCGTGACCTTCAGCGCGCTGTGGACATAGAGCGTCCCGGTCCCGAGGCTCACGCCGTCGGCGGTGAGCACCTCCGCCGTGTCGCCGGGCGTCGGTCCCTCGTCGGAGAGGGTGACCGTCAGCCGGGTCCCCTGCCTGTGCTCGATGCGGCCGGGCTTCGTCGTCCCGTCCGGCAGGCGGACGGTGACGGCCGTGCCGGCGCTGACGTCGGCGTCGGAGTCCAGCTCCAGCGCCATGAGTCCGTCCAGGGAGATCAACGCCAGCGCGCCGTCCCGGGTCATCACGTCGACGGCCTTCTCGCCCATCTGGGCGTAGATGGCCTTGACCCGTCCGGCCGAGGCGGCGTAGACGGAGTTGTTGCCCACAGTGTTGGTCGTGTAGCGCATCTGGCGGGCGACATGGTCCAGGTTGGCCTGGATCGTGATGATGAGCTGACGGACCGACAGCTCGTCCACTCTGGCCACCGGCTGGCCGGCCGTCACGAGCTCGCCCTCGGAGACATAATAGCCGGTGAGCTCCACGCCTTTGGGGATCGTGACCGCCGTGCCCTCGTCCTCGGTCAGCGTGCCGCCGCCGGAGATCGTGGTGCGGATGTCGCCGCGCTGTACCTCGGCGGAGAGGATGCTGGCGCTGTCCTGCTTCTCGGGCTCCTCCCGGCGCAGCAGATTGGGCAGCATGATCATGCCGGTGGCCACAGCCAGCAGGAGGACGGCGAGGATGATGTTGTTTCTTCTGCGTTTTTCTTCCATGTCACCCTCCGTAATGCAGCGCGTCGATGGGCTGCATCTTCGCCGCCTTGTTCGCCGGATAGAGACCGAAGATCAGCCCGATGGCGAAGCAGAACACGACGCTGATCCAGACCACGTTCCCGCTCATGGCAAAGGACATGCTCATATCCGCCACGACCTCGTTGGCCAGGCGCAGGATGCACCAGCTCAGGAAGATCCCCGCCAGGCAGCCCATCATGCACAGCATGATCGCCTCGATCAGGAACTGACGCAGGATCGTGCCGCGGGTGGCGCCCACGGCCTTGCGGATGCCGATCTCCCGGGTGCGTTCGGTGACGGTGACGAGCATGATGTTCATGATGCCGATGCCGCCGACGATCAGCGAGATGCTGGCGATGCCGCCCAGCAGCATGGAGAAGATCGAGGTCACCTGGTCCATGGTGCCCTCCATGATGTCCATGGAGTAGACGTAGAAATTGTCGTTGCCCCAGTCGTCCTGGCCCACGCGGTCGGCCAGATAGCTGCGCACGGCGTTCTCCGCGTCCCGCATGGGCGTGCCCTCGGGCGCGGTGGCGTAGAAGTTGTCGATGCTGCCGGACATCTCCGGGAACTGACGGATCAGCGACGTGAAGGGGATGTAGATCACGTTCTCGCCGTAGCCGGAATACATCAGCGAGTCGCTCTTGCCCAGCACGCCGACGACGGAATAGCGCAGGCCGTCCAGGGAGATCTCGTCGCCGATGCAGTCGGTGTAGCCCACCAGCGTGTCCGCCGTCGAGGGGCCCAGGACGCAGACCCGGCTGTTGTTCTGCAGGTCGGCCGTTTTCAGGAACCGGCCGGCGGTCAGCTTCAGGCCGTTGATCTCGTAATAGGAGGGCGTCGTGCCGCAGACGGTCATGTTCTGGCTCTTGGAGCCGAACTTGGCCATCGCGTTGCTGGCGGATTGGGGCGCCACGCTCTCGATGAGGGGCTCGGATTCCACCCACTCCTCCAGCTCGTCGATGGTGACGCCCTCGCCGCCGGAACCGCCCCCGCCCCAGATGTACGCCTGGACATAGTTGCTGCCCAGGCTGGCCATCCGGTCGGTGACGGAGGTGGTGGCTCCGTTGACGAGACTCACCAGCACCACCAGCGCCATAACGCCGATAATGATGCCCAGCATGGTCAGCAGGGCGCGCATCTTATTCGCGCCGATGCTGCGCAGGGCCATTTTAAAAGGCATGATCACAGCGTCACCTCCGATACCCGGCCGTCCAGGATGTGGAGCGAGCGCTTCGCCTGGCGGGCGATGTCGTTGTCATGGGTGATGAGCACCACGGTGTTCCCCTGCTCATGGAGCTCGTGGAGGATCTCCATGATCTCCCGGCTGGTCTTGGAGTCCAGGTTGCCCGTGGGCTCGTCGGCCAGAAGCAGGGAGGGCTCCGTCACCAGAGCGCGGGCACTGGCCACGCGCTGCTGCTGGCCGCCGGAGAGCTCCGTGGGCAGATGCGGGGCGCGGTTTTTGAGCCCCGCCCGCTCAAGGGCCTCGGCCACCCGCCGGGCGCGCTCGGCGCCGCGCACGCCGCGGTAGATCAGCGGCAGCTCCACGTTTTCCGCCGCCGAGAGCTTGGGGATCAGGTTGAAATTCTGGAAAATGAAACCGATCTTGCGGTTGCGGACCCGCGCCAGCTCGTTTTCGCTGTAGTCCCAGATGGGCACGCCCTCGAGCCGGTAGATCCCCGCGTCGGCAGTGTCCAGGCAGCCGATGATGTTCATCAGCGTGGACTTGCCGCTGCCCGAGGGGCCGATGATGCTGACGAATTCCTTCGGGTATATGTGCATCGTCACATGGTTGAGCGCGTGGACCCTCTCGTCGCCGACCTGGTATACCTTGGAGACGTCCTTGAGGTCGATCACGGCGCCGCCTCCTCTGCCGCGGCCTCGCCGTCGTCCTGCGCGGCGTACTGCTCGACCTCCTCGAGGGAGAGCCCTTCGTACTCCGCCCCGGCCGCGTCGCCGTCGGAGGCGAAGCCCTCGCCCGTATCCACCCAGACCGCGGCGTCGCCGTCGGAGGCAAAGCCGTAATAATACGCCCAGGGATCCACTTCTTTGATGTAATAGACCGTATCGCCCTCGCTCAGACCCTCCACGATCTCCACCATGCTGCCGTCGGACAGTCCGGCCACAACACTGACCGCGCCGCCCAGCTCGCCGGTCTCGGGATCGCAGGAGGTGTAGACATACGCCTCGTCCCGGCTCTGATGCAGGGCCTCCTCGGGGATCAGGATCGCGCCGGCCACGCCCTGGATGCGCACCACGGCCCGGACCGACATGCCCGGCAGCATCCGCGGGTCCTTCGGCACCGAGATCACCGCGGAGTAGCTGGTCACGCCGGAGCCGGCCGAGGCCTTGCGGTTGATCTCGGTGACCTCGCCGGTGAAGACCTCGCCGATGGAATTGATCGTGAGCTGGGCGCTCTGGCCGACCTGCAGAGAGAGGATGTCCGTCTCGTCCACGGCGATGGTCACGGTCATCTTCTCGTCCCGGGCCAGCGTCAGCAGCGCCCGGGGATCGGTCTTGACGCCGCCCTCGCCGCCTTCCTCGCCGCCGGCTCCGTTGTCGTCGTTCTGATCGTCGTTATCATCGCTCTCGCCGCCGACGGAGGCGGTGCGGGCCTTGTACTCGATGCTCGAGACCGTGCCCGCGAAGGGCGCGCGGACCGCGCCGGACTGGTAGATGTTCAGCAGCTCGACGAGGGTGTCCTCCGCCTCCCGGCGGTCCTTGAGGATGGCCTCGTAGTTGGCGCTGTAGCCGGTGTCCTTAAGGGTGAAAAGGCTGTAGCCGGCGTTGAAGTACTTGTTCTCCGCGGCGCTGACGCGGGAGATCGTGCCGGCGTAGCCGGTGATGCGCAGGGGGTTGTGGATGTAGAGCGCCCCGGAGCCGACCTCGCCGCCATCGGCGTCCAGCACGGTGACGACCTCGTCGAACATGGGGCCGTTGTCGGTGACGAGCACCGTGGCCGTGCCCTGAAAGACCCTGTCCACCCTGCCCTTGATGCTCTTGCCGTCGGCGCGCAGCACCTTGACCTCCTGGCCCTCGGCCAGAGCGTCGGTCTCCAGGTCCACGGCCATATAGCCGTCCAGGGACAGCACCGCCAGGGCGCCGTGCTCCACCATGCAGGCGGCCACCTCGTCGCCCACCTGTCCGTAGATGATCTTGACCCGTCCGCCCACGTTGGTGTTGAGGTAGATGGACACGGCGTTGGCGGCCGTGGAGCGGAGCTGCACGTCCAGATCGTTGAGCTGCTTCTGCGTCGCGGCCATGGCGCTCATCACCGAGGAGGGCTCCACGGTGGCCAGCACCTGGCCTTCCTCCACCCGCTCGCCCACGATGACGACGACCTCGTCCACCTTGACGCCCTCGGGCAGCTTGAGCGCCTCGGTGTCCGCGTCCTCGAGCAGGCCGGAGCCGGAGACGGTGGTGGTCACGCTGCCGCTGCCCACGGTGTAGGATTCCACGCTGCTGGTGGGTTCCATGTCGCCGAACTGCTCGTTGACCTTGGCGCGGCCGTAGCGCACGGCGGCGTAGAGTCCCCCCGCGATCAGCGCGGCGATCACGATCAGGATGATGATCTTGCGGCGCTTTTTCTGCCGGCGTCCCCTGCCGATGGCGGCAAACAGCTCCTGATCGCGGTCCTCCGCGGTCTCCGGGGCTGTGATCTGCTCCTTCGTCTGTTCCATGTGTGTTCTCCTTATATATGCCCGGGCGGTCCCCCGCCCGACGGTGTTTACAGTATTATGATGCGCCGGCCCTCCGTTTGGTTCGCGGAAAGCCGGCGGTCCGGCGCGGAAAACCGTTAAGATTTCATTACAAATAATAACGAAACCGCGGTTTTCTATTTCAGCCTCGAGAGCAGCACCGTCCTGCCGTCGCCGCCGAAGACGCCGGCCTCCGTGCAGCCCTCGCCGGGCCGCAGCCGGACCGTCAGGCGTTCTCCCTCATAGCTGGGCGAGCGGAAGCTCAGCTCCGCGTCGGTAAAGTTCCGTTCCAGAAGCTCCTCACAGGTAAAGGCGCCGAAGAGCACCCGGGCGTAGACCGCGTTGTTCATATGCCCGCCCACGTCGATGTCCGAGGAGCACACGGTGTACTCCGCCTTCACGCCGCAGGCGGTGAAGTCCTCCCCGATGCGCGAGAAGGGCTCGGTCCACACCGTCTCGTCCGTGAGCACGGCGTTGAGCTCCGGGGGATAGAAATCCCGCAGCGGGTGGATCCTGCCCGTGGCGGTCTCCACCACGGCCCAGTCGGTCTTGCCCGCGGCCAGGAGCCCGTCGGCCCCGGTGATCGTGTAATCCCGGCTGCAGCGGGCCGCGCCGGGCTTCTCCGGCCAGGTGGAAACGGTGACGATCTCCGCCAGCGCCGGGCGCCGGAAGATCCGGATCCTGGTGCGGGCGGTCAGCCAGAACAGGCCGCGGGCCGTGACGGCCTCCACGCCCAGACCGATCTCCTCGCCGTGATCGGCGGCCAGGTCCGAAAACCAGGTGAAGATCCCCGGCAGGCCCAGCTTCCCCGTTTTATCGCACAAAGACAGCGGCACCCGCCGTGTCCGGCTGTATTTCCCTTCCATCCGGCTTTTTCTTCCTTTCAGAGCACATTTTGGCGGGCGCACGACCGCCCGCTGTCCTTCCGTCCCATAGGAATGTCCCGCCGTCGTGGACGGCGGGACTTTGGGGACGGTGCTTCAGTATTCGTAGTGGTGCGCGTCCTGCAGGACCATTTCCTTGACCTTCATGAGCCGGACCTTGGTGGAGTTTTCGTTCTCCTCCAGCTTCATGGAGATGTACTTGATATCGGCCTGCAGCTCCGGGATCATAACATACTCCAGAGCGTTGACGCGGCGGCGGGTCTTCTCGATCTCCTGGGCCAGCATCTGCATGGTCTTTTCCACCTGCGCCAGCTCCAGCATGTCCTCGAACACGCCGGACAGAGCGGTCATGGCGTCGTCCAGCTCGCCGGAGGTCTGCGCCAGACCGTAGGGATAGATATCTCCCGCGTCGGCGGACTTGGTGCGGAAATCGTAGACCGGCACGTTGACGCTCATGATGTTCTTGTAGCCGAGACCGAGCTCAACGCTCTGCCGGGGATAGAGCAGCGACTGCTCGAGCATCTCCGGCGACATGACCGCGCTGGCCACGGACAGGGCGGCGAAGGCCTCGGTGAGGCCCTCCTCCACCTTGATGCGCAGCTCCTGGTTGCGGCGGACCACGTCCATGAACTGGCGCATCAGCTCGTCACGCTTGTCTTTCAGGAGTTTGTGGCCCCGGGTGGCGGTTTTCAGACGACCCTTGCGCTGGTTGAGCACCATTCGGGTCGGGTTCAATGTTGCCATGGGATCACCTCACCTTTCCGGGCTCACTGCTCTTTTTTGGGCAGGTACTTCTCGATGAACTCGGGCTTGATACGCTTGAGCTCACGCTCGGGAAGGATGGCCAGCAGCTCCCAGCCGATGGTCAGGGTCTCCTCGATGGAGCGGTTGGTCTCGTTGCCCTGGGAGACGTAGCGCTGCTCGAAGGCGTCGGCGAACTTGGCGTAGAGCTTGTCGTCGTCGCTCAGAGCCGCCTCGCCCAGGATGGTGGCCAGCTCCTTGGCGTCCTTGCCGCGGGAGTAAGCCGCGAACAGCTGGTTCATGGTGCCGGCGTGGTCGGCGCGGGTCTTGCCCTCGCCGATGCCCTTGTCCTTCAGACGGGACAGGCTGGGCAGCACGTCCACGGGCGGGATGATGCCCTTGCGGTACAGGTCGCGGCTGAGGATG
>JAFXYJ010000154.1 GCA_017541825.1 Oscillospiraceae bacterium | reverse complement strand
GGGCTCGAGGCCCAGGGCTATCGCTGCGAGGTCGACGCCCTCCGGGACAGCATGACCTATCCCTGCATCATCCACTGGAATTTCAACCACTTCGTGGTCCTCGACGGGTTCAAGGGGAACTACGCCTGCATCAACGACCCCGCCCGCGGCGAGGTCCGGGTTTCGAAGGAGGAGTTCGACGAGTCCTTCACCGGCGTGTGTCTGCAGTTTTCGCCCGGGCCGGATTTCCAGCCCGGAGGAAAGCGTCGGAGCACGCTGGACTTTGCCCGCAGGCGGCTGGCAGGCGCGGGGCCCGCGGTGGCCTTCGTGATGCTCTCCACCGTCATCGGTTATCTCTTCGGCATCATCAATCCCATCTTCTCCCGGTTCTTCATGGACCGGCTCCTCACCGGGGAAAACAGGGACCTGCTCATGCCCTTCCTGGCCATGCTGGCCGCGCTGGCTCTGGCCCAGGTGGCCGTGGCGTGGGCCCAGGCCATCTATTCGCGCAAGATCGACGGCAAAATGGCCATCGTCGGCAGCAGCACGTTCATGTGGAAGGTGCTGCGTCTGCCCATGGAATTCTTTTCCCAGCGGCTCTCCGGCGATATCCTGCAGCGGCAGACCACCAACGCCACCATCGCCGGCACGCTGGTGAACACCTTCGCCCCCCTGCTGCTCAACACGGTGATGATGGTCTTCTACCTGGTGGTCATGCTCCGCTACAGCGTGATGCTCACCATCGTGGGCCTGTCCACCATCGTCATCAACCTGTTCCTGTCCCGGTTCATCTCCGAAAAGCGGGTGAACATCACCCGGGTGCAGATGCGCGACAGCGGCAAGCTGTCCTCCGCCACCGTCTCGGGCATCCAGATGGTGGAGACCATCAAATCCAGCGGCGCCGAAAACGGATACTTCCAGAAGTGGGCCGGCTATCAGGCGTCCGTGAACGCCGCGAGCGTCAAGTTCGCCCGGCTCAACGAATACTACGGGCTCATCCCCTCTCTGGTCAGCTCTCTGGCCAACGCCGCCGTGATCGTGCTTGGCGTGTGGCTGGCCATGCGGGGGCAGTTCACCGTCGGTATGATCACGGCCTTCCAGGGCTTTTTGAGCTCCTTCATGTCCCCCGCCAACACGCTCATCGCCGCGGGACAGACCATCCAGGAGATGCGTACCGAGATGGAGCGCGTGGAGGACGTGATGGAGTATCCCACGGATCCCGTCTTTTCCGACGAGCCGCTCTCGGAGGAAAAGGACTACTCCAAGCTCTCCGGCAGCGTGGAGCTGCGCGACGTGTCCTTCGGCTACGCCCCGCTGGGAGAGCCGCTGATCGAGCACTTCTCCATGAGCATGAAGCCCGGCTCCCGCGTGGCCTTCGTGGGCGCCTCCGGCTGCGGCAAGTCCACCCTCTCCAAGCTGATCTCCGGGCTGTACCGGCCCTGGAGCGGTGAGATCCTCTTTGACGGCAAGCACATCGGAGAGATCGACCGGAGCGTTTTCACCGGCTCCGTGGCCGTGGTGGACCAGGACATCGTGCTCTTCGAGGACACCATCGCCAACAACATCAAGATGTGGGACGAGTCGATCGAGGATTTCGAGATGATCCTCGCGGCCCGGGACGCCCAGATCTACGACGATATCATGGCCCGGGAGGGCGGCTTCTACGGCAGGCTCACCGAGGGCGGCCGGGATCTCTCCGGCGGTCAGCGGCAGCGTCTGGAGATCGCCCGGGTCCTGGCACAGGATCCTTCGATCATCATCATGGACGAGGCCACCTCGGCGCTGGACGCCAAGACCGAATACGAGCTCGTGAAGGCCGTGAAGGACCGCGGCATCACCTGCATCGTCATCGCCCACCGGCTCTCCACGATCCGGGACTGCGACGAGATCATCGTCCTCGACCACGGCCATGTGGTCGAGCGCGGCACGCACGACGAGCTCTATGCCAGAGGCGGCGTGTATGCCGAGCTGATCTCCAATGACTGAGGGGGTGCGGACGAATGGGTTGGTTTGACGAGCAGATCCGCCAGCGCAAGCTGAGCGATCAGGAGCTTTTCGAGGATTCCATCTTCCGCATGGCCGCCACGGTGCTCGGAAAGCGCGGCGCGCATGCCCTCAACAACGACCGCGTCGTCACCAAGGCCGCGGTCGACGAGATCCTCAAGTATTATCATTTCAAGCCGGCGGAGGTCCCCGACAATGTGGAGGACCCGGACGAGCAGCTCGAGTTCTGTCTGCGTCCCCACGGCATCATGCGGCGGAACGTACGCCTGGAAAAGGGCTGGTACAGGGACGCCTTCGGCCCCATGCTGGGGTATCTGCGCTCGGACGGGCTGCCCGTGGCCCTGCTGCCGCGGCCCTTCACCGGGTACTGGTTCCTGGACCCGGTGACGGGGAAAAAGCGGAATCTCGACAGCGCGGCGGCTGAGCTCTTCGAGCCGGACGCCATCTGCTTTTACCGTCCGCTGCCGCAGAAAAAGCTGGGGATCCCGGACCTGATCGTATACCTCAAAAACTGTCTTGACGTCTCGGACATCGCGCTGCTCCTGGGGCTGACGCTCGCGGCGACTCTCGTGGGCATGCTCGTGCCCAACATCACGCTGTTCCTGACCGGACACGTGCTCGAGAGCGGCAGCATTTCCCTGCTCCTCGGCACGGCGGTGTTCATGGTCTCCGTCACCGTGTCCTCCCTGCTGATCGAGGCGGTGCGTTCCCTGGGAATGAACCGGATCGAGATAAAAACGTCTTTATCCGTGGAGGCGGCCATCATGGCCCGCGTCATGAGCCTGCCGCCCCGTTTCTTCCGGGAATACTCCTCCGGCGAGCTGTCCAGCCGTCTGGACTCCGTGAGCCAGCTGTGCAGTCTGCTGATGGGCAATGTGTTCTCCATGGGCATCACCTCGCTGATGTCGCTGCTGTACATCACGCGGATCTTCCGCTTCGCCCCCGCGCTGGTGCTCCCGGCGCTGACCGTGATCATCGCCACGGTGGTCATCGCCATGTCCGCCGCGCTGATGCAGATGAAGATCACCCGCCGGGTCATGGAGCTGGGCGCGAAGAACAACGGCATGAGCTTTGCCCTCATCTCCGGCGTGCAGAAGATCAAGCTTGCCGGCGCGGAAAAACGGGCCTTCGCCCGCTGGGCCGACGCCTTTTCCGAGGTGGCGGAGCTCAACTACAACCCGCCCCTCTTTTTGAAGGTCAGCGGCGTGATCGCCACCGCGGTCTCGCTGGCCGGCACGATCCTCTTCTACTATCTGGCCGTCAAGACCGGCGTCACGCCGCCGGAATACATCGCCTTCAGCGCCGCCTACGGTACGGTGATGGGCGCCTTCACTTCCCTCACCGGCGTGGCGCTCTCGGTGGCGCAGATCCGGCCCATCATGGAGATGGCCGAGCCCATCCTCAAGACCGAGCCGGAGTCCTCGGAGCAGAAAGCCATGGTGACCCGGCTCTCCGGAAGCATCGAGCTGAGCAACGTCTACTTCCGCTACACGGACACCATGCCTTACGTCGTGGACGGGATGAGCCTGAAGATCCGGGCCGGGGAGTATATCGCCATCGTGGGCACCACCGGCTGCGGCAAGAGCACGCTCATGCGGCTGATGCTCGGCTTTGAGACGCCGGAAAAGGGCGCGGTCTACTTCGACGGCAAGGACATCTCCAAGCTGGACCTGCGCTCGCTGCGCCGCCGCATCGGCGTCGTGACCCAGAACGGCAGCCTGTTCCAGGGGGACATCTATTCCAATATCGTGATCTCCGCGCCGCAGCTCACGCTGGACGAGGCCTGGGAGGCCGCCGAGATCGCCGGCATCGCCGACGATATCCGCGCCATGCCCATGGGCATGCAGACCATCATCTCCGAGGGCCAGGGCGGCATTTCCGGCGGGCAGAAGCAGCGGCTGATGATCGCCCGGGCCGTGGCGCCCAAGCCGCGGGTCCTCATGTTCGACGAGGCCACCTCCGCGCTGGACAACAAGACCCAGAAGCAGGTCTCCGACGCGCTGGACAAGCTCAAATGCACCCGCATCGTCATCGCCCACCGGCTGAGCACCATCAAGAACTGCGACCGCATCCTCGTGCTCGACAAGGGCCGCATCCTGGAAGACGGCAACTATGAGGAGCTGATCGCCAAAAACGGGTTCTTTGCCCAGCTCGTTGCCCGCCAGCGGCTGGATCTGCCCACCGAAACGGCCGACGGGGAGAGCGCCGGCGAATAAAAAAATGTGCCCCGCGCGGCGTCCCGTTGTCGAGATCCATCGTATAAAGAGATGAAAAGACGTGAGCGAAGGCCCGCGTCCCGAAAAACAGCATGTTTCTCCCGTCCGTCCCTTCGGGCGGCGCGGGAAGACAAATACATTTCAAAAGGAGTCAAAACAATGAGCGAAGAGAACAAAATCGAGTCCGTATCCGATGAGGCCCTGGCAAGCGTCGCCGGCGGTTACACCCCTGAGCTGAAGGCCGCTTTCGCCTGCATCCGCGGTGAGTACGGCAACGGCGCCGAGCGCCGTCTGGCCCTGGCCTGCGCGGGCTACGATCCCGATGTCGTGCAGGGTCTGGTGAACTCCCTGTGCGCCGGTTATGACAAGGTCGCCATCGACGTCATGAACGGCAAGTACGGCAACGGCTCCGCCCGTGTCGCCAACCTGAAGAAAGCCGGCTACGATCCCAACGCCGTCCAGACGCTGGTCAACCACATCATGTGGCAGTGATCGCTCATCCGATCCCCCCGGGGATCGGATGAGCAGGGCTGCTCCTGCGCCGCGCGCAGGGGCAGCCCCGGATACTACATGGCGGAAAGGCGGCGGTGTCATGGAGATCACGGCGCTCGATCTGCGGGGCCGCGAGGTGATCCCCGCTCTGGCGGAAATCTATCCCCAGCTCTGTCTGACGCCCGGCGAGGAAGGCGCAGCGCTCTATAAGGACATCGTCCTCTCGGGGGCGGAGCCGCCCGGGCGCTCGGTGTCCCACTTTGCCGGCAGCGACGGGGATTCCTGCCGCAGCGAGAGCACTCCCGCGGGCAGCGTAGCGGTGATCACGCTGTGCCGGCGGTCCGATTTTGAGCTGTTTTTGCAGATCATGGCCTGCCGGTGCCTGCCCACGCCCATCCCGCGCACCCAGGGCGCAGCCACCCTCGACGGCGTCAACAACTGGACGAGGATCCGCGCCCACAAGGAGGAATTCCTGCGCACTGCCGGTCCCGACGCGGACTGGGACGCGGAATTCCGGCGCTTCACCGCGGACCGGAACAACTTCAAGGACGTGATGATCGTGCTGTCGGTCGGCCCCTACAGCGCCGTCCCGGCGGAGAAGCTGGGGCTTTCGGAGCCGGACTGGCTCGCGGCCTCGCAGGTCATCCGAAGGACCCACGAATGCGTCCACTTTCTCTGCCGCCGGCTCTTTCCCGAGAGGATAGACCCCGTTTTCGACGAGCTGGTGGCCGACACGGCGGGACTGTACGCCGCCTTCGGACGTTTTGACCCGGCGACGGCGGAGCTGTTCCTCGGCGCCTCGGCGTCCGGGTACACCGGCGGACGGCTGGAGAATTACGTGCAGGGGCCGGACAAGCGGCGGGAACGGCTCGACGAGCTGGCGGCGCAGGTCTCCCGGATGCTGCGGCGCTTTGAAGAGATCTCCGCGCCCCGGGTCGGGATCGGCCCCTACGAGCTGGCCATCCGCCTGGAGGAGGAATGGGAATGCTGGAAGCAGCATTGAAAAAGCTATTCGATTATCAGCGTTTCGAGAGCGATCCGGACCTGCAGGCCGTGATCGACGATACGCTGCGCCGCTACCCCGGCAGCCGGCCGCTGTCCCTGGAGGACGATGAACTGGCTCTGGCCGCGGGCGGCCTCACGCTTACAGACAGGACACAGGAGCCAGGCTATGACGGACGCGGAACGATTTGACGCGATCTACCGCGAATACCGGCCAAAAGTCAGCCAATACATAAGCAGCCGCGTGGCCGATCCGGAGGATGCGCAGGACCTGTGCAGCGAGGTGTTTCGCAAGGCGCTGGAACACCTCGACCTCCGTTCCGGCGCGGGCGTATCCTCATACATTTACACCGTCACACGCAATACGGTGGTGGATTATTACCGTACGCGCCGGATCCACGCCCCTCTGGAGGAGGATCTCCCCGAGGAGGGCGGTCCGGAGGAGGATCTCCTGCGGGCCGACTCCCTTTCCCGCCTGGCCGGCGCGCTGTCCGGCCTGCCCGAACGGCAGAGGGACATCATCGTTCTGCACTACTATTCCGGCTGTACCCTGCAGGAGGTATCCGAGAGGATGTCCCTGCCGTACAGCGTGGTCAAGAGAGCGCACCGATCGGCGCTGGAACGGCTTCGTTCCGCGCTGGAGCAAGAGTAAAAACCGACGGAGGATTACGATCCCATGAAAACGATCAGCCTGAAGGAGCTTGCGGAAATGGCCGCGGCGGACCCTGCCCTGCGGGACAGGATCGGCGCCTGCTCCGCAGCCGAGGCGCCCGGCGTCCTGGCCGGGATCGCCGGGGAGATGGGCTACACGCTGGAAAAGCCCGCCGTGACAGCCCTTTCTGACGACGAGATCTCCGCCGTCGCCGGCGGCTGGGACATCCCTGACAGATCCGAGGGCGAGCTCAATCCGTATTCCTGGTTCGTTTCGTTCATGCGCAGGCTGATGGGCAGGGACGAAGACGAAAACACCCCCGGCGCCGCGCCAACCGCTTCGCCGACGGATCGGTGATGCGGCCCGCCGGAGCGGGCGACCGGAACGGAAAACGGGATCCCCGGCTCTTACTGTTGGCAGGATCGACGGCAGCGCTGTTTGCCGCCCTGGTTTTGCCTGCCCGGAACGGGTCCGCAGACCGGCTGCTGTGGGCCAACGGCGCGCTGACGGTGTATTTCGTCCTGTCGGTCCTGTGTCTGCTGTTTGCCTTCCGCCGTCAGCGGCGGACCGACCCCTATTCGTACAGCACGATCTTTTACGCGGGCTTCGCGCTGTTCGTCTTCTCTCTGGCGGTGACCCACGGCTTTGCCTTTGCCCGCTGTCTGGCCGATCCCGGGCGGTATGACGCCCGGCAGGTGCTCTTTACCCTGCTCCACTCGGCCAAGAACTACATGTTCGTCACCTCTCCCCTTCTGTTCGGGTTTTCCGCGGCGCTGTTCATCGCCAATCTTCGCCTGATCCGGCGGGAGGGCCGCCGGTTCGTCAACATACTGGGCATCCTCCTGGCGTTTCTGCTGGTGTTCGGAGAGATCGCCATCGGCCTGCTGGATCTCTGGACCTCGGTATCGGAGCGGCTGATGATCGTGCCGGTGATCATTGTCAATCTTTTTGCCGCCATGTATCTCTATTTCGAGTGCATGATGATCGGCACCTGCATTGTCGATCTGGTCGTTCTGCGGCTCGTGCCGGACCCGGACCGCGACTGGCTCATCGTTCTGGGCTGCGGCATCCGGCGGGACGGCACTCCCACCCCCCTGCTCAAGGGGCGGCTGGACCTGGCGCTGGCATTTGCCCGGCGGCAGGAGGAGACCACGGGGAAGCTCCCCGGTTTCGTGGTCTCCGGCGGACAGGGACCGGACGAGATCCGGTCGGAAGCCGACGCCATGGCCGATTATCTGCTCTCCCGGGGCGTTCCGGCCGAGCGGATCCTCCGGGAGGACCGTTCCGGCGACACCGCCGAAAACATGCGTTATTCCGCCGCGCTCATCCGGGCACGGCAGCCGGAGGCAAAGACCGCCTTCTTCACCACCAATTACCACGTGTTCCGCGCCGGGATCAAGGCGCGGCAGGCGGGACTGGACGCCGTCGGCATGGGCGCCGGGACCAAGTGGTATTTCTGGCCCAACGCGGCCGTGCGCGAATTCATCGGGCTGCTCACAGAGCACCGCGGCACACAGCTCCTGATCCTCGCCGGGCTGATCGCCGCCTACACGGCCCTCACCGTTCTGGCTCTGGGATGATCCCGGGCCGGCGGATCAAATCTGAACACATTAAGACCGGTGACCGCAGCGCCCCGTTCTTTTGTGAATACATTTAACGGAGGAATTCAAAAATGGCAGACGAAGTCAAGACCCCGATCAACGATGAAGATGTTGCGTCCGTTCAGGGCGGCTACGGCGGCTGGGAAGCGTACGCGAAGGGCACCTATGTCCACAACGGCACCTGCATCCTCTACAAGATCGCCCCGGGCGACGCCCTCTCCGGCATCGCGATCCGTTTCGGCGTGACCCCCGAGAAGATCATGCTCTGGAATCCCGACAAGATCAAGAACATCAACACGATCTATGCCGGCCAGCAGATCGTCATCTACCCGACGATCATCCGCTGATCCGCTCATTGTACTGCCGATCCCCGCTGCGCCGGTGCCGGCGCAGCGGGGCTGAGGTACATCGCCGGACAGCAAGGCAGGATACGGCGCGTCGTGTCGGAGCTTCCGCAGGACGGGCTGTATCGTGCTTTCCTGTTTTTCTGAAGGAGTGTGATCCCTGTGTACAAAAAGAATCATCTGTCCATCCTGCTGAGCGTACTGCTGGCCGCGGCGCTCCTGGCCGGCTGCGGCTCCGCCTCCGGCGGCACGCAGGCCGCGCCCGCCACCGAGCCCGAGACCGCGCCCGCGGAGGGTCCCGTGACCGGCGGGTGGGACGCCGAGGAGTCCTTTGCGCTCACCGACGAGACCTCCGCCGTGTTCGCCAAAGCCATGGAGGGGCTTTCGGGCGTGAGCTATGAGCCCGCTGCCTGCCTCGCCCGCCAGGTGGTGTCCGGAACGAACCGCGCCTATTTCTGCCGCGCCCGGGTGGTCTACCCCGACGCGAAGCCTTATTTCGCCATCGTCTACGTCTATGAGGCGCTCGACGGCGGCACGGAGATCCTGGGCATCGACGGCATCACGCCGGACGGCCGGTACGACGCCGACGCCGGCAGCGCCGAAGGTCTTGCCGGCGGCTGGTCCGTGCCCGAGAGCGAGGACGAGGGCCTCGCCGCCTTTGCGAAGGCCGCCGAGACGCTGCTGGGCGTGGACTACACCCCTGTCACGGTGACCGGCGAGCAGGTGGTCTCCGGCATGAACTACTGCGTGCTCTGCCAGGCCAGGACCGTCGCCCCCGAGGCCCGGCCCTATTACTGCTTCCTCCATCTCTACCGGGATCTCCAGGGGAACGTCAGCGTCCAGTCCACGGACATTCTGGAGATCGTCGGACCGCAAGCGGCCTGAGCGCCGTACCCGCACCCCGGCGGGAAGCCGGAGAAAGGATGCCGCACATGGAAGACAACAAGTCGATCTTTATCAGTTATTCCCACAGGGACCGTGACATATGCTCCAGGATCAACGACATACTGGAGCGGCAGCCCGGCTTTTCCGTCTGGTATGACAAAGGCCTGGTCCCCGGCGAGGTCTACCGGAAAAAGATCGCCTCCGTGATCCGGGAGTCGAGCTATTTCATCATCCTCCTCTCCCAGGCGTCGGTCGCCTCCGACTGGGTGCAGGACGAGGTGGAATACGCCAAAAAGCTGCACAAAAAGATCCTGCCCATCTGGATCGAGGACGTGGATATCCCCGATGATCTGGATATGATCCTGCAGCGCTATCACAGTCTGTTCTGGCATCTGCGCAGCTCCGACAGCCAGTTCGAGGAGAGCCTGCTGAGCGTGTTCGGGCAGGGTGACGAGTCCTCCGGCCACGGACAGGCGGCGGTGGGCTTCGGCAACGAGTTTTCCGAGAGCGTGAACCGGAAGATGCGGGACCTGCTCCTTTTCGAGAATCAGGGCCGGTTTTCCGACTGCTATGAGCCGGACAACGCCGTCATCCTCGGGATGGCATATCTGTTCGGCGGCCCCTGCGCCGTCGACCGGCAAAAGGCGCGGCATTACTTCCGCACGGCGGAATACCGCGGCGATCCGGACGCGGAGTTCTATCTGCTGGAGATGAAGCTGGAGGATCAGGTCACCGAGACCTGGGACGATCCGGACGAGGAGTTCTGCCGTCCCATCCTGGACCGCATCCGGGAGCTGGCAGACAGCGGCTCGATCCCCGCGAAGCTCTATCTGGGGAACCTGTACTGGCAGGGCCGTTACGGCTGCGAGCGGGATCTCGCCCGCAGCGCCGCGCTGTACGAGGAGTGTGCCCGGCGGGGCAACGCCAGGGCCCAGTACATCATGTCCTCCAACTACTATTACGGCGACGGCGTGGAACAGAGCTACGACCTGGCCATCATGTACGCCAACCTGGCGCTGGAACAGAAGTATATCTACGGCTGGCGGAGCTGGGGCAAGTATTACCGCGACGGTCTGGCCGTGGAGCAGGATTACGGCAAAGCCCGGGAGTGCTATGAAAAAGGCGCGCAGATGGGCGACTACAACTGCTACAACAAGATCGGCGACATGCTCTACCACGGCTGGGGCTGCGACGTGGATTACGAGGCCTCCGTCCGTTATTTCTCCGAGGGCGAAAAGGCCCCGGTCTTCGGCCAGAAGTACAGCCTGCAGCGGGCCAAGACCGCTCTCGGCCGCGCCTATGAGCTGGGGCAGGGCGTGGAGAAGGACATCTCCGTCGCCGCGCAGAAGTACCTGGAGGGTTACAACAGCGGCAGTCTCGGCTGCCGGGACGCCTACTTCCGCTGCAGCGCCCGGCTCAAGGAAGCCGAATAAGACCATTCAGCATAAAAAGGCACGGCCGTACGGCCGTGCCTTTTTGATTGTGGGACCTGCCGCGCTCACCGGGGATCAGACCATGTTCTCCGGCCTGACCTTCCGTTCGTATTCCTCAGCGTCCATAAAGCCCAGCGACAGCACGGCCTGTCTGAGCGTGGTGCCCTCCTCAAAGGCCTTGCGGGCCGCCGCGGCCGCGTTTTCGTAGCCGATCTCCGGGGAGAGCGCGGTCACCAGCATCAATGAGCGCTCGAGGTTTTCGGCCATCCTCTCCCGGTTGGCCCGGAGGCCCGCGAGGCAGTTTCGCTCAAAGGAGGCCATGCCGTCGCCCAGGAGCCGGATCGACTGGATCATGTCGTAGGCCAGCACCGGCAGGAAGACGTTGAGCTCAAAATTGCCCTGGGAGGCCGCGAAGCCCACCGCGGCGTCGTTGCCCATGACCTGCACCGCCGCCATCGTGATCATCTCGCACTGGGTGGGATTGACCTTGCCGGGCATGATGGAGCTGCCGGGCTCGTTTTCGGGGATGGAGATCTCGCCGCAGCCGCAGCGCGGGCCGCTGGCGAGGAAGCGGACGTCGTTGGCGATCTTCATGAGGTCGGCTGCCAGCGCCTTGAGCGCGCCGTGGGTCACCACACAGGCGTCCCGGGCCGTCAGGGCGTGGAACTTGTTCGCCTCGGAACGGAAGTCCTCGCCGGTCAGCGCGGAGATCTCCGCGGCGCACTTGTCCGCGAAGCCCGCGGGGCAGTTGAGCCCCGTACCCACGGCCGTGCCGCCTATGGCGAGCTCCCGCAGGTGGCCGGAGGTCTCGCGGAGCATCCGCAGCCCGGCCTCCATCATGCCGCGCCAGCCGCTGATCTCCTGGGAAAAGCGCAGAGGGACCGCGTCCTGCAGGTGCGTGCGGCCGATCTTGATCACGTCCGCGTTCTCCTCCTCCAGCCGCCGGAGGGTGGCGATCATCTTTTCCAGCGCGGGGTACAGGCAGTCCCGCAGCGCCAGCACCGCGGCCATGTGCAGAGCCGTGGGGAAGGTGTCGTTGGAGCTCTGGGACATGTTCACGTGATCGTTGGGATGGACGGACAGTCCCGGATGATCCCTCTCGGCGATGTGGGCGATCACCTCGTTGACGTTCATGTTGGTCTGCGTCCCGCTGCCCGTCTGCCATACCTTCAGCGGGAACTCCTCCGGATACTCTCCCCGGAGGATCGCCAGGCACGCCTCCTCGACGGCGGCGGCCCGCTCCGCGTCCAGCTTCCCCAGGGAGGCGTTGGTCCTGGCCGCGGCGATCTTCAGATAAGCGAAGGCGCGGATCACCTCGGCAGGCATCGTCTCGCTCCCGACGCGGAAGTTCTCAAGGCTTCGCTGGGTCTGCGCTCCCCAGAGATGCGCGGCGGGGATCCTGACCTCGCCCATCGTGTCGTGCTCGATCCTGTATTCCATATCTTCAACGCACCTTTCTCCCGTCATGCCGCGGCGTCGGCATGCTCTTTTCCTGTATTGTAACCGCTCAGCGCGCAGAAGGAAAGCCCATAATTGCATTTGCGGACAAAACCTGTGCCGACTTCATTTTCCGGACTTTTGGTTGGGGCGTTTGTCCGGTTGTCGGTTCTTGTCCGAGGTGATGCGCTTTTTTCCGTGACCGGGGTGGACCGGTTCTGCTCCATTGTTTTACCGACTTTCAGGTAATTCGCTTTTTTCCTTTTTCCGGGGCAGCCTCATCCAGCTCCATTGTCAGTACGATACCGAGGTAATGCGCTTCTTTTTTTGCGTATCTTTCTTTTGAAAAGCCCAAAAGAAAGATACGCGAGAAAGAAAAGGCTCGGTGCAGGACTGCAGGCGGAAGCCACTTAGGTCTATCACTCAAAAGGTATCAGCGTCGCCATACGCGCCACCCCGCTTGCGCTCCGGCGCTTGGTGGGAGGGTTTTTGGGCTCCCGGTGCTGCGTGGGTGGAATGATTAGGTGGCCGCCTGTGCTCCGGCGCTGCGTGGTGCGTGAGTTTACGACGTCACATCTCCATACGTGTCATCCCGAGCGAAGCGAGGGATCTCCGGGCCGAAGCTTTTACCTCTACCCAAGAGATTCCTCGCTGCGCTCGGAATGACAGCTAAACCATACGCCCCTACGGCTAAAAAGAACGACGGCAAATCTACGCACCCGCGGCAGCAGGGTGAGAGGCTGGAACCTGAACTAATCTCCCACCAAGCGCCGGAGCGTAAGCGGGGTGGCGCGTATGGCGACGCTGATACCTGTTGAGTTATCTCGTTAAGAGGCTTCCGCCTGTAATCTTGCACCGAGCCTTTTCTTTCTCGCGTATCTTTCTTTTGGGCTTTTCAAAAGAAAGATACGCAAAGAAAAAAGCGCATTACCTCGGTATCGTACCGACAATGGAGCTGAATGGAGCTGCCCCGGAAACGGATAAAAGCGCATTGCCCTATAGCCCAGTATTACAACCGAGCAAAAGCACCAACCCCCGGTCAAAAACCTCAGGATATCAGAAAACGGAGGCTGCAAAAGCAGCCTCCGTTTTTTTGTCGGATCCGACGGTCTCAGCCCCCGGACGCGAACAGCGTGTAATCCAGCGGCAGGTCGAAGCCGCGCAGATAGTCGCCCGCCTCATACTCCTCGGCGGTCATGTTTCCGAGTTTGGGCGTGTACTCGACGGTGTTCTCGTCCTTGAACTCGTAGGCCATGATCTCGACCATCTCCGTGCCAAAGCCGTCCGCGGCGATCCGCCAGATGGCCGTCTCGCCGGAAAAGGCGCTGCCGGAGCCCCGGACGGCGAACAGGCCGTCCCGGAAGTAAGTCAGCGCGCAGCGTTCGCCAAGCGGCTGTTCTTTGCACAGGTACACCATCTTCGTGCCGTCGAAGGCGTAGATCGCCTCCGGCTGCCGGTAGGTGTCGTCGCCGGCCGCGATCACCAGCTCGTCGACGCCGTTGCCGTCAAAGTCGTAGAAGGCGTAGTAGAGATTGCTGCGCACGGTGTTGGCGATCATCGCGGTGTACCAGGGCAGCTCCGGATGAGCGGCCTCGTCATAATTCTCCAGGGCCGCCTGATCCAGGGCCGCGAACTCGTCGAGCACGGCGCTGACCGCCGCCTGATAGGCGGCCTCGTCAGCAGCGGGCGCGGCGCAGGCCGACAGCGCCTCATACCAGCGGGCCACGATCTCCGCGATGTCGGCATCCCCCGCGGCGCGGTACATGACAGCATAGCCCCCGCGGAGCTCGCGGACGAAGCAGCCGCCCTCCCCGGGGAAGAATTCGTAGCGTCCGCCGTCGGTGAGATCGTTCATGTAGAGGTATTCGCCGTCGGGCGTCTCGGTCCGGTCGACATACTCCAGCGGCGCGCGCTCGAGGATCTCCGCGGCAAAGGCCGCGGTCTCGGTCCCCGCGGGCGTGAGCAGGCCGAATTCGAGGCCGCCGAGCTGGTAGTTCGTCTCACCCGCCCAGGCGATCCGCGCCAGGAGCATTTCCAGCTCCGTGTTGCCGAAGCGGCAGGGCGTCAGGCCGTTGTCCGCGGCGAAGCTCTCTCCCGCCGTGCCGGCCCAGCCGGACAGGGCGCTCCAGGCGTCGATGTCGCTCTGGGTGATCTCGCCCGCGCGCTCGATGCGCACGTCGGTGGGCGTGTTGAGGATATAGTAAAGACCGCTCCCGTCCCGGGCGAAGACCCGCAGGCCGGACATGTCGCGGCAGAGCATCTCATGCAGCTCCCGCTCCGTGACCCGGGTGATGTCAAAGAGCCAGCCCGCGCCCTCGTAACTGTCGGGGTATGCGCTCTTCGCCGCCTCCACGGAGGCGATCTCCGAGACGGAAAAAAGCGGGTCCTCCCCGGTCGTCACGGTCACCTGGGCCTCGTATTCCGCGGGGACCGTCAGCTTCAGGCCGCCGCTTTCATAGACGCCCGCGGACGGGGCGCCGGCCGCCGGAGACGGGGACGCCGCGGTCTCAGGCCGCTTTCCGCAGGCGGCGAGGGAGAAGAGCAGGCCGATCACCAGGAGCAGCGCAAGGCTCCGTTTTCCGATTGTTGCGATCATGGTTTGTTTCCTTTCCGCAAATGTAATACTGTGAACGCTTCTCCGCCCCGGCGGGTCAGCGGATCCACTTGTCCGCGACCGTCGGCGCGTCGTAGCCCCAATCCTCGTCCACCGCGTGCACGACCAGGGAGAACCCGTTCTTGCGCAGCACGTTGGCGGAGGCCAGGTTTTCGATCATGGTGCTGGCGGTGACGATCTCGATGTCTGTCTCGCCGTAGAGGTAGTCGATCATGAGCCCCAGCGCCTCGGTGGCGATCCCCTGCCCCCAGGCGCTCTCCAGCAGCCGGTAACCGACGCTGACCTTGCGGATCGCGTCCTTGTAGCCGTAAAACTCCGCCAGGCCGCAAAGACCGTCGTCCTCCCGGCGGCAGACGCCCAGGATCAGCGACTCCCCGGCGGAGAAGCATTCGCCATACAGACGGCGCAGCATCTCCCGCGGTTCGCTGTACCGCTTTTCAAACAGGAACGTGGGCAGATACCGGTACACCCGCTCGCTGGCCGTCAGGGCCCGGATCGCGTCGGCGTCCCGGTCCTCCATCCGCCGGAGGACCAGCCGTCCGCTCCGGAGGCAGGGGATCTCATCAAACAGCTTTTTCATCGTTTCACGCGGGGCCGTTCCCGCTTTCCGGACTTGTTTATGGGTCACGCCGCCGCGGACGGCGACCCGGTCGTGCTTCACGGACACCGGCGCCCGGCGCGAGCCGGTCGCCCTCCTCCCGCAGCCGGAGGATGTGTTTTCTCAGGTATCGTCCCGGGCCTCCAGCAGCCGGTCGATGGACGCCTCCGCCTCGCGGAGGATCGCCTCCACGTCCGCTCCGTCGATATCCAGCCCTTCTGCCTTGATCTCGTATACCTCGGGGATCCGGTAATAATTCTGCGCGAGGGCCTTCACGTAGCCGAAGCCGAATTCATCGGAGACGATCGGGCCGCCCGCCGTCGTGATATAGTAGAGCTTTTCTGCCCGGCACAGACCCGTGGGGATCCCCTCCGGCGAGTAGGCGAAGGTGATGCCGACCACGTTGATCTGCTCAAAGTATTCCTTCAGGAAGGCAGGAAAGGACAGGTCCCAATAGGGCGCGGCCACGACGACGGTATCCGCCGCGGCGAACTGCCGCGCCGGGGAAAAGAGGATGTGGCCGAACTCCTGTTTTTCAATCAGTGCATCCCGCTTTTTCAGAAATTCCTCGTCCGCCGTGGGCAGGTCGAGCTCGGCGGGCTCCGTCTCCTCCACCGGCCCGTCCAGCTTCGAGAGCAGGTATCGCGCCAGGCGTTCCGTGCGCGAGTCCTCCCGCACGCAGGCGTCGACAAAAAGGATCATGCATTTCCCTCCCTGATTTGATTCGTTGTATGCTTTGGGCTCCCCGGGGGGCGTCATATGCGGATCGTCAGTACGTTCAGCCCGAAAATGTTCTGATACTGCACGCTCTCGGCGATATTGAACACCAGCCGGAGCCCCACATTCCGCGTCGGGTCCGTCCCGTCGGTCAGACGCTGTCTCTCGAGCGGATCAAAGGGCACGCAGTCGTCTTTCACGCGCAGGATCACGCCGCCGTCTTTATGTACGACGCGCACGTCGACGACATGGGACCGCGTCCCCTTGGAAAAGCCGTGCTCGACGATATTTCCCGCCATTTCCTCCATGCACAGTCCCGCTATATAGGCCCGGCGCTCGTCAACGCCCCGCTCCCGGCAGAACTCCTGGATCTGCCGGGCCACCGCGACGACCTCGTCCATACTGCGCACGGTCAGATCCATGCGCTCCGCCTCCGGGACGCCGAAGCCGTCGGGGATCGCCATGAGCTCGTCCATGTTCCTCGGGAAATGCTTTTTCTTCCCCCAGGCATAGAGGATGACGATCAGCGTCGTGACCACGCCGTTGAGGACGTTGGCGATATACACGCTGTTCATGCCCACCGTGCGGATCATCAGCGCGGTGAAGCCGGCCACGCTGACCACGCCGTCGAACACCGCGAGGGTGTGCACGAGGCCGTTCTTGCCCGAGGCCTGCCCGTAGGTGATGAAGTGCAGGCAGATCGTGCTCAGCGGCATGCACAGCGGCAGGATGCGGAAGCCCCATACCGTCAGCATATAGACGCTCTGGGCGGTATCCCGGAAGAATATGCGGGCGAACGGTCCGGCGCAGAGAATGATGAACGCGGCCACCGCGTACATCATCGGCACGAACCACCGGAACATGACGCGGGTGACGTCTGTGAGCGTCTGCCGGTCCTCCTCGCCGATGCTCACGCTGATCATCAGCCGGGAGACCGCCGTCATGCCCGCCGGGATCGCCCAGAAAATGCCCAGCAGATTGTTGGCCGCGGCAAAGGCCGAGATGCCGACGCTGCCCACAAAGGTCTCCAGGAGCCGGTTCACGATCAGGCCGCGCAGGGTCTGATAGCCGCTGCTGGCCGCGCCGGGAAAGCCGATGCGCAATATGTCGGCGCACTCCCGCCACCGGAGACTTTTCGCCGTGATGCGCAGCTGGGCCGCGTCCGTGAAATAATACTGCGCCTCCACGGCCAGGAACACCCACAGTCCCAGCGCCGAGGCCAGGGCCAGGCCGATGGCCTCCAGCCGCAGGAGCCTGACGAACAGCAGATTGAGCGCCACATTCACGGCGATATACACGATGCTCGCCCACGTCGTGCGCCGGCCCTTGTTCTCCAGCGCAAGGAACGCGGGGAACTGGCTGCCCAGCAGCAGCGGGAACACGCCCACGGCCTGTCCGAGGAGATAGCGGTTGAAGATCCGCCGCACCTCCGGGTCCTTCGTGAGAAAACCGGTCAGATCAAAAAGAGAAAGGACCGCGAACAGCGCCGTGAACAGGATCGCCGTCAGCACGGAGACCGCCAGATCCAGGGAGAAGACGTTCTGCATTCTGTCCCGCTCTCCCCTGCCCATGTACTGCCCGCAGAGGATGACCGAGCCGCCGGCAAGCATGGTGCCGAAGGACGTGATCAGCATCTGGACCGGCGCAAACAGGCCCACCGCGCTCATGGCGGTGATGCCGACATAGTTGCTGGCAAAATAGCTGGATACGATCCCGTTGACCGCCCCCACCGCCGCCAGCAGGATCTGGACCGGCAGCAGACGCAGCATCAGCCTGCGTAGGATGGTCATGTTCGAGGACGGTTTTTTCATGGTCAGCTCCATGTTTTTTACTCTCGCGCGGCCGGATTCAGAGCCGGTCCCGGATGGCGTCCAGGAACCGGTGCAGACAGGCCGGCCCCTCCGCGGGGTCGCCCAGGCCGGTGTCGCCCAGGACGACGAGTTTGTTTTTCCCGTGGTAGTCGCTGCCCGCGGTGGCATACAGGCCGTACCGTTCGGCAAAGCCCAGGATCTCCTCGCTCATCTTTTTCGTAAAGCCGGAGTAAAACGCCTCCACGCCCTGCAGGCCGAACCCCGTCAGCCGCCGGATGCGCCGGTCCATGTTCTCCCCGAGGATGAGCTGGTCGCCGTCGCCGTAGGTGGGATGGGCCAGCACGGGGATGCCCCCCGCCGCGAGGATATGCTCGACGGCCTCCTCCGGACGGATGTACTCGCTGCGGAAGCGGATCTTGTTGATGAACTCCTCGATGGCCTGCTCCTTCGTCTTCGCGTAGCCGAAGCGGACCATCAGGTTGGCGATGTGCGGTTTGCCGGGATTGTCCATAGCCAGCAGGCGGTCGAGCTCCTCGGGGGGGAAGTCGAAGCCGAACTTATTTTTGATGAAGTCCAGCCGGGCGAGGACCTTCCGGATGCGGTACCGGTGCCCGGTCTGCACAAGACGCAGTATCGCCTTCGCGTCCGGGTCGTAGCCGTAGCCGAGGATGTGGTACTTGCCCTCCTCATCCTTGCAGGAGAACTCCGCGCCGGTGAGGAAGGCCGGGTCCTCCGGCGTGCGCAGCCGCAGGATCGCCAGGCTGCCCTTGACGGCGTCGTGGTCCGACACTGCAAAGAGGGTGATGCCGGCCTCCTTCACGCGCGTGAGGATCTCCTCGGGCGTGTCGGTGCCGTCGGAGACCGTGGTGTGCATATGCAGATCGATCTTTTCGGGTGATTTCATGGTTTCAGCCTCTTCCGGCCGCCGGGCCGCCGCCGTTTTTTTCCAAAGCCGTTCACGTCTCCAGGCAGGGGACGTCGAAGAGCAGCGTGTCCGTCTTCTCCAGCAGGGACAAAAGCTCCCCCTTCCAGAGGTCGATCTCTTGCCTGCCCTTTTCCGTTTCCAGCCCCTGGCGGCGGATCGAGCGGCGGATCATCCGGGTGTAGCCCACGATCCGGGCCTTGTCCTCCACGTCGCGGATCTTTTCCTCGCTGTCCGTATCGAGATAAGCCGCCAGCGAGCGCTCCCAGAAGGTCCGGCCCGTCTCGAAGTCAAAGCCCTGAAAGCGGCGGATGACCTCATGGTCGAACTCGGAGTAGCCGACGAGGGCGTTGTACATGGACGCCAGCTCGAAGACCGGATGGCCCACCGCCAGGGTGTCCATGTCGATGAGCAGCACCTCGTCGTTCTGCAGCTCCAGATTCTTCGTATGATAGTCCCCGTGGATCATATGGTCGTCATGGGGCACGGCCTCCACCAGCGCCTGCAGCTTTTCAAAGGCCGGCGCGGGCAGGTAGTCCCGCAGGAAGGCCGCCCAGGAGAGCACGGTCTGGCGCATGTCCGGCAGCTTGCCCGGCGGGACCAGCGTGCTGTGGATCTTCTTGAGCATGGCCACGTACTCCCGCACGCACCAGTCCAGCTTTTCCGGCTCCGCGGCCAGAATGCCGGAGAAGGACCGGGCGTTGAGCAGCTCGTACACCGAGCCGAAGCGGTCGCCGACCTTGACCACGTCGAAGGAGATCGCGGTGGGGATGCCCAGGATCAGCGCCAGCCGGGCCACCTCCCGCTCCCTCTGGATGTCGTCGAGGGCGTCGGCGTTGTGGAAGACCTTGACGACGCTGTCCTTGTCCAGACGGTATATCGTGCCGTTGGCGCCGCGGCCGATCTCCTCGCAGCCCTCCACGGACACCTCGCGGTATGCCTTTTTCACCGTCATCATCTCGGTAAAGCCGGTTATCTCCAGGATCTCGTAGACCTCCGAGCTGACGTTGACGATCGACACCTCCGGGCAGGTTTTTTTCAGCCGCAGCACCACCCGGAGCCCGGCGCTGGAGATATACCGGAGCTCCGCGGCGTCGAGGATCACGCCGGAGACCCCCTGTCCCTCCAGCCGGGCCAGAAGGTCCTTTTCCACCTCGGGCGCGTTCTGTGAATCGATCCTGCCGGACAGCGCGATCCGGACCGGCTCGTTTTTGCTTGCTTTACTCATGACTGTCCCCCTTGTATTCCGGGCGGAGCGCCGTCCTGTCGCCGGAGCGCGCCGCGTACTGTCTGTCCTCCCGGGTCTGATATCCGTCCAGCGAGCCGTGCTGCTCGATCCAGACGTATTTCTCCCAATCCTCCGCGCTGAGGAACACCCGGGCTGCCACGCAGGACAGCCTGCGTTCCCCGTCGTCGTCCGGAATCAGCGCGAAAATGCTCTCGTCCATGTGTGCTCTGAGAAAATCCGCCGCCTCTTTTTTGTAATCCCCGGGGGCATACGCGCCGGCGCCTGTCCGGGTGCGGACCGGGTACGGCCCGCGGATTCTGACGGATCTGTTCATTGTGCTCCTCCCTTCTCACCGCTGTAGCGGTCCACAAAGGCCTCCGTGATGCTGGCCCAGGAATAGGGGCTCATATACTCGCCGCGGTAGGCGTTGATCGCCTCCACGTCGCCGTCGAAGAACCGGTACAGGTCGCAGTCGAGCACCTCCGGTCGGATCCGCAGCACGCCCTGCCGCAGCTCCAGCAGCTCTCCCGCGCCGCAGTCCTCCAGCGTTTTCCGCAGGGACCGGATCACCACGTCCAGATACTTCTGCCGGGGCCGGTCGTAGGATTCGTCCTCCCAGAGCGCGGCGAAGATGTCAGCCCGGGTGACTCCCCGGCCCTGCCGGTCGATCAGATAGGCCAGGAGCTCCTTGGCGCGGGCCCGGGGAAAATTCACCGGTCGGCCGTCGATGAGCAGCTCGAAGCCGCCGAAGGTCTGCGCCCGGATGTGGGGCGCCGATCTCTCCGGCGGGAGGATCGACAGCGCGTAATCCACTTCCTCCGCCAGACGTTCCGGATCGGCCGGCTTGAGGATGTATCCCGCCGCGTGCAGCCGGAAGGCCTCCGCCGCGTGCTCCGCGTGGGCCGTCAGAAAAATGACCGCCGTGCCGGGATGCTCCTGCCGGATCCTCCGGGCCAGCGCAAGGCCGTCCATGCCCGGCATGACGACGTCCAGCAGGGCGATCCGGGCGGGGTGTCCGGACAGATATGCCAGCGCCGCGGTCCCGTCGGCAAAGGCCGCGACCTCCGGCTTCTGCCGGAGAGCGCGGCACAGCTCCGCCGTGCGCGAGAGCTCGGCGGGGTCGTCGTCCACGCAGAGGATCCTCATTTTCCCGTCCCCTTCCGCGGACGCAGGGCCGCGGCGTCCTCCTCCGGCACGCCCAGGATCTGCGCCAGCTGCATCGCGCAGATCCGCGCGTCCTTCTGCGCGGCCTGCGGCGGGGGCTCGATATCATAGCTGTAATTGCTCACGATCCGCGCCGAATAGCCGTACCGCTCCCGGTACAGGATCGACAGCGCGCGGTAGAGCACCTGTCCCCGGCGCTGATGGTAGGAGGACGTGACGATCGTCATGGTCCTGACGCCCAGCCGCCGCATGATGCGGAAGGAATTGGCCGCGTTCTCCGCCGTGTTCATCGCGCTCTCGTCGATGAAGATGCGTGCGGGATCGATCCCGCAGACCCCGGTGAGATAGTCCTTCATCAGGCCGGCCTCGGTGTGCCCGTCGGGATTGTTCTCCCCGGTGGCGCCGCCGGAACAGATGACGACAGTCTCCGGCCGGGCCTTCGCCGCGGCCGCCGCGGCGTCGCAGCGCCCCATGAGCTCGGGCGCCATTTCTCCGTCCGTGAGCGCATAGCCGAGCACCACAAAAGCGTGGGTCCGGCTGTTCGGGATCTCCTCGGCAAGCTGCGCCTCCTCGCCCTCCCGGTAGAGTCGGATCTCGAAGTCCGGGTCGAGATAGACCTCCTCCCAGTACGCCGCGATGGGCGCGAGGATCTCGTGGTCCTTCTGCGACACCTCCCGGATCCGCTCCAGATCCGCGGCGATGTTCCGCCCGGCGGCGGCCGACGGGCGCTCGCGGGCGTTCACCAGCGTTTCCAGCAGGCGGACGACGTTTTTCGCGTTGCCGTCGCTGACCCTGTACTCCCGGCCGCTGAAGGCAGACAGGCAGAGCGCGGCCGCCGCGATCAGGATGACGCCCCCGAGGATCCGCAGCCGTTTTTTCATAATTCTCCTCCCGTTTCGCAGGCGCGGACAGCCGCGCGCAGGTCCCTGTTTCCACAAAAAAGGATACCAAAGTCTGTCCATCAGATGTCCCTCAAATATAAGCGCTTTTCCAAACCTGTTTGTGAATTTTTTGTAAACAAGCAGCCGTTCCCCGGCGCGCCGCGGCGGGGCCGTCCCCCTCGGCGCCGGAGGGGCGAAAAATCCCGCGCCGGGGTCTTTTCTTTCCGCGCCATCCGTGATATCCTGTCCCTGTCCCGCGGCGCGGGACGACACTCACCGACAAAGGAGACCCGACATGGACGAAAACAGGAAATCCCCCGCCCTCAGCCACGGCGTGACGCACAAGGCCCGCACCCGGGCGGTGGCGGCTTACATGATCTCCCACAACGACAGGCATCTCGACGAGCTTGCCGCCCTCGTGGACGGCGCGGACAAGACCGCCGCGAAGCTGCTGCTCGACGCCATCGGCAGCTTTGAGGCGGGCAACACCCAGCTCCGGCAGCTGCTCGAATACCTGGACAACAACTGAGCTCCGCCGAGGCGGACAAAGTCCCGCGCGCCGGGCGCAGTCATCTCAAACGAGCGTCCGCGGAGCGCCCTCCGTTTGAAGGTTAACAAACGGTGAACAATGCAATCATCCCTTGCAAGTGCCGTCGGAAGATGGTAGAATGAAAACAGGAACATCGGCGGCACGCCGGTTTAAAATATGAATCAAGAGGTGGTATCATATGGTCAAACTGATCATGGGTCTGTCCGGCTCCGGCAAGACGAAGACCCTCATCGATCTGGTCCGACAGGCGATCAACGAGGAACGCGGCGATGTGATCTGCATCGAAAAGAGCAAGCACCTGACCTACGACATTCCCTATCAGGCGCGGCTGATCCGCACCGACGACTACGGCGTCCGCGGCAACACGATGCTTTACGGCTTCCTCAGCGGGCTCCACGCCGGCAACTACGACATCACCCATTTCTTCATCGACGATCTCAACAAGATCCTCGACGACCGCTCCAACGAGGCGCTGGAGAAGTTTCTCGACTCCCTGGCCCGGTTCGGCGAGCGGGAGAACGTGGACTTCACGATCACGATCAACGCCGACCCCGCCTCCGCGGGCGAGGGGCTGCGCAAATACTTCTGACATGCGTCTGGACAAGTGGCTCAAGGTGTCCCGGCTCATCAAGCGCCGCACCGTGGCCCAGGAGGCCTGCGACGGCGGCCGGGTCAGCGTCAACGGCCGGACGGCCAAGCCCTCCGCGGAGGTGAAGGTCGGCGACACCGTGGAGATCTCCTTCGGCGCCAGGACCCTGCGCGCCGAGGTCCTCTCCGTCCAGGAGAGCGTCCGGAAGGACGACGCCGCGGCGATGTATCGGGAGATATAAAAAAGACCGGGAGCGTGCCCGTCGGGTGCGCCCCCGGTCTGTGCTTTTCCCGGCCGGCAGGATATGCGGAAACTGTCCGCCGGGCCGCGCCGGGCCCTTGCTTTTGCGGCGGGAAAAGAGTAGAATGTATTAATCCATTTTTGTACCATCGAGGACCGCAATGAAAAAAACCAGGCGAAACAAACGCGCTGCCGGCGGCAGCGCCGTACTGCGCACCGCGGGGCGGGCCGGGTTCTTCATCCTCTGGACGCTGATCCTGACCGTGGCGGTGCTGTTCGGCGTCATCTACGTCATGGAAAAGGGCCCCTCCCCCACGCTGACGGCCACCTTCTGCCGCTCCATGCGGGAGACCAGCGCCATCCGCTGGATCCCCAACATCTTCCTCACCGACGAGGAGATCGACGCGCTCAAGAGCGAGGACACCCAGGACGAGGAGACGGCGCCGGTGAACACCTCGCTGATCCACATTGCGGCCGGCGCCGAGCGCCAGGCCGACGACGGCGAGCCCGCCCTGCAGCTCATCGAGATCGCCAACGGCACCGTCAAGGGCAAGCTGCTGATCGTGAAGGATCCCTCCCGGGTCATCCTGGGCACCTCCAACAATCTCGGGCGCCAGGCGGGGCTGCAGCTCACCGCGCTGGTGGCCAATTATAACGGCGTGGCCGGCATCAACGCCGGCGGCTTCAACGACGAGAACGGTCTGGGCGACGGCGGCACCCCCCAGGGGCTGGTGATCACCCAGGGCCAGCTGGCCTGGGGCAACGAGGGCTCCACCTACAACGTGATCGGCTTTGACCGGGACAACATCCTCCACGTGGGCCGCATGACCGCCCGCCAGGCCATGGCCGACGGCGTGGTCAACGCGGTGAGCTTCGTCACCCACGACGGGCTGGCCTCGGCGCTGATCATCAACGGCGAGGTGCAGACCAAAAACCTGGTCAGCGGCGTCAACCCCCGCACGGCCATCGGCCAGCGCGCCGACGGCGCGGTGCTGCTGCTGGTGCTCGACGGGCGGAGCATCAACACCCTGGGCGCCACCATGGAGAACACCTGCGACATCATGCTCCAGTACGGCGCGGTCAACGCCGGCAACCTGGACGGCGGGTCCTCCTCCGTGATGGTATACGACGGCGAGATCATCAACAACTGCGCCTCCGTCACCGGTCCGCGGAACATCCCCACCGCTTTCGTGGTGCTGCCCGAGGAGGCGGCCCATGGCTGAGAGTGAAGAAAAACGCCCGGCGGAGAACACGGACGCCCGCGCCGCCGCGAGGAACGCCGCCCGGCGGCAGCAGCGTCTCCGCTACCGGAAGCTGCAGCGCAGCAAAAAGCGCTGGCGGCTGTTCCTGCTGATCTATACCCTGGTGTTCCTGACGGCGGGAGCCGTCGGCTGCGTCGTCCTTTACCGCTACTCGGACGCCTATGAGCGCTCCATCCCCGAGCACGTGATGGACGATTTCATGGCCGCGACCACCCAGGACCAATGGTACGCGTACATCCGGCAGGGCGCGGAGCTGCCCGAATCGGCCTACGAGGATACGGCCGCGATCTTCGACGAATACTATGACGCCGCCATCCGCGGCCAGAAATTCACATACTGGAAAAATATGGCAGAATATACCGCCGACACGCCCAGCTACAAGGTGCGCGGGGGCGGCATGGATCTGGCCGTCGTGCGGCTCTCGCCCAAGGGCGAGAACGCCGCGGGCTTCGGCCGGCAGCTCTGGCAGGTCAGCGAGGTCGTATCCGTGCTCCAGCTCGACCATCTCGAGAGCGTCACCGTGGAGGTCGACGCGCCCCGGGGCGACCCCGTGTATATCAACGGCGTGCCCCTGGGGGACGACGCCCTCACCGGGGAGGCCGCGCCCGCGCCGAACATGTCCGCGCTGGAGGGCCGGTTCGACACGGTGCCCTCCTTCGCCCGCTACCGGGTGAAGCTGCACGGGGACATCACCGTCACCGACAAAAACGGCCGGGCGCTCTCTCCCATCCGGACCGAGGGCAGCGCCGTCGTGCGCTATGTGGCCCAGGAGGACGAGCTCTATTCCTTCACGGTGCGCGCCCCGGACTGCGTGACCGTCACGGTCTGCGGCGCCGAGCTCACCGCCGAGGACGCCGCGAGCGCCGAGGACGGCATCCTCGGCGGGCTGAACGCCTACACCGGCGGGGCCGGCTACAAGACCCTGACCTATTCCTTTGACGGGCTGTACACGCCCCCGGAGATCACCGGCTCCATGGACGGCAGGACGCTCACGCCCATCGCCAACGAAAAGGGCGAGCTGTTCTTCTTCCCGGCCCAGGACGACGCGCTGGCCGCGCAGGTGCGGCCGCGGGTACAGGAATTCTTCAACAATTATATCAACTATTCCAGCCAGATCTACAACGTGGCGCGCCATCACGCGCTGCTCGGCTGCATCCTCGAGGGGACAGAGCTCTACAGCTACGTGCGCGACAGCCGCGACGCGATGATCTGGGCCTCCGCCACCAGGGTGACCTACGACGAGCTGACCTTTGCCGACTTCTGTCCTGTGGGGCCCGACTGCTTCACCTGCACGATCCGGTACAAGGCGGATTTCAACGCCACCTCCTGGTATACAAACTACAGCTACGACCTGCGCAACGCCTATGAGCTGGCCTTTGTCCGGTCGGGCAACGCCTGGTACGCCGCGGCGATGTCCGTCGTGGCGGGCTGACGGGAAAGGAGAACACATGAAAAAGATCCGACTGGGCAAGACCGGACTGATGGTCACCAAGCCCGCCATGGGCTGTCTGCCCGTGCAGCGCTGCGGCGTGGAGGAGGGCGCGGCGCTGATCCGCGAGGCCTACGAGCGCGGGATCAACTACTTTGATACCGCCAACGCCTACTCCGACAGCGAGATGAAGATCGGCATCGCGCTGCATGACGTCCGCGACCGGGTGATCATCTCCACAAAGAGCGCGGCCAAAACGAAGGAGGGCGTGCTCGCCCATATCGAAAACAGCCTGAAAATGCTGCAGACCGACTACATCGATCTGTTCCAGTTCCACCAGATCCCCGAGGTCCCGGACTTCAACGACCCCGACGGGCACTACGCCGGGGCGCTGGAGGCCAAAAGGCGGGGCTGGATCCGCCACATCGGCGTCACCGCCCATAAGATCGGCGTGGCCGAGGCCGCCGTGGACAGCGGCATGTTCGAGACGATGCAGTTCCCCTTCAGCTATATCTCCGCCGACCGGGACATCGCCCTGGCGGAACGGTGCCGGCAGGCCGATATGGGCTTCATCGCCATGAAGGGGCTGGCCGGCGGTCTGCTGACCAACGCCCGGGCCTGCCACGCCTTCATGAAGCGCTATGACAACGTGGTGCCCATCTGGGGCATCCAGCATCTCTGGGAGCTGGAGGAATGGCTGGCCGTCGCCGCCGAGGATCCGGACATGGACGACGAGCTCGCGGCAGTGATCGCCGCGGACCGGAAGCAGCTCTCCGCGGAGTTCTGCCGGGGCTGCGGGTACTGCATGCCCTGTCCCCAGGGGATCGAGATCAACAACTCCGCCCGCATGAACATGCTGCTGCGCCGCTCTCCCTGGCGTCAGTACTATTCCCCCGAGTGGCGGGAGAAGATGGAGCGCATCGAAGAATGCGTGGAGTGCCGCCAGTGCGCGGAAAAATGCCCCTACGGGCTGGACACGCCCAACATCCTCAAATTCATGCTGCAGGACTGGCGCGAGTATTTCCAGGCGCACCGGGCGGAGTTCTGAACCGACACAAATGAGCCGGGTCCTCCGGCAGCAATACTGCGGATCAGAGGAGGTTTTTGCACAATGAAGCTGGCAGTCATCTATGATTCCAAAACAGGCAACACCCGGCAGGCCGCCGAGTGGATCGCCGCCGGCATGACCGGCGTCGAGGGCGTGGAGGCTTCTGCCTTCGCCATCGACGCGGTGGACGAGGCGTTTGTCAAAGAGTCCCGCGGCGTGGTGATCGGCTCCCCGGCGTACGCCGCGCTGATGACGCCGGACATGCGCGCCTGGCTCATGGGCGCGGGCAGACTGGGCCTGGCCGGCAAGCTGGGCGGCGCCTTCGCCACCGAGCAGTACACCCACGGCGGCGGTGAGATGGTGATCCAGTCCATCCTCACCAACGAGCTGGTGTTCGGCATGCTCTGCTACTCCGGCGGCGGGAGCTGCGGCCGGCCCGTGATCCACATGGGGCCCATCGGCGTCAACGGCAACGTGGAGGCCCACAACAGACTGGAAAACTACGAGGAGTATTTCCGCGTCTTCGGCGAGCGCTTTGCCGCCAAGGCGAAGGAACTCTTCGGCGCCTGACGCGCGCCGGTTACAGGGAAGTCGGCAGACGGGAAACCACGCAGAGGAGGAAAAAACATGAAAATGCAGCACGTGACCATCCAGACAAGCCATTTTGAAGAGGAAGTCCGGTTTTACGAGGAGATCGTCGGTCTGACGATCCAGCGGGACATGCGCCCTGCGGGGCGGAACATGGTGTTCCTGGCCGACGTGCCCGGAGACACCTGCGTAGAGCTGATCGAGGCGCCGGAGGCGGACGACACAGGCAGCGCCTGGCTGTCCATCGGGTTCAAGGCACCCGATGTGGTCAAAAAGCGTGAGGAGCTGCTCGCCCTGGGTATGGACGTCACACCCATGCGCGAGCCCGGCCCCGGGACGAAGTTCTTCTTTGTCAAGGACCCGGCCGGGGTCAATGTCCAGTTCATTTGATCGTATTATGTAAACTATGCGCAAAACAGGGGCCGCTGCAGAACGGTCCCTGTTTTTTTCCGTTTACCGGGGGTCAAGCATTCTGCTCCATTGTCGGTGCGTGTCCGGGGCTTTTTTATCCGTGACCGGGGGTCAAGCATTCTGCTCCATTGTCGGTGCGTGTCCGAGGTAATGCGCTTTTTCCGTGACCGGGGCTGGAGCTTTTGCTCAGTTGGTAATACTGGATTATAAGTAATTCGCGTTTTTGCAGGTCTTTTCGCGTCCTCGCAAGCTTCGTATTGTTCGCCCCGACCGCAAGCGGCGGGGCTCATTCACTCCGCTGCTCGTCCTTTCAAAAACACAGCCGCGCCGACACTTCGGGCCTCGTCGACAACTTCGGCCCTCTGCTGCGCGGCTGCGTTTTTGTTAACGTGAGTTTTCGCTCCGGCGCTGTGTGGCGCGTGAGTTGACGATGTGCGGGCGCTTCAAGAAGCGCACCTGCGGCAAGACAGTACGTCGGCAAGTGTACGCAACCGCGGCAGCGGGGTAAGAGGCTGGAACCTGAACCAATTTCCCACCAAGCGCCGGAGCGTAAGCGGGGTGGCGCGACCGACGACGCTGATGCCTCTTCAGTGATAGACTTAAGAGGCTTCCGCCTGCAGTCCTGCACCGAGCCTTTTCTTTCTCGCGTATCTTTCTTTTGGGCTTTTCAAAAGAAAGATACGCAAAGAAAAATGCGCATTACCTCGGATAACCACACACAATGGAGCTGAATGGTACGACCCCGGTCACGGAAAAAACGCAACAGCCCCGGGCAAGCACTGACAACCGGGCAAAAGCGCCAAACCCCGGTATTGCATAAAAAAGGGCCGCTTCGCAGCGGCCCATGCTTGTAAAAGCGGTTATTTTTTCAGCAGCTTTTCACGCCGCTGGGCATATTCCTCCTCGGTCATCAGTCCGTTGTCGACGAACACCCGCAGCTTGTCCAGCCGCTCCTGGACGGCCGGATCGATATCGGTCCGCCGGATCGCTGCCTGGACGGCGTTCGCCTGCGGCCGGCTGTCGTATTCCCAGCCCATGAGCAGCGCGCCCAGCGCGTAGAACAGCACCGCCATGAGCGCGTAGGCGTCGGCGCAGCGGTTTTCCACCAGCAGCCAGCGTCCCAGGGCCAGCAGGACCGCGGAGAAGATCGCAAAGCGCAGGGACTTCCCGCGGGCGCCGCAGGCCATGAAAAGCAGCCACCAGGCCGCCGCCGCGAGCATCTCACAGATCGTGACGACGCGCATGAGCCGGCTGCCGTTTCCAAAGATGCCGAAGGAGAACAGCAGCCGCATCTCCCAGAACGCCATTATCAGACACGCGAAAATGGCCAGCGGGCGCTTCCCGGCAAAGAGCGCGACGGCGACCGCGGCCAGACACAGCGGCGTGATCAGATGGGCCGTGGGACTGTTGTAAAAGGGCGTGCGGATCGTCCACAGGGTCGTTGTGACGTACTGCGTCAGGGCAAATATCAGGAAAAAGCTGCCGGCCAGTGAACGCCGGGTCAGTCGCTGTTCCACTTCGTCTCCCGCCTTTCGGATTTTTCTGCCTTTATTTTACCACAGCCGCCGGAAAGATACAATTCTCTTTTATGCGGCCGAAGCACCGATCCTTTTGTCCCGTCAAAACGTCTTATATCAACGGAAACGGCTGCAAAACCGGCCCGGATATGATATAATACGCCTTAAATCAACATCGGATCACGGGAGGAACTGCGTATGGTTGCCGAAAAAAAGAAAACGCGGCTGTATATCGTCCTGATCGCGCTGGTCATCGCGGCCATCGCCGGGCTCGTCGTATGGCACGGCGCCCGCCGGCCGGGGGATGAGGCGCTGCCCGCGGTCTCGCCCCGCCCTACGCCCGAGGTCATCCTGCACGAGACCCAGGTGGAAAAGCTCGTGGAGGTCGAGCGGGAGATCACCGCCGCGACTATCGCCGACGGGCTGCGCAATATGGGCGTGCTGGTGACGCAGGAGTACTATTTTACCGAGGTCATCTCCTTCTCCAGCGTGAAGAAGCTCTTCGATCTGGAGGTCGGCTTCACCGAGTCCAGCTATCTGGCCAGCTACGACGGCGTGGTCACCGCCGGGATCGACTTTGCCGCCGTCAGCGCGGAAAAGGACGACGACGCCGGCGTGATCCGCATCACGCTCCCGGCCGCGGAGATCCTGAACGTGGATATCGACCCGGAGAGCTTTGAGGTCTACTCCGAGCGGACCGGCTTTGCCAACCCGCTCTCGGTGGCGGACTTCAACGAATCTCTCACCGCGCTGGAGGATTCCGTCCGGGAAAAGGCCGTGGCCAAGGGACTGCTCGCCAGAGCCGACGAGAACGCTCGGACCGTGGTGCGCAATTTCATCGCCGGGCTGGTCGACACGGCCCGCTATACCGTCGAATTCGCGGACTGAGGAGGGCAAAATGGAAAACACACTCAAAAGGATCCTGGCTGCGGCGCTGCTGGCGCTGCTGGCGGCCGTCTCGGTCCTGGTCGTCGCGGAAAAGGCCGCCGCGCCGGAGACCCACGCCAAAACCGTGGCCTCCATCGACGAGAAGGTGGAGACCGTGATGAAGCTCACGGCCACCGCCACGCTGGCCTCGGCGGGCATCTCGGCCATCCCCGGCGACACCGCCACGCCCATCGCCGAGAAGCTGGCGGATTTCACCGAGTATTTCCTGCTGGTGCTGACCGTGCTCTACGCGGAGAAGTACCTGCTGGCCATGACCGGCGCGGGCGCCTTCAAGGTGCTCATACCGCTCTCCTGCGCGATCTTCGGCGTCTCGCTGTTCTGGGGCGGGAAGCGTCTGCGCACCCTGGGGGCAAAGCTGGCGCTGCTGGCCCTGGCGCTGTATCTGGTGATCCCGGCCAGCATCTCGGTGTCGGATCTCATCTACGATTCTTATCAGGACACCATCGACACCACGGTCACCGCGGCGCAGGAGCTGACCGACGAGACCAGTCAGCTCTCCGGCGCCGACGGGGACCAGGGGCTCATCAGCGGCATCCTCGCCCGGCTCTCGGAGACCGCCTCCACGCTGACCCGCAAGGCCGCCGATACCCTCAGCCGGTTCGTGGAGACGCTGGCCGTGCTGATCGTGACCTCCAGCCTGATCCCGCTGCTGGTGCTGCTGTTCTTCCTGTGGGTGATCCGGCAGCTGCTGGGCGTGGATCTCACGCCCATGCTCCCCCATCTGCCCGGCGCCCCCCGCCGCGGCGGGGAGAGACCCGGTTCCCCGGCGGACTGAAAACTCAGCCGCCCCGCGCCCGGTTTGCGGGCAGGGCGGATCGGTTTGATAGGCAGACTGGAATACGCCCCGCGGCCGATGGCCGCGGGGCGCTTTGTCGGTCCGCTTCCGTCAGGGATCGAAGAGCAGCGCTCCGAAAAAGGTGACGGTACACGGGCCGTTGTTGTATTTTATGCCGGCTTCCTTCGCCAGCTCGCCGACCGTGAAGCCGTATCCCTCCAGGGAATGGTGCAGCAGCTGCGGGAACCGGCAGGGCGCATCGGGATAGGTACACTTCGCGCATCTGCCGCAGCCCTCGTTCGAGAGCAGCAGAAAATCGGACAGGATCGGATCCAGACGCCGGTGGAAGCTGTCCACGCTCTTTTTGAAGCTATGCAGGCCGTCTGCCATCGCTTCGAAATCAAAAGACTCCGCCAGTTCGTACTTTTGGGAAAAGAGCATCATGCTCCCGTATCGCTCTGCCCGCGCCCGGCATTCCTCCAGCGTCCCCACGGCGGGCGGACACGCCCACGAGGTCCCGTAATTCCGGCAGGCATTGCCCTCGCAGATCTTGCGCACGTCCTCATAATACCGCAGGCGGTCGATCCCCACGTACCCGAACTGGAAAAAACCGCAGGCAGCGGCGGCGTTTTCTATTGCGGCAGTCAGCTCCATGCCTCTCCCCCTCTTCCGTGTCCCGGGCGCGCTGTTCCTCTTTTCCCGTCGCCGTCATTCTCCCGCGAGGAACCGGCGGCGCATCCTCTCCTCGGCGTCCTGGGAGGGCGCCACGTTCTTTATGAGCTGCAGCGCCGCCTCCTCAAAGGTCCGGTGGCTCGTCACGTCCTCTCCGAGTCCCATCTCCCGGAAGAAAACGAACCACCCATCCTCTCCGGGCTCGATGCACATGCGCCCCTCCTGGTCCAAGCCGTCGCAGCTGAAGCGCAGGCGGGGCACCTCGGTGAGCAGCACGGCCTCCAGCCGGTCCAGCGCCCGGCGCTGTGTCTGTGTCAATTCTTTCATCCGGATCACTCCCCCGGGACCGCGCCCGTTTTTTACAGGATATCACAAACCTCGCCGCGCGGCAACCGGGAACGGGCCGTCACGCGCGCCTTGGGGGATAAGAACAGCAGACCAACATCGACAGTATTCCGGTCAGCTTCCTGCGACATTACCCTGCATACAAAAAAGGCGCGTTCAACCTGACCGAACTGGCAAGGCTGTGTGGTTTCAGCAGGACCACAGCGTATAAGTATTTGGGGCTGGTGGATTCCCCTTACACCGCAATCACTCATTGATTAAGGTATTTCATTATGGAATAAACCTGAATACTAATATTGCTTTTCATGTCGAATCATGGTATCTAAAAAGAAGAAGAGATAGAAAAATATGGTGATCAGGGGCTATGTTGACAGCCTTTCAGGGAGGCGTGTGGTTCATGTTTTTCAAAAATCGCAACACAGATTCCACTGATGACGTCTACTGGTACAGACCTTGGCTCGGTTATGGAGAGCAGGTATTGTGGCAGGGGAAGCCGGAACGGTATTCCCTTCTGGAAAAAAGCGATTGGTTTATGATCCCGTTTAGCATCATGTGGGGCGGCTTTGTGGTTTTCTGGGAGGTCAGCGTGATCTTGACAGGCGCACCACTCCTGTTCAAGCTGTGGGGTATTCCCTTCGTTTGCGTTGGCCTGTATATTACAGTGGGTCGTTTTTTCCGAAAACAATATTGCCTTCGGCGGACTGTATATGCTGTTACAGACCGAAGAATCCTCCGCAAGGTCGGAAAAAGGGTCGATATCCTGGAAAAAAACGCGCTTCCGCCCATGAGCGTTGAGTATTCTAAATACGGAACTGGCACGATCCGGTTCGGCACCCCTCAAAGCCAGTTTTTCCGCAGAAACATTTTCTTGGATAGTTTGGATAACTTCGCCCTGGTGGGTCTGTCCGATGTTCAACAGGCCCTGGAGGCCATCTCCGCCATGTGTCGCTCCTCCGATTGAGCTGTGAATGATTAATTGATTTATTTTCTCGTATAAAGATGATGGCAGAACGCTTCCAGTTCTGCCATCATCTTTCTTTTTGCTTGCTTATCTATGTATGACGCTCAAAGATGTTTCATTATCTTCAAAGATGTGCCAGGACGCCCGCCTTGCTTGCAGACACAAGCACCTGTTCATCTCGCACGCTCTCCAAATAGCGCTGGGTTATCGTTATGTTCTCATGGCCCAGCGCGCGGCTCAAACGGAACAGATCAATGCCAATCTTCCATCGTTATAAAACACACCTCTTTTCGCCCGATGCGGGACGAAAAGAGGTGCGATAACGTTTTTGCGTTTTTGTATCGTTGCCGTGCCGGATGACAGTTATCGCACCGGATCACGAGGCCCGGCACGCTGTCCAGTCATCGGCGGCAGCGAAGAGAACGCTCGAGAATCAAGGGGCTGCGCTTACGCCTTGACTGCGGCGATATAGGCCAGCAGGCGCATCATGTTGCAGGTGAAGCCGTACTCGTTGTCGTACCAGGCGATGAGCTTCATGAAGTGGCCGTTCAGGGCGATGCCGGCGTCGGCGTCGAACACGCTGGCGTTGGTCTCGCCGATGATGTCGGAGGAGACGATGGGCAGGTCCTCGTAACGCATGACGCCCTTGAGCTCGCCCTCGCAGGCGGCCTTGACGGCGGCGCAGACCTCTTCATAGGTGGTCTCCTTGGCCAGGCTGACGGTCAGGTCGACCACGGAGCCGTCCGGGCTGGGGATGCGCATGGACATGCCGGTCAGCTTGCCCTGCAGCTCGGGGATGACCTTGCCCACGGCCTTGGCGGCGCCGGTGGTGGAGGGGATGATGTTGTCGTAGGTGGTCCGGCCCAGGCGCCAGTTCTTCTTGGAGTAGTCGTCCACAACGAACTGGGTGGCGGTGGCGGCGTGGACGGTGGTCATCAGGCCCTCGACAATGCCGAAATTGTCGTTGATCACCTTGGCCAGGGGCGCCAGGCAGTTGGTGGTGCAGGAGGCCGCGGAGGCGGTCTTCAGCGCGGGGTCGAAGGTGTCGTGGTTGACGCCGTAGACGAACATGGGGGTCTTGTCCTTGGCGGGGGCGCTCATCAGAACGAACTTCGCTCCGGCGTCCAGATGGGGCTGCACGCTCTCCTCGGTGAGGAACGCGCCGGTGCACTCGGCCACGTAATCGACGCCCAGCTCACCCCAGCCCAGCTTGGAGGGATCCCGGCTGTTGAGCAGCACGATGGGCTTGCCGTTGATGATCAGGTGGCTGTCGTCATACTCGACGGTGCCGTCCCATGTGCCGTGGACAGAGTCATGCGCGAACAGATACGCCAGCATGTCGGGCGTCTTGTCCGGGGCGTTGATGGCGACGATGTCCATGTCCCCGCGGCGGATGGCCACGCGGGCGGCCAGCCGGCCGATGCGTCCGAAGCCGTTGATACCGATTTTGATCATGTGATATCCTCCTAAAACATAGTTTTACTTTTCAATCGTTTGGATTTTACACCTTTTTATGCAAATATACAAGCTCTTTTCGGCGTTTTTTCGGAAAAACAACGTCTTCTTTTCTTCGACGGATTTTGACAAACCGACCGGGGATATGGTACTATGGCGCCAGAGAAAATAAAACCGCCGGAGGCGGGGAAAGCTGTAGCCATGGACAACAAAGCGGACAATTTACAGGCGCTGCAGACGCTTTTCGCCCTGAGCCGCGACGCGGTGCTCGGCGCGGAAGGCGGCACCGTCGTATTCGCCAACGCCTCGGCGGACCGGCTGTTCGGCCGGTCGGTCCGCGGCGAGAAGATCGCCGCGCTGCTGCCCGAGCTCGCCCCCGCCCTGCGGGAGGAGAACTGCGTCACCGCCGCGACGATCGGCGGCACGGCGCATACCGTCTCCTGCGTCACCCACGGGGGCATGAAGATCCTCACCGTGCTGCGGGAGACCGGCGTCCCCGGCGCGGGCAGCGCCGCCCTGCTCAGCCGCATGCGCTCCACCGCCTTCAACCTGCGCTTTTCCATCGACAGGCTGCTCGCGTCCCGGTCCGGGGAGGATGACTACACCCGGATCCTCTACCACAGCTACTACAGCCTCGTGCATCTGATCGACCAGCTCTCCGACGCGGACGCGATCTCCCGGGGTGAGCTGGTCATGCGGATGCAGACGCTGGATCTGGCCGTGCTGGCCGGTGAGCTCTGCGCCTCGGCGGCGTATTTCACCCGGGACAGCGGCGTGGCGCTGACCTTTCAGTCGGACGGCGGCAGCTATCCCGTCCGCGGCGACCGGGAACGGCTGGAGCAGCTTTTGCTGATCCTGCTGTCCAACAGCCTGCTGCACACCCCCGCCGGGGGCAGCATCCGCGTCTCCCTCGAAAGCGCCGGGAAGCAGTACGTCATATCCGTGGACGACGACGGCGCCGGGATGGAGGACGCGGCCATGGCCTACGCCTTTTCTCTGCGGGAGGACGCCTCTCCCGCCGCCGCCGCGGAGGGCTCCGGAATGGGCCTGTATATCGCCTATGCCCTGGCCCGTCAGCACGGGGGCACCATCCTGCTGCAGAGCGCCCCCGGCCGCGGCACCCGCGTGCGTCTCACCCTCCCCGCCGACGGGCATCCCTCGCTCCGGGACGCCGCGCCGCCCCTGCCTGCCGGCCCGGACAGGATCCTCAAGGAGCTCTGCGACGTACTCCCCCATGAGGCGTATGAACGGAAATACCGCGACTGACATGATTCTGCGGCCCTGCTCGCCCGAGCGGGGCCGCCGGTTTTTTGTTTTTTCGCTGCCCGAAGTCGGAGCGTTTGCCCGGTTGGGAGGTGGAGGTATTATACCGAGGGAATGCGCTTTTTCCGTGACCGGGGCGGACCGGTTCTGCTCCATTGTAATACTGACTTTCAGGCAATTCGCTTTTTTGCAGGTCTTTTCTGTGCTGCAGAGCGTCCTCGCAAGCTGCGTATCGTTCGCTTCCTCGCAAGCTCGAAAGCTCATTCACTTCGCTGCTCGTCCTTTCAAAAACACAGCCGCGCTGTCGCTGCGGGCCTCGTCGACAACTTCGGCCCTCCGCTGCGCGGCTGTGTTTTTGTGAACGGGAGTTTTCGCTCCGGTGCTGCGTAGTGCGTGAGTTGACGATGTACGGGCGCTTCAAAAAGCGCCCCTACAGCTAAACGATACGCCGGCTTTTTCCCGCACCCGCGGAAGCAGGGTGAGACGCTGGAACCTAAACTCACTGCCTGCCAAGCGCCGGAGCGTAAGCGGGGTGGCGCGACCGGCGGCGCTGATACCTGTTGAGTGATAGACTTAAGAGGCGTCAGCCTAAAGTCCTGCACCGAGCCTTTTCTTTCTCGCGTATCTTTCTTTTGGGCTTTTCAAAAGAAAGATACGCAAAGAAAAATGCGCATTACCTAGGACAAGCACCGACAATGGAGCTGAATGGTATAACCCCGGTAAACGGAAAAAGCGTATTACGTCGGGTAACCACCGACAATGGAGCAGAAGCACCAACCCCCGGTCACGGAAAAGCGCATCACATCGGGCAAGCACCGACAACCGGGCAAAAAACAGGCATCCCCCGGCGGTGCCTGCCGCGTGGGGGACGCTGTCTATTCGATCCCGAAGAGCGTTTTGCCGTTCTCCCAGGTGATGCGCTCGAGCTCGGCGGGCGTCACGCCCTTGAGTTCGGCGATCTTCTCGATGACGTATACCAGATTGCCCGAGTCGTTGCGCCGTCCCCGCACCGGCTGCGGCGCCATGTAGGGGCTGTCCGTCTCCACAAGGATGCGTTCGAGCGGCGTCACGGCGAGGACCTGCGCCGCCTTTTTGTTGTTTTTATATGTGACAGGGCCGTCGAAGCCCAGATACCAGCCCCGGCGCAGCAGCTCGGCGGCCATCTCCGCGCTGCCGGAAAAACAGTGGAACACGCCCCGCAGCTCCGGGTAGCGGAAGACCATCTCCAGCGCGTCGCCGTGGGCCTCCCGGTCGTGGACGATCACGGGCAGGCCCAGCCGCAGCGCCAGGTTGATCTGCCGCTCGAACATCTCCTTCTGCAGCGCCTTGTGCTCCGTGTCCCAGTAATAGTCCAGCCCGATCTCCCCGACGGCGACGACCTTTTCCCGGCGCGCCAGCTCCCGCAGCAGCGGCATGCTCTCCGGACCCCAGCTCTCCCATTCCTCGGGATGCCAGCCCACGGCCGCGTACACATGGGGATACCGCCCGGCCAGCGAAAGCGCCGTCCGGCTGGACGCCTCGTCGCAGCCCGGGTCCACCACCAGCCCCACGCCGCGCGCCGGCAGCGCGGAGAGCACCGCGTCCCGGTCGGCGTCGAACTGTTCCGCGTCATAATGGGCATGGGTGTCAAAGATCACTGTCCGGCCTCCTTTTCCAGATACGCGAGGCATTCCTCCGGGTCGGTGAATACGCCGTAGAGCTCCGCCGTCCGCGCGGCGGCGAAGCCCCGCTCGACGGCCAGGCGGATCAGCTCCGTGACGGGGGCGAAATAGCCGTCATGGTCCAGCAGGGCGATGGGCTTGCCGTGGCGGCCCAGGCTCCGCTGGGTCAGCACCTCGAACAGCTCGTCGAAGGTGCCCAGCCCGCCGGGCAGCGCCAGGAATGCGTCCGTGCGCGCGATCATGATCTCCTTGCGCTCGGAGAGCGTCTCGGTAAAGACGAACTCGGCACAGTCGTCCCAGAGCACCCCGGGCTCGTCGAAAAACCGCGGCGCCACCGCCACGATCTCCCCGCCCTGCCGGGCGCAGCCGCGGGCCGCCGCCCCCATCAGACCGTGGGCGCCGCCGCCGAAGATCATCCGGTGGCCGCGGCGGGCCAGCGCTTCTCCCAGCGCCTCTCCGAGGGCGAAAAACCCGGGGTCGAGCTCGTCCCGCGCCGCGCCGAATACACAGATGTTCACAGTCCCATCTCCTCCAATAAGTTGACATAATATCTAAACGCGCTGGGGATGGCCAGCGCCCGGCGCTCCTCCCCCGTCACCCACGCGAAGCCCGGCAGCTCGGATCCCACACGCAGGAGGTAGCCGCGCATGCGCCATTCCACGTGGGTGAAGATATGGACGGCCTCGCCGCAGGGCTCGCCGTCCGCGGGCGGATCGGGCTCGGTGTCGTTGGGCAGCTCCCACAGTCCGGCCAGCAGCCCCCGGTCGGGACGTCTGCGCACCGCGACGCGGCCGCCGCAGACATACAGCAGCACCCGCCGGCGCTCGACGCGGCGCGGTTTTTTCGCCGGCAGGACCGGGAAGGCGGTCTGTGTCCCGGCGGCGCGGGCGCGGCAGAGCCCGGCGAGCGGGCAGCGACCGCACGCGGGCGCGCCGGGCACGCACACCGTCTCCCCCAGCTCCATG
>JAFXYJ010000153.1 GCA_017541825.1 Oscillospiraceae bacterium | reverse complement strand
GGGGCGAACGATACGTAGCTTGCGAGGACGCGGTGGCGCGGATATGGATGCTGAAACCCATTCAGTCTAGCAGCGAGTCAAAACACTGCGCCTAAAGTCTTAGGGGGGGTCCAGGGGGGCGGCATTTGCCGCCCCCCCTGGCTGTCTTTTCTAATGCATGGTCTTTTCTGCAGCACAGAAAAGACCTGCAAAAATGCGATATAACGGCGGAAACGCAACTGATCGGAGCAAAAGGGATTCCTATAGAAAAAGCGCTTTACCTTAGATAACCACCGACAATGGAGCTGAATGGAGCTGCCCCGGTCACGGAAAAAGCAAAAAAAAGCGCTCCCGACGTCTCGCGCAGCCGCCGGGAGCGCTTTTTTGCGGTGAAAACAGGTCACGTCTCCGCGCCGAGGCCCAGCGCCTCGCGTACGTCGCGGATCACCTCGTCGAACTCGATCAGGGCGTCGTGCTCCCAGACGGTGACGCCGGCGTATTTCTCGTAGAGCCCCACCCGTTCGTCGTAGATGTCCTGCAGGGTCTGGCCCTCGTCGTGGATGACGCCCCGCTCGTCCAGATCCCCCAGCCTTTCGGAGAGATGGTCGCAGCGGATGGCCAGATACACGACGGTGCCGATCTGCTGGAAATGCCGCATGGCGCGCTCGCCGTAGATCACGCTGCCGCCGGTGGCGATCACGCAGTTTTCGGCCTCGAGGGAGGCGTTGATCTCGTCCTCCAGGCGCAGGAACGCCTCGCGGCCGCCCTCCTCGATGATCTCCCGGAGCGTCCTGCCAGTGCGTTCCTGGATCACAATGTCCGAATCGATGAAGGACATGCCCAGCGCCTTGGCCAGCACTACGCCGATACAGCTCTTGCCCACGCCGGGCATCCCGATGAGGATGATGTTGTCCATAGCGTCACTGTCCGTCCTTTCGTCTTTCCACGCGCCAGATCATGAAGAAGGCGCCGTTGTACCGGCCGTTTTTGAGGATGCCGTCCAGCGTGTCGTAGCGGCGGCCGGCGCTGTCGCTGTTGAAGCGGTTGTAGACCATCCAGCCGCCCGTCCCGTCGGGGGAGTATTCCACGGCGAAGGTGTGCAGGCCCTTGTGGGGCAGGGCGAAGCGGTTCCAGATCACCATGAGGAACACCGCCCCCGGCGGCAGGACGCCCTCCCCGGCCTCGCGGCGCAGCCGCGCGGGCAGGACGAAACGCGCCGAGGCGCCGTAGCGGCGCAGCAGCCGCTGCAGATACGGCGTCGCGCCCAGCCGTCCGCCGAAGCGCAGATAACCGCCCTTCTCCATGTCCCGGATGATCTCCGCCAGCGGCCGGGGCCGGCCCAGCAGCAGCATGGCGTTGTAGACCGCGATAGACTCACAGCCGGCCCGGCCCACGTCGGAACGGCCGAAGCGCATCCCGGAGAGCATCGGACGGCCCTGGCCGTTGAGCAGACCGCGCCGGTCCGCCGCGGCGCCGGTGTCCGCCAGCCGGTTCGATTCATAGTTTTTTCTGATACGTTCGGATGAGAAAAACACGGCGTCCTCCTGAATGGAAGTACTGTATAAAGTACAGCCGTTTTACTAATATAAGGCTGTAAGGAACAGGGAAAACAGTGAAAGGGAGGCTGGAACAATGCGCGGCTACTACACAAACGGCGGATATTACGGGAAGGTGGGGGGACGCTACATCCTCTTCGCCAGCGAGTCGGATTATTACGATTTCATGGCCGAGGGCGAATGATCCCGCGGACATCGGGGGATACTGTACGGCGGTGAGGAAAGATGAACATCGTCCACGACGACCATATCGACAGTGTGTTCCGCCGGGAACTGACAAAAAACGCGGCGGCCCAGGCCGTGTACGAGTCCCTGGGGCCGGAGGACCTGGCCAAACTGCGGGAGCGCCTCCGGCGCGCGGAGGGCGCCGCGGCGATCGGGGAGATCGTCGACTCCCTCGCGGGCCGGAAGATCGGCCACGCGCCGTATCAGCTCTGACCGGATCGAAGCGGGGATCCTTTAAAATGACCGCCGGTCTCCCAGAGGCCGGCGGTGATTCTTTTTTATTCCCGGGTCAGCCTGCGACGTATACCGGGAGGTAGATCGTCTGGCCGACGTAGAAGAGGTCGGTGAGGATGTTGGTCTTGTTGTTGAGCCGCTGCAGCAGATCGGTGTTGGCGGCCAGGTCGATGCCGTAGGCGCTGCACAGACCGTAGACGGTGTCGCCCAGCGCCAGCGTGTGCTTCATGACCCGGTAGTAGGGGCCGGAGGGCACGGACTTGGTGGGGATCAGGATCTTCTGGCCGGCCTGCACGCCGTTGAAATAGGTGATGCCGTTGAGCGCGGAGATCTGGCCGGAGATGGCGTCGAAGTCAAGCCCCATGCCGGCGCAGACGGTGGACACATACTCGCCGGACTTCATCGTGTGGATCGCGATATAACGGTCCACCGTATCGCCCTTGAGCGAGGTCACGGCGGCGGCAGCGGCCTGCGCCTCCGTGGCCGCATTGGCTGTGGCGCCGGCGGCAGCGGCGGCCTCACCGCCCATGGCCTGGGAACCGGCCGTCTCGCCGGGGGCGTCTCCGCCCATGGCCTCGGCGGAGCCGGAGGGAG
>JAFXYJ010000152.1 GCA_017541825.1 Oscillospiraceae bacterium | reverse complement strand
GACGTCCGCCTTGCCGCCCTGGGTGTTCAGCACGCGGATGGAGAAGTATTTGTCCTCCTCCTTTTCGTTGTCGTCGAAGCTGCGCAGCAGCTCGTTGAGCTGTTCCGGGGTGTAGAGCGAGACGTTGATATCGTTGACGTAGGCGATCAGATGACCGATCTTGATATGCGCCTGGTCCGCCGGAGAGCCGGGGGTCACGGAGATGACCGACAGATACCCGTAGCGTTCGTTGAAAGCGGTGGTGATGCCGATGCCGATATACTGGTTGCGCATGGTCAGCTTGTACTCGTCATACTGCTTGGGCGTCATGTAATAGCTGCTCTCGTCGTCCAGCGCGGCGACCATGGCGGCGGCGGAGGCGTCCTCCATGCCGGACAGATCCACGTCCTTATAGTAATTGTCCCCGATGATGCCGAGGATCTCCAGATACTTGTCCGAGGAGCTGCCTTTGTCGACCGCGAACATGCACACCGCCGCCGTTGCCACGATGCAGATCACACAGGCCAGCAGCGACCATACGAATTTCGGAACTTTCTTCATAATCAGGGCTCTCCTGCTTTTTTCCGGTCACGCCCGTTTGACGCTCAGGGATTGATATACAGACCGGAGGTGTTGTAATACTGGAGCGGATCCACGGCGGTGCCGTTGTTGACGACGGCGAAGTCCAGATGGTTGCCGGTGGCGATGCCGGTCGACCCGACATAGCCGATGATCTGCCCCTGGGTCACATACTGCCCCGGCTGCACGATATAGTTGGTCATGTGGGAGTAGCGGGTGGAGGTATCGGAGCCGTGGGTGATCGTCACATAGTTACCCAGCCCGTTGTTGTAGGTCGCTATGGCGACCGTACCGTCCGCCGCCGCGTAGATCGGCGAGCCGGCAGCGGCGCTGATATCGATGGCCTGGTGATAGGTGGAGGCTCCGGCGGTGGGGGCCGAGCGCTCACCGTAGGCGGAGGAGACATAGGTGCTGTCCACCGGCCAGATGAAGGTCCCGTTGTAGGCGGAGGCGCCGTTCCCGGACGCGCCCGCGTTCGCCGCGCGCTGCGCAGCCTGCGCTGCCAACTGCGCGGCATAGAGCTGCGCGGCATACTGGGCGATGGCCGCCTGCTCCGCGGCATAGGCCTCGGCCTCCGCGGCCTCGATGGCGGCGTATTCCTCCCTGGCGTTCTCGGTATCCGCGTCGAGCTGCTCGATCAAAAGGCAGGCCGCGCTGACCTGCGCATCGAGCTCCGTCTTTTTCTGCTCCAGCTCACGGCTGACGACGGACTGTTCGAGCTGGATCTGCTCATATTCCCGTTTGGCCGTCTCCACCACGCCGCGGGCTTCGCGCAGATGCGTCTCCAGTTCCCTGTCGTAGTGCATGATATCGTCGATATCACCGAGTCTGGACAGGAATTCGGATATGCTGTCCGCGGCGAAAAGATAGGTCAGGAAGGACACGTTCCCGTTCTCCTCCATGGCGCGGACCCGGCCGCGGAAGAGCTCTGTCTGGTTCTCCTCCTCGTCCAGGGCGGCGGAGAGTTCCTCCTCCTTTTCGGCGATCATGGCGTCGTAGGCCTCGATCTCCTCGGTCATGAGCTCGATGCTCTCGCGGTTGAGCTCGATCTGCCTGTCGAGCGCCGCCTTGCGGTCGATGATCAGGGCGTGGTTCTCCGTGAGAGAATCGATCAGCGCCGCCTGCTGGACGAGCTGCTCCTCCAGAAGGTGCCGCTTCGTCTGCAGGAGGGCGATATCCGCCTCCGACACGGCCCGCACGGGTATGACCATGAAGACGATGGAAAGGACCATCAGCACGGCCAGGAACACGCACAGGGCTCTGACATAAAACTTGTGATTCTTCATAGTTCGCCTTTTTCAAGTCGCTGCTCTTCAGCAGTTATAATAGGACAGTCCGGAGAAGTAGGGCGCCGGATCGGTCTGGACGCCGTTGATGCGGATCTCGAAATGGCAGTGGGGGCCGGTGGAAACTCCCGTGGAGCCGACGCGGCCGATGGTCTGTCCCTTGGAAACGTGGGCGCCGTTGCGTACCGAGATCGACTGCATATGGCCGTAGAGCGTTACCAGACCGTTGCCGTGGTTGATCATGACACAGTTGCCGTAGCCGCCGCTGTAAGAGGCCAGGATGACTGTGCCCGCCTGGGCGGCGACGATCGAGGCGCCCTGGCCGGCGCCGATGTCCAGCCCTCCGTGGTAGGAGCTGGCGCCGGCGGTGGGTGATCTGCGGTTCCCGAATCGGGAGGTGATCAGCGAACAGCTGGGGACGGGCCACATGAGGCTCGAGAGGCTGACGGCATTGGAGCCGCCGTAGCCTCCCGCCGCGGCCGCCGCAGCGGCCTCCGCCGCTCTCTTGGCCGCCTCTTCCTCGGCAAGCTTCTTGAGCAGCGCCGCCAGCTCCGCTTCCGTCTGTTCGCGGACGTCCTTGATGGCGTCATACTCGGCCTGGGCGTCGTCCGACATCTCGTCGATGCTGTTCATGAGCTGGTTGGCAGCCTCGATCATGCCGTCGAGCTCGACCTTCTTGGCGTCCAGCTCCTTGACCAGATCCTCCTGCTGGAGCTGGTATTCCTCATAGCTGCGCTTGATGGTCTCCACGTCCTCGCGGGCGGCCATGTACCGCTCCTCCAGCGCCTTATCGTAGTGCATGATATCGTCGATATCACCCAGCCGCGACAGCAGATCGGAAAAGCTGCTCGCCTCAAAGAGGAAGGATATGTAGGAGTAGTTGCCGTTCTCCTCCATGGCGCGGATCCGCGCCCGAAGGAGCTCAGACTGCGTGTCCTCCACCGTCTGGGCCTCGGCAAGCTCCGTCTCCTTCTCGGAGATGATCGTGTCGTAAATGCTCACCTGCTCGGTGATCAGGTCGATCTGCTGGAGCGTCAGATCGATCTTGGCGTCCAGCGCGATCTTGCGGTCCACGACCCGGCCCTTGTTCTCGGTGAGCTGGTTGATGACCTCCTGCTGGGCTTCGATCTGCTTTTCGATCTCGGAGAGCTTGAGCTTGACCGCGTCGATCTCGTCCTGCGTGGTCGCCTCGGCGCGCACGGGCCAGACCGGCGCCTGGATCAGCAGCAGCACCGACAGCAGGACGCACAGCACGGAACGCAATGGGGAATCGTTTTTCATCATGGTTTTATACCTTCAGATAGTTGCGGATGGCCATACCGCCGCCGAAGGCGCCGACCAGCACGCCCACGGCCAGATATACGATCAGCAGCGGCGTCATGATCTGCGCGAACGGAATGAACCGGAATAGATTGCCCGCCATGGATTCCGTGATGCGTTCGGCGATAAAGTTGTACACCACCCATTCGAGCAGAAAACCGATGCCCGCGCCGAGCAGGCCCATGATCAGACCCTCGATGACGAAGGGCAGGCGGATGAAGCCGTTGTTGGCGCCGACCATTTTCATGATCGCGATCTCCTCCCGCCGGGTAAAGGTGGCGAGCTTGATCGTGTTGGACATCATGAACAGCGAGATGATCAGCAGCACGACGATAAGGATGGCCGTGATCACGCTCACGACGTTGCGCACCGTGATAAAGCCCTCCGCGATCTCCACCTCGGCGTTGACGTCCGCCACGCCGGGGATGTTCTCCAGGGCCTCCTTCGTGGCTTCCATGAGCGTGATGTCGTTGAGATACACGACATAGCGGTTGCGAAGCACCGAGGCGTCGATATCGTTGAAGATCGAGGTGTCCTCGTACTGGGATTTATAGTTGTCCAGCGCTTCCTCGCGGGTGATGAAGCGCACCTCGCGCACGTTGCTGAGCGTGCGGATGGCGCCCTCGAGCAGCCGCGCGTCGTCCTGGGTCAGCGACTCGTCCACGAAAGCCAGGATCTGGCTGTCCTGCTCCATGTCCTTGATGATGCTGTCGATATTGACGCCCAGCAGCGCAAAGCTGCCCATGATGATCAGGCAGGCGGCGATGACCGTGATCGAAGCGAAGGAGCGGAAGCCGTGGGAGAACACGCCGCGCAGGCCCTCCCGGAAAAGATAACCGAATCTGCTCAGTTTCATTTGTAATACTCGCCTCCGTGATCCGTCAGCACGCCGTCATCGAGGGAAACGACACGTTTGCCCAGTGCGTTGACAAGTTCCTTTTCATGGGAGACGACCAGGACCGTGGTCCCCAGCTCGTTGATCTTCCGGAGCAGCAGCATGATCTCCAGACTTTTGGCCGGGTCAAGGTTGCCGGTGGGCTCGTCGGCGATGATCAGCCCCGGGGAGTTGACCAGCGCGCGGGCGATGGCCACACGCTGCTGCTCGCCGCCGGAGAGCTCGCGGGGCAGCCTGTTTTTGCAGTCGGACAGGCCCACCAGGTCCAGCACGTAGGGCACGCGCTTGCGGATGTCCCGGCTGGAGGCGCCGACGACGCGCATGGCAAAGGCCACGTTGTCATAGACCGACATATCCTCGATCAGCCGGAAATCCTGGAAGATGACGCCCAGCGTCCGGCGGAGCTTGGGCAGATGGCGGCGCTTGATGCTGCGCAGGTCAAAGTCGTTGACGCGGATCTTGCCGCCGGTAGCGCGGACCTCGCCGGTGAGGAGCTTGATGATCGTGGATTTCCCGGATCCGGAGGGGCCGATCAGAAACACGAATTCCCCGTCCTTGATCTCAAGGTCGATGTCCTTGAGCACGTCCCGTTTCGTGCCGGGATAACGCATTCTAACTTTGTTCAGAGAAACCATACCGCTGTCTCCCCGGTGGATCAAAACTCACCGTTCTGTGAATTGAGGTATTTCTTTACCATCAGCGCGACCTTGAAGATGATCGCGTGGTCGAATTCCCGCAGGTCCAGGCCGGTGAGCTTTTTGATCTTCTCCAGCCGGTATACCAGCGTGTTGCGGTGCACGAACAGCTTGCGGGAGGTCTCCGACACGTTCAGGTTGTTTTCAAAGAATTTGTTGATCGTGTAGAGCGTCTCCTGATCCAGCGCCTCGATGGGTTTCTTCTTGAAGACCTCGCCGAGGAACATCTCGCACAGAGTGGTGGGAAGCTGATAGATGAGCCGTCCGATGCCGAGATTGTCATAGTGGATCACGGTCTTCTCGGTGTCGAAGACCTTGCCCACGTCGATGGCCACCTGGGCCTCCTTGTACTTGTCGGCCAGCACGCGAAGATGGCGAGCCGTGGTGCCGATGCCGATCACGCAGCGGATATTGAGATCGGTGCGGAGCTTCTCCTCGATGGCGTTGGCGATATCGTAGAGCTCCTTGTTGTTCTCGGAGACCGCGGTCAGCTCCTTGATGAGGACGAGATCGTTCTCGTTGACGCTCAGGACAAAATCCTTCTGCCGGTCGGGGAACATCTCGGAGACCGTCTCCAGCGCGGACATGTCCGCCCGGTCGGTCTGCCGGATCAGGAAAACGGCACGGGGCACGTCGGTGGCAAAGTGGAGCTCCTTGGCCCGAACATAGATATCCCCGGGAAGGATATTGTCGGAGATGATATTCTTTATGAAGATGGTCTTGTTGTGCTTTTCCTCATAATTGATCTTGGCCTCCTGGAAGGCCACGGCCGCGAGGATGCACACACAGCGGGCGGAAGAATCCCGCCCGTCAACAAAGACGGCATAATCGGGCCGCGAGTTCGCTCCGCCCACGGGTTTGTAGGTGCGCTGTCCGCTGGTGAAGACCTGCTCGGGGTATTCACCCTGTACACCGCGGAAATCCTCCAGCTTCGTGCCGATCATCCCCAGCTCGCTGCAGGCGACGACGATCCCCTGCTCATCCGCCACACCCATGCACCGATCGGTGGCGTCTTTCATCTGAATAATAACACTCTGAAATATCCTGCTGGACATACAGCTTTGCCCCCTCATCTTTCTTTCCACTTGTACGAAAACCATGCTGTTTTTTTATGTATTTTTCATAATAATCCATATCTGTGCAAATTTCAATAGTTATTTCTTTACAATTTGTAAATATTTTTTACTGTTATGGATTTTACGGTGCAGTTCAATAATTTCTTATTTGTTTTTTGTATGAATTAACAGCGTTCAAACCTTATTGGAGATAAAAGGGGCTTCGTCATTTCGACAAAAGCCCCTGTTGGATCGTTTCGATCTCCTCCTCGGTAAGCAGCCGGTATTCGCCGGGAGAAAGCTTCTCGTCCAGCCACAGACCGCCGATGCGCAGCCGGTGCAGCTCCAGCACCGGCAGGTTTCTTGAGGCGAGCATGCGTTTGATCTGATGGTATTTTCCTTCAAAGATCTCGACGCGGACGATCCCTTCGCCGCAGATCTCGAGCCCGGCGGGCAGGCAGCGCGTGCCGTCCTTGAGGACGATCCCCTCCCGAAATGCTTCGACATCTTCCGGGGTCGGCGTCCCCGCCACTGCGGCCTCATAGAGCTTGCTCACATGGCTTTTGGGGGAAATGACCCTGTGGGCGAACGTGCCGTCGTCCGTCAGGAGCAGCAGGCCCGTCGTATCCTTGTCCAGCCGCCCCACGGGAAACAGGCCGCGCCGCTTCCACGCCTCGGGCATGGCGTCCAATACCGTGGGCTTTCTCGCGTCTCGTGCGGCCGTCAGCAGCCCGGCAGGCTTGTGAAGCATCACGTACAGATGGCCGCCCGCGTCCACCGGCCGCCCGTCCAGGCAGAGCGCGGCGGCGGAGTCGATCTTCTGCGACGGGTCGGTGACGACCGCTCCGTTCACGGACACCCTTCCCTGCCGCACCCAGTCTCTCGCCTGGGAGCGGGAGCACAGGCCCGTATCGGTTATGAGCTTGTCAAGCCGTACAAATGGCATATTCCCATCTCCTGTCCCATAGGATGCTGCGGGGGTGAGGACATCATGAACAACACGATGCTGCGCCGAAGATCGACGCTGTTCCGGCTGATCGGGATCGCGGCCGCCGCTGTCGGGATCATTCTTCTGGCCGGCGCGGTCGGCAGTCGCAGCGCCGGCAGGGGCCCCGAATGCGATACCAATGAGCAGCGGACGGCCTATATACGCTCATTGGGGTGGGAATGCGAAGAGACCGCGGCGGATGAAAAGGAAATACTGCTGCCGAAGGAATTTCCCGACGTGCTGCTCAAATACAACCGTCTGCAGCAGGAAGCCGGGTTCGATCTCACGCAGTATGCGGGCAAAAGCGTCCGGATGTACACTTACGTACTCAAAAACTACCCCGCCGAACGCGAGACGCTGTGCACGCTGTACGTATATCGGGGCCGGCTGATCGGCGGCGATCTCCATTCCGCGTCCTTCGACGGATTCATGAAGCCGCTGCACAGCGGCGGAGAGCTGAACAAAAAAGGCTGACAGCGGCAGCTGCCAGCCTTTTTCGATTGAACGAATTACTCGTTGATGCCGATAACGACACCGGAGCCGACGGTACGGCCGCCCTCGCGGATAGCGAAGCGAAGGCCGTTCTCGATGGCGATCGGGGTGATCAGCTCGACGTCCATGTCGACGTTGTCGCCGGGCATGCACATCTCAACGCCCTCGGGCAGGGAGATGACGCCGGTCACGTCGGTGGTACGGAAGTAGAACTGGGGACGATAGTTGTTGAAGAACGGGGTGTGACGGCCGCCCTCTTCCTTGGACAGGACGTACACCTGGCCCTTGAACTTGCGCAGGGGCTTGATGGACTTGGGAGCAGCCAGGACCTGGCCTCTCTCGACCTCTTTCTTGGTGATGCCGCGGAGCAGGCAGCCAACGTTGTCGCCGGCCTCGGCGTACTCCAGGGTCTTGTGGAACATCTCGGTACCGGTAACGGTGGTCTCCTTGGTCTCGTCCTCGAGGCCGACGATCTCCACCTTGTCGCCGATCTTGACGCGGCCACGCTCGACACGGCCCGTAACGACGGTGCCGCGGCCGGTGATGGTGAACACGTCCTCGATGGGCATCAGGAAGGGCAGATCAGCCTTGCGCTCGGGGGTCTTGATCCAGGTGTCGACAGCGTCCATGAGCTCCCAGATGCACTCGTACTCGGGAGCGTGGGGATCCTTGGACTCGGAAGCCAGGGCGTTCAGAGCGGAACCCTTGATGATGGGAGTGTCGTCGCCGGGGAACTCGTACTTGTCGAGCAGCTCGCGGACTTCCATCTCCACCAGCTCCAGGAGCTCGGGATCGTCCACCTGGTCGACCTTGTTCAGGAAGACGACGATATAGGGCACGTTGACCTGACGGGCCAGCAGCAGGTGCTCGCGGGTCTGGGCCATGG
>JAFXYJ010000151.1 GCA_017541825.1 Oscillospiraceae bacterium | reverse complement strand
GGAGTACCTCGAGACGGAAGAGCTCATCGGCGAGGAACCGGCCGACGAGGAGCCGGAACCTCTGATCGAGGAAGAGGAGGAAGAGGACCTCGCGCCTCAGCTCGAGGACGAGGAAGAGGAACCGGCGGCGGAAGAGCCCGCTGCGGAAGAACCCGAGGAACCCGAGGAACCCGAGGAACCCGAGGAGCCCGAAGAGCCCGAGGAACCCGAGGAGCCCGAGGAACCCGAGGAACCCGAAGAACCCGAAGAACCCGAGGAGCCTGAGGAGCCGGAAGAGCCCGAAGAGCCCGAGGTACCCGAAGAGCCTGAGGAACCCGAGGAGCCCGAGGAACCCGAAGAGCCTGAGGAGCCCGAGGAGCCCGAGGAGCCCGAGGAGCCCGAGGAGCCCATCGACATCGAGATCGAGTTCGACGGCGTGAACGTCGTATCCGAGCCTCTCGACGCCCGCGCCGTCGTCACCAGAGACGACGAGCCGGCGCCGACCGTCGTGCTTGATACAGACGAGTCTGCCGGGACGGTCGGGGTGAAGGTCACCGCCGCTGTCAGCGGTTATGAATACCTGATCGCCGAGAGCAAAACCACCCGTTACTATATCGCGCGCAGCGAAGACGGTTCGACGTTCACGGTCAATCCGGTCCGGCTCGCGGCGGGCACATACACGCTCCGCGTCGTCAAGTTCGACGACAAGGGTGATCTGATCGCCGTGGAAGCGGCCAAGAAGCTGGTCGTTCTGCCCGCGCCGGCCGCCAAAGTGACAAAGAATGATACCGGCCCTGTTGTTGTAGACGACGAGCCTTACGACGGTTCCGGCGAGATCCAGGTCAAGCTGCCCGCAGAGCTGAAATATATCGCCGGTATTATTCTGAGAACGGCTGACAATCCCTCGGGTACCTCCTTTGATATCGACGAGACGTCCGCTGCCGCCGGCACTTTCACGATCCCCCTGAAGCTCCCCGCGGACGACTATCTCTTGTGCTACTATGGCGCCGCTGCGTTCACAGACGCCGTCTCCGTGCCCTCCGCCTGGACGACTGTGTCCGTGTTCCAGGAGAGCACGCCGAATACAGTCGAAGCCTGGTTTACAGAGAGCCACAGCGACAGCATCACCCTATATTATAAGGGTGCCACGGCCAGGATCCAGGCTTATCAGTACAACAAACCCGATGACGACGACGCTCCCGGAGGTTCCGGGTTCATCCTCCTTGGCGGCGGAAGCGAAGACAACCGCTTCACCTACAAGACCAGCAACAAGAAGGTCGCCACCGTGGACGCGGCGGGCAACGTGACCGCCGTGGGCGAGGGTACGGCCACGATCACCGTGACCAGCGTGGCTAATCCCTCGCTTACCACGACCCTCACGGTGGAAGTGAAGTTCGTCGTGCCCACAAAGTTCGAATTCGCGGAGCCGACGCTGACGATCGATCTCCAGACCGATGGGATTTATCCCAGGCCGACTCTTCAGATCGAGTTCGCGTCTATGGAAAGCGAGCTGACCGCCCCGGTCGCGTTCACCGTCACCGGCGGCAAGGGCCTGCAACTCGTAGACTTTGATACAGAAGAATACGTCACCAGCTTTACCGTCGATTACCTCTTCCCCGCTGGCAAGCTGACGGGCACCGAACCCCTCAGGCTCCAGCCCAACGGGGGCGGCCACTACACGATCACCGCCGAGTTCCTGGGCAAGAAGGCGACCTGCACCGTGGACGTGGACGGCTTTGTCTGCGCCGGCAACTCCGTTCAGTTCATCCGGGGCGGCAAGCCCTACACCGGCTGGATGGACCAGACCGGGGCCATCTGCTTTATCGACGGCCCCGAGGCCTATGAAGATCTGACGGGCCGGCGCATCGCCTACTTCGATCCGGCGACCAAGCTCCAGGTCGAGGAGGGCCTGCACAGGATCAACGGCAAGGCTTATCTCTTTAAAAACGGTCTGCTCGTGACGTCCGTTGCCGAGGGCGACCCGTACATCATCAATCCGGACGGCTCCGTGTTCACCGGCTGGAAGGAGACCGGGGACAACCTGCGTTATTACGACCCGGCCACCGGCTTGCCGGTCAGGAACGACTGGGTGCCCGCGCCCGGCGGGAAGGGCGAGACCTGGGTCAACGACGAAGGCTACAACCGCAGCGGCAAGGGCGATAACGGCGGCCAAGCCCTGATGGACGCGACCGGCATCATTGAAGTTCAAGAGTGGTATGGCTCCGGCTGCACAACCTATACTTATTATTTTAATGCCGGCGTGATCCAGACCGGCTGGCTCTACTTCACCGAGAGCGGCGGCAACTACACCCCGTCGACCGCGAAGAAGGCCACCGTAATCCTGTATGCCGAACCGCGCGTTCACGGCGCGCTCCAGAGCGAAGGTTTAATCAACGGGAAACTCTTTATCCCGAACGCCGGGGACAGCCACTTTATCTACCTGCCCAAGTACTACAACTCCGCCGCCAAGTACGCCTACTTCGGCAGCACCATCACCGCTGCGGACGGCTCTCTGGTCCGGAACTCCCTGGTGGACGTGTACGTAAGCAAGACCGAGCATTACAAGATGTATGCCGACAACCAGGGACGCCCCGTCATGGGAAGCTCCGTCACCATCAAGGGCGTGACCTACTTCTTTGATGAAAACGGTCGGCTCACCAATGAAGCGACCGACACCGGACTGTATGTATTGGACGGCGGGAAGCCCTACCGGGTATTCACGCAGCTGGCCAATGCGAAAAAGCCCAAGAAGGGCGTCAACTATTATTATGAAACGCCCGAAACTCCCGAGGCGGCCGCAACGCTGACAAAGTTCGCCAGCGCGATACTGTATGAGCTGATCCAAGAGGAAGGTGCAAATGAATACTATCCCGTACAGATCGTGGACAAGAACAGCCGGCTGGCGGTCAACGGCCCGGTCAACGCCCGTCCGGATCTGGCAAGCCCCGCCGCTACCTATCTGGTAAACAAATACGGCGATATGCAGCTGCCGAGCGAATCACCCTTAGCGTTCGTCAACGGCAAGCTTTACTCCCTCGATCCGGAGACCTGGACCGTGCAGAAAAACGGTCTCGTGCAGCTCGGCAGCGGTTACTACGGCTTTGCGGACAAGAACGGCGTGCTGGCCCGCAACGCTTTCAAGAACGTCCCGGGCATCGGCACCATGTACTTTGACTATCAGGGACGCGATTATAAGAATCCCGGGAGCTCTTATATCATGCCTCTCGTCATCAAGGGTAAAGCCTATGCCATGAATCCCGTCGACTACGAAGAAGATGAACTCTACGCAGTCTACAAGCCCAAAAAGGCCGGCTGGGTCGAGAAACTGGGCTCCTATGATCTGGGATGCTATGTCAACAAAAACGGCACCTGCAAGACCGGCTTCGTCACCGGGCCCGGCGGCGCCAGGTACTACTATGCGACCGTCCAGAATCCGAGAGACGGCACCTCGCTCCTTTACAGGGTCGGCAGCGACGGCAATATGCTCTACAAGATCGGCGGCAAGCTCTATCTCTTCGGCGGGGATGAGCGCATGATCACCGGCTGGGTATACATCAGAAATGCCAGGATCATTGATATCAAACACATTGCCGATTATGCGTCCGCGACAGAGTCCGTCACCGGCGCACTGATGTACTTCAATCCCAAGACCGGCGCAGCGACGACCGGCGGCTGGAAGAAGGTCCCCGTGCCCCTGGCGGTCAACGGCGAGCTCTCCTTCGGCGAGGAGGACATCGGCATCGGCGGCGGCAAGCCCGTCAATGTCACCGGCCAGACAGCGAAGCTGTACTTCACCGCCAACGGCGAGCTCCTGCGCGACACGACGATGGTCATCAAGAAGAAGCTCTACAAGTTCGCTTCCGACGGCACCAGCGCCCTCACCGCAGGCTGGCTCAACTCCCGTAAGACGCAGTACGCGCTCAAAAACGGCACCCTCGCCACGGGCCGGGTGAAGATCGACGGACAGTACTATCTGTTCGACAGCGAAGGCTGGAAGGTCACGAACGCTCTGCGCAAGAGCGGCGGCAAGTGGTATTACTACGACTACTATTCCGGCGCTCAGGCCATGCCCGCGATAGGCAATTATCCCTTTATCAACGGCATTTCCAACCGGAGCCTGGAGGCCGTGTGGAACAAGGACGGCTCCCTGGCGAAGATCGTCTACGCCAACTCCGGCCTGCCCGCCGGGGGCGAGACTGTCCGATTCGGCGACAACGGCACCGGCAACTACAACACCTTCCTGCTTGACAGCAAGGGCCTGCCCGCCACCGGCGCGGTGTCCATCGGGGAATACCGTGTGCTGCTCAACGCCGACGGCTCCCGCTTTGTCGACGAGAGCGGCAAGCTTTCCCTCGTTCTGTTCGGCGGTAAATACTACCTGATCGAAGGCGACGCGCTCTACAGCACCGGCGAGAGCCAGCCCACCGCCGTCCAGGTCGAGAACTGGTCCGCTCTGAGCGCCGCGGATCAGAAGACCATGGCGTTCTATGAAGGCATGATCATTGTCAATCCCGACGGCAGCGCGGCTGCCAACCAGATCGTGGAAGCATCGATAGATGGCACCGCAAAAGCCTGGCATACCAACCGGATGGGCGTTCCTCTGGACTTCTTTACCCCGGTTTACCGGTTCAAGGGTAAATGGTACGTCGATCCCGCGATAGCAGGGACAGCGTATGGGATCAACATCAAAAAGGTCACAATGGAAATGATGATGTCGATCGAATCACAGGCCGATATAATGGGCATTATGGAGACCGTCCAGATCAGGACCAAGGCCAACGGCGAGCTCAAAGGTTTCTACGGCAGCAACGGCAAGCCGCTGACGGGCATGTTTGAGCTGATGAGCCCCGGCAACAGTGGCGGCGGTGTGATCAGCCTGAAGAAAGGCAAGCCGGTCACCGGCAGCCTTACCTTCACCATCCCCGGTCTGGGCAGTGAAAGCTTCTATCTGGATCCCGACTGCGGTATGGGGGGCGAGCTCTGATACCCCGGCAGACAAACAAACGAAAAAGGTTCGGGCCGAGGCCCGAACCTTTTTTGTTTATCTGTATCTCTGTCCCGTTCAGGCCGTTTCCTCGGTGTTCCTGCCGGTATAGAGCTGGTAGTACTTGCCCTTTTTGGCGATGAGCTGGTCGTGGTTGCCGCGCTCGATGATGCGCCCGCCCTCCATGACCATGATGCAGTCGCTGTTGCGAACGGTGGAGAGCCGGTGGGCGATCACGAAGGTCGTGCGCCCGTGCATCAGCGCGTCCATGGCGGTCTGCACCTGGGACTCGGTGCGCGTGTCGATGGAGGAGGTGGCCTCGTCGAGGATCATGACCGGCGGGTCTGCCACGGCCGCCCGGGCGATGCAGAGCATCTGCCGCTCGCCCTGGGAAAGCTGCGCGCCGTTGCCGGAGATCTCGGTGTCGTAGCCGTCGGGCAGCCGGCGGATGAAGGCGTCGGCGTTGGCCAGCTTCGCCGCGGCGATGCACTCCTCATCGGTGGCGTCCAGCCGTCCGTAGCGGATATTCTCCATGATCGTGCCGGAGAAGAGCTGGCTGTCCTGGAGCACCATGCCCAGAGCCGAGCGCAGCGCCGGCTTCTTGATCTTCTGGATATTGATGCCGTCGTAGCGGATCTTGCCCTCGGCAATGTCGTAAAACCGGTTGAGCAGGTTGGTGATCGTGGTCTTGCCCGCGCCGGTGGAGCCGACAAAGGCGATCTTTTCGCCCGGGTTGCCGTAGAGCGATACGTCGTGCAGCACGACTTTAACCCCGTCGTAGGAGAAGGTCACGTCGTCGAGCGTCACCTGGCCGCGCATGGGCACGTAGGTCAGCGTGCCGTCGTGGTGGGGGTGCTTCCACGCCCACCGGCCGGTGTGCTCCCTGGTCTCGGTCAGCGTGCCGTCGGCGCCCTCGGTGACGTTCACCAGCTCCACGTAGCCCTCGTCGGCCTCGGATTCCTCGTCCATCATATGGAAGATGCGGGCGGCGCCGGCCATGGCCATGGCGATGGCGTTGACCTGCTGGGAGACCATGGTGACGGGCCGGGAGAAGTTCCGGTTCAGGTTCAGGAAGGTGATGAGCATGCCCAGCGTCAGCGCGCCGGCGCGTCCGCTGATGACCAGCGCCGCGCCGAGCACCGCCATGAGCACGTAGCCGATGTTGCCGATGTTGGCGTTGACGGGCATCAGGACACTCGAATAGATCTCGGCCTTGGCCGCGCTTTGTCGCAGCGCCTCGTTGCGCTCCTCAAAGCCCTCGATGGATTTCTCCTCGAAGCAGAAGACCTTGACGACCTTCATGCCCTCGAGCATCTCCTCCACAAAGGAGTTCTCGCGGCCCAGGTCCGTCTGGCGCTGGAAGAAGTATTTCCGCGACAGGCCGCCCAGCTTGCCCGAGGCGAAGAGCTGCACGCCCACCATCAGGAAGGAGAACAGCGTCAGGGGGATGCTCAGACGGATCATGCTGACCAGCGTCAGCACGATCGTGATCCCCGAGTCGAGCACCTGGGGCAGCGTCTGGCCGATGACCTGGCGCATGGTGTCGATATCGTTGGTGAACACGGACATGATGTTGCCGCGCTCGTGGGTGTCAAAATACCGGATGGGCAGGGTCTGCATCTTGCGGAACAGCTCGTTGCGCATCTTTTCCAGCGAGCCCTGGGCCACCACGGCCATGATGATGCTGCGCAGATAGGTCGCCGCGATGCCGGCGAGGTAGATGACCGCCAGCGTTCCCAGCGCGCCGGCCAGCGGCCGGAAGCTCGGGTCCGTCTGGCCCATCAGGGGCAGGATGTAGACGTCGATGAGCTTCTGCATGAACAGCGTGCCCTGCAGATGCGTCCAGGCGCCGACGCCGATCAGCACGGCCACCACCAGCAGGGGGAGCGAGTAGTCGGCAAAGACGTATTTGAATGCCCGCCGCAGCGTCCCCTTATCCAGCGGTCCCTGGGCGTAGCCTCTTCCTCTGGGTCCCATATATCATTCCTCCTCTCTGCTCACGCGTCCGGCTCGTCGAAGTCGCCGCCGCCCCTGGTCTGCGTCTCGTAGATCTCCTGGTAGATGGCGTTGGTCTTCATGAGGTTGTCATGAGAATCGAAGCCGACGACCCGCCCGTTGTCCATGACGATGATCCGGTCCGCGTCACGGACGCTGGCGATCCGCTGGGCGATGATGATCTTGGTGGTCTCGGGGATGACATCCCGGAAGGCGGCGCGGATCTTCGCGTCGGTGGCGGTGTCCACCGCGGAGGTCGAGTCGTCCAGGATCAGCACCTTCGGCTTTTTCAGCAGCGCCCGGGCGATGCACAGCCGCTGCTTCTGGCCGCCGGAGAAGTTGGCGCCGCCCTGCTCCACGCGGCTGTCGTAGCCGTCGGGCAGCTTGTCGATGAACTCGTCGGCGCAGGCCAGCCGGCAGGCCTCGCGGCACTCCGCCTCCGTGGCGTCGGCCTTGCCCCAGCGCAGGTTGGAGTATACAGTGCCGGAGAACAGCACGTTCTTCTGCAGCACGACGGACACGGCGTTGCGGATGACCTCCACGTCGTAGTCGCGCACGTCGCGTCCGCCGACGCACACCGAGCCGGACTCTACGTCGTAGAGCCGCGAGATCAGGCTGACCAGCGAGGACTTGCCCGAGCCGGTGCCGCCGATGAGGCCGATGGTCTCTCCGGAGCGGATGTGCAGGTCGATGTTTTTGAGCACGGGATCGTCCGAGGTCTCGGAATAGCGGAAGGAGACGTCGTTGAAATCGATCGCGCCGTTTTCCACTTCCGTCAGAGGCTCCGCGCCGTTTTTGATGTCCGGCTCCTCCTCGAGAACCTCTATGATGCGCTTGGCGCTGGCGCCGGCCATGGACAGCATCACAAAGATCATGTTGAGCATCATCATGCTCATCAGGATCTGCATGACGTAGGAAAACATGCTCGTGAGCTGGCCGGTGGTCAGCGCGGTGCCGCCGGACAGGACCACCATCCGGGCGCCGAACCAGCTCAGCGCGATGGTGCAGGCGTTGATGACCAGCGTCATCACGGGCATGTTCATGGCCACGATCATCTCCGCCTTGACGAAGCGCGAGCGCAGATCGGCGGTGGCTTTGGCGTATTTCTCCGTCTCGTAGTCCTGACGCACGAAAGCCTTCACCACGCGCGCGCCGGCCACATTCTCCTCCACCCGGGCGTTGATCGCGTCATAGCGCTGGAACACGGTGGAGAAGATCTTGCCCGCGAACCGGCCGATGGTGGGCATCACCGTGCCCACGATCGCCACGGCGATCAGGAAGATGACGCTCAGCCGGGGGCTGATGACAAAGCACATGACCATGCTCAGCAGCAGCATGGCCGGCGTGCGGGTGGCGATGCGCAGGATCTGCATGAAGGCCATCTGCACGTTGTTCACGTCGGTGGTGGTGCGCGTCACCAGGCTCGCCGTAGAGAACTTGTCGATGTTCTTGAAGGAAAAGGTCTGGATCTTCTTGAACATGGCGTCACGCACGTTGGCGGCAAAGCCGGTGGTGGCGATGGACGACTGTATGCCCGACATGGCGCCGAAAAACAGACTCAGCATCGCGCAGCCCAGCATCAGCCCTCCGTATTTGTACACGGCGGGCATGTTCTGCGCCTGGATGCCCTTGTCGATCAGCGAAGCGACCACGAACGGCTGAAGGATGTCCATAAAGACCTCCCCCAGCAGCAGAACGGGTCCGAGGATCGCGTTCTTCTTATACCGCCCCACAAAGGGGACAAACTTTTTTATCATGTACCCTTGACTCCTTTCGCGCCCGCAGGCGCAGTTGCTTGGCGCGGCGTCAGTCCGCCGCCTCGATGTTGCGGTAGACGATGTCCAGCAGCCGGTCCAGCTCCGCAAGCTCCTCCTCAGAGAGCCCGGCCGTCATGCGTTCACCCCTGGCTTTCATTTTTTCCCAGGATCGCTTGCAAAGCGCCTCCCCCTGGGGCGTCAGGCGGATCATCTTCACGCGCTTGTCCGTGGGGTGCTGCATCGACTCCACATACCCCTTGGCCTCCAGTCGCTGGGCGATGCCCGCCACGGTGGGCTGGGACACGCGGAATTCGCGCTCTATCTCCTTGAGCTCCGCCGTATGGTTTTCCCGGCGGACAAGAAAAACCAGCGTGTGGTGCTGCGCGATGGTCAGATCCATCTCCTCGAGGTCGTTGTTGGCTTTTTTCTTGATGCTGTCGTCGATCAGTTTCAGTTTTCTTGCCAAATCCATAGTTCGATACCTCCGCTGATTCAATAGTATACTATCGTTATTTTAAAATGTCAATAGCGCGCTTTTAATTTTCTTCACAAAAAATCCCGCACTTTTTTGTGCGGGATTTTCATATCCGGCCCTGCTCCGCACAGGACCGCTCTATGGATCAAAGCTTTCCGAACAGGCCCTTTTTCTTCGGCAGGCCGGTGTCGCCGAGGCTTTCGCCCAGCTTGTGCAGCAGCTCCTTCTGCTCCCTGGACAGGTTCTTGGGCGTGACGACCTTGACGGTGACGAACTGGTCGCCCCGGCCGCCCCCGCGCAGGTACGGGATGCCTTTGCCCCGGAGCCGGAACACGGTGCCGGACTGGGTGCCCTCGGGCACGGTGTACTTGACCTTTCCGTCGAGGGTGGGGACCTCCATCTCCGCGCCGAGGGACGCCTGAACGATGGAGATGGGCAGCTCGTAGAGCACCGAGGTGCCCTCCCGCTCGAAATCGGTGTTGTTGCGCACGGACACCGTCACGAGCAGATCGCCGTTGGGCCCGCCGTTGCTGCCGGCGCTGCCCAGACCGCGCAGGGAGATGGTCTGGCCGTCGTCGATGCCCGCGGGGATGTCCACCTTGACCTTGCGGTTGCGGCGGACCTTGCCCTTGCCGCGGCAGGTGGGACAGGGGTGGTGGATGATCTTGCCCGAGCCGCCGCATTTCTGGCAGGTGTCCTGGGTCTGCATCATGCCGAAGGGCGTGCGGGTCGTGCGGCTGGTGACGCCGGTGCCGCCGCATTCGGAGCAGATCTCGGCGGTGGTGCCCTCCTCGCAGCCGGTGCCGCGGCAGGTGTCGCACTGCTCGATCTTCTGCACGCTGATCTCCCGGCTGCAGCCGAAGGCCGCCTCGGCAAAGTCCACGCTGACCGCCGTGCGGACGCTCTCGCCCCGGGCGGGAGCGTTGGCGCTGCGGGTCGAATAGCCGCCGAAGCCGCCAAAGCCGCCGAAGCCGCCGCCGAACAGGTCGTTGAGGATGTCGGCGAAGCCGCCGAAGCCCTCGGCGCTGGACTGGAAGCCGCTGGGGTCGAAGGCTGCGAAGCCGAACTGGTCGTACTTGGCGCGCTTGTCGTCGTCGGAGAGGACCTCGTAGGCCTCGTTGACCTCCTTGAACTTCGCCTCGCAGTCCTTGTCGCCGGGGTGCAGGTCGGGATGGTACTCCTTGGCCTTTTTGCGGTATGCCTTTTTTATCTCGTCGGCGCTCGCGCCCTTGGAAACGCCGAGCACCTCGTAATAGTCTCTTTTATCCGCCAATTAAATCACTCCTCTGCATAAAAACCGGTTAGGAAAACCCGACCGGTTTTTATAATAGCCTCGCAGAGTTTGCGCCCGCAGGCGCAAAAGAAATCTGAATCGTCTTTCCCGGCGACATGCGCGTCGGGAAAGACTCTTCTCGGCCTGCAAACGTGCGAGCGAAGCGAGTGCGCTGCAGCAGGCCGCAGCCTTCAAATGAGAGCCCAGCAAAGCGGGTCTCATTTGATTATTTATCGTCGTCCACGACCTCGTAGTCGGCGTCGTAATACTGGCCGTTGGGGCCGCCCTGCTGGGCGCCGCCCTGCGCGCCGGGGTTGTAGCCCGGCTGGCCGTCCTGCTGCGGCGCGGCCTGCTGGTACATCTTCTCGCTGATCGCGTAGAAGGCCTGGGTCAGCGCCTCGGTGGCGGACTTGATGGCCTCGGTGTCGGTGCCGGAGAGGGCCGTCTTCAGCGCGGCGAGCTTCTGCTCGACCTCGCTCTTGTCGGACGGGGTGACCTTGTCGCCCAGGTCGGCGAGGGTCTTCTCGGTCTGGTAGACCATCTGATCGCCGGCGTTGCGCACGTCGACCTCTTCCTTGCGCCGCTTGTCCTCGGCGGCGTACTGCTCGGCCTCGCGCACGGCCTTGTCGATCTCGTCCTTGCTGAGGTTGGAGGAGGCGGTGATGGTGATGTGCTGCTCCTTGCCGGTGCCCATGTCGCGGGCGGAGACGTTGACGATGCCGTTGGCGTCG
>JAFXYJ010000150.1 GCA_017541825.1 Oscillospiraceae bacterium | reverse complement strand
TTGATGCGGTTGGAGTAGAATTTCAGCTCCGGCGAATACAGCAGCGTCTCGTAGCTGGCGAAGCCGGGCACCACGTGGTCCATGGCCTGAATGAAGTTGATGATGTTGGTCATGGCCCGGTAGGGCATGGCGGCGGTGATATCGCCCGCCACCGCGTCCGGCAGGGTGGGCCGCAGGTTGCTCTGGGAAAGCTCCTTGGGCCAGGTGCGCTTGCCGTCCAGAATATCGCCGAACCGCTGGACAAGGATGTGCCCGTTGGCCAGCATGTTGGTCAGCTCGCCCACCTTCTGGGCGTAGCTGATGGGCTGGTTGAAGGGCACGCTGAAATTGTGGGAGCAAAGGATGGCCAGATTGGTGTTCTCGCTCTTGCGCTCCTTGTAGGAGTGGCCGTTGACCACCGCCAGGCCGTTGTCGTAGTTCTCCTGGGACACGAAGCCGCCCGGATTCTGGCAGAAGGTGCGGACCTTGTTCTTGAAGGGGGGCGGATAACCGATGAGCTTGGACTCATAGAGCACCTCGTTGACGGTCTCCATGACCTCGCTGCGCACCTCCACCCGCACGCCGATATCCACGGTGCCGGGCTGGTGGGCGATGCCGTGCTCGGCGCACAGCGCCTCCAGCCAGTCGGCGCCCCGGCGGCCGGTGGCGACGATCGTCCGTCCGGCCTCGACGGTCTGCTCGGTCTTCCGGTCGGAGATCACCGCTCCGCGGCAGACGTCGCCCTCGAGCCACAGATCGAGGCACTCGTGCTCGAAGAGGATCTCCACGCCGCTTGCCAGCAGGTGCTCCTGGATGCCGAGATAGATCTTCTGCGCCCGTTCGGTGCCCATGTGACGGATCGGGCAGTCCACGAGCTTGAGCCCCGCGCCGATAGCCCGGCGGCGGATCTCCTTGACCTTGTCCGGCTCGCTGACGCCCTCCACATGGGAATCGGCGCCGAATTCGAGATAGATCCGGTCCGCGTATTCGATGGTGTCCTGCACCAGCGCGTCGCCCACCAGCTGGGGCAGGTCGCCGCCCACCTCGCAGGAGAGGGACAGCTTCCCGTCGGAAAAGGCGCCGGCGCCGGAAAAGCCGGTGGTGATGTGACAGTAGGGCTTGCAGTTCATGCATTTGCCGGTCTCCGCCTTGGGGCAGCGGCGGCGCTCCACGCTGCGGCCCTTCTCCACCATCGTGATATGGCCCCTGTAACCCTGCCGCAGCAGCTCCAGCGCGGTGAAGATCCCCGCCGGGCCGGCGCCGATGATCAGGATATCCGTCTTCATGGCTCTATCCTCACGTTGTCGATGCCGTGTTTTTCAAACTCGTCGAAGTATTCCTCCATGCGCTCGGCCAGCGCCTCGTCGTCGTACTGGCTGATCTGCTCGGCGCTCATGTCCCGCCGGGCCAGCTCCTCGGCCAGGATATCGTAAAACACGGCGTCCTCGTAGTCGGCGATGGCCTCGTGGATGCCGCCCTCCTCGAAGGCGCGGGAGGGATACCAGTGGCCGTCCCAGAACCGGGTCAGGGCTGACATCCCGTGGTCGGGGCACAGGGAAAACAGCTTTTCCTCCATGTCGTCGTAATCCTCGAACCGGTCGTCCTCCCGGCAGGAATTGAGGATCCAGTTGCCGATATACACCATGTCCAAAAGCCGGCGGAATTCCTTCTCCGTCAATTCGATCTGCAAGTCCACCCCTCCTTTCCGGAATAGAAACGCATGTGCCGTACAGTATAATATTATAGCGGTACGAGGGGTGTTTTACCATACAATTTTCTTCTTGTCAATCCGGCCGCTTTGGCATATAATTTATCAACCGGTTTACCAGCCCCTTCCGAAGGAGGGATCTTCCCATGAAAATGAAAGACGTCATCATATCCGTCACGGGCATCCAGCACGGCAAGAACGGCCCGGACGCTCTGCAGCTTGTCACCGCCGGTCAGTACGGCGTGGAGCACGACCAGATCTGCATGACCTGGGACGAGAGCGAGCTCACCGGCCGCGCCGGCGCGCGCACCTCCATCACCGTACAGCCCAACAGCGTGGTGCTCTCCCGGGAGGGCGAGCAGAACACCTCCATGGAATTCGAGCAGGGCAAAAAGCATTACTTCCTCTACGAAACGCCCTTCGGCTCGGCCACCATGGGGCTCAACACCCGGCGCATCCGCAGCTCCCTGGGGCTGCACGGCGGCGATATGGAGATCGAGTACACCGTTGACGTGGACCAGACCATCGTTGGCCGGAACCGGTTTTATATCCAGGTCCAGGAACCGAAAGAAAGTCACACAGGAGATATAAGATGGCCAATCTGATCGAAAACGCCCGCCGGCAGATCAACGAGCTGCTCAATGACGCGTGCCGCCGGGCCGCCGCCGCCGGGCTCTTTCCCGAGGGCGCCGAGCTGCACGGCAGCGTGGAGATCCCCAAGGACGCCCGCAACGGCGATTACGCCGCCAACCACGCCATGGCCGGGGCCAAGGCCCTGCGTATGCCGCCGCGGAAGATCGCGGAGATCCTGACGGAAAACCTCTCGCTGGAGGACAGCTACTTTGCCTCCGCGGAGATCGCCGGACCGGGCTTCCTGAACTTCCGCGTGTCGGAAAAATGGTATGCCGCGGTGCTCGCCGCCGTGGAGGCGGAGGGCGCCGATTACGGCCGCGCCGAACAGCGCACCGGCGAACGCGTGATGGTGGAATTCGTCTCCGCCAACCCCACGGGTCCCATGACCATCGGCAACGCCCGGGGCGGCGTGCTCGGCGACACTCTGGCAACGGTCCTCGACATGTCCGGCGCCGACGTGTACCGGGAGTTCTACGTCAATGACGCAGGCAACCAGGTGGACAAGTTCGGCCGCAGCATCGAGGCCCGGTATCTCCAGCTCCTGCTGGGGGAGAACGCCGTGGAATTCCCCGAGGACGGCTATCACGGCGAGGACATCCGCGCGCTGGCGCAGGAGATCATCGACCGTGACGGCGACAAATACCTCTCCATGTCCGGAGAGGAGCGCCGCCTGGCCTTTGAGAATTACGGCCTGCCAAAGAACATCGCGCTCATGCGCGAGCATCTCGAGCGCTACGGCATCCGCTTCGACAACTGGTTCCTCGAGAGCAGCCTCCACGAGAGCGGCTATGTGGCCGAGACCGTGGCGCTGCTGACCGAGGGCGGTCATACTTACGAAAAGGACGGCGCGCTCTGGCTGCGCAACACCGCCCTCGGCGCGGAGAAGGACGAGGTCCTGCGCCGCTCCAACGGTTTTTACACCTATTACGCCGTGGATCTGGCCTATCATCGCAACAAATTCGTCGAGCGCGGCTTCGACCGGGTCATCGATGTCTGGGGCGCCGACCACCACGGACACGCGATCCGCTTCGCCAAATCCATGACCGCCCCGGAGCTGGGGCTGCAGGGCCGGCGGCTGGACTTCCTCATCATGCAGATGGTCCGGCTGGTCCGCGACGGCGAGACCGTCAAGGTCTCCAAGCGCTCGGGCAAGGCGCTCACGCTCAATGACCTGCTCGACGAGATCGGCGTGGACGCCTGCCGGTTCTTCTTCAACGCCAAGCCGGAGACCCATCTGGAATTCGACCTGGACCTGGCGGTCCGCCAGGACAGCGAAAACCCGGTCTATTACGTGCAGTACGCCCACGCGCGGATCTGCTCGCTGCTGGCGATGCTCGCCGCAGAGGGTTTCCCCGTGCCCGCCGTCAGGGATACGGACGTCTCGCTGCTCTCCAGCGCGCAGGAGCTCGAGCTCATCAAGCAGCTGGCCGCCTTCACCGAAGAGATCCAGCTCGCCGCGCGGGACTACGATCCCAGCCGCATCAACCGCTACGCCATCGAGCTGGCCGCGCGGTTCCACCGGTTCTACAACGCCTGCCGCATCCGCGAGGCGGAGCCGGCGGTCCGTGACGCCAGGCTCGCCCTGTGCGCGGCCTGCCGGAGCGTCATCGCCGCGGCGCTGGCCGTCATCGGCGTGAGCGCGCCGGAAAAAATGTAACGCCGCGTGCCTTCAGGGCTGCCGCCGAGCTGCGGCAGCCCTGCTGTTTTTCTCCGGGACCTGTCGCTTTCCCTCTGCGGTCGGCGGCGGCGCTCCGGGGTCTGCGGCAAAAAAACGCCCCCGGAGGACGACTCCGGGGGCGGATGCTTATGCAGGAAGGATTATTTGTCCACGACTTCCAGCACGTCCATGGGGCATGCCTTGGCGCAGATGCCGCAGGCCACGCACTTGGAGGCGTACTCCTTGTCGGGAGCCTTGACGATCAGGCCGAACGGGCACTCGTCGACGCAGGTGCCGCAGCCGGTGCAGAGCTTTTTGCTGATCATGTAAACGCCGGTCTTCTCGTTCCTGGTAATGGCGTTGTTCGGGCAGGCCCGGGCGCACTTGCCGCACTGGATGCAGACCTGCGGCTTGGCCGCGCCGTTCTTTTCGATAATCTTGATATTGGATTTATCGGGATGGAATTCCTTGTAGTAGGCCTCGGAACACGCGCGGACGCACTGCAGACATGCCATGCATTCGATGGTCTTGCTGGCGGTCAGCTTTTTCATAGATCTTTCTCCTCCTGTGTTTTTGGTCAGTACAAATGATTATATTGGTTTTTCCGCCGTTATTCAACACAATTGGCAGTTAGCGGCTGCTAATTTTTGCCTTCCGCGTCGTTTTCGTCTCTGTCGATGGCGCGGATCTGCTTCTCGAATTTCTGCCGCGCGCCCATGATCTCACGGCCGCAGCCCAGGCAGCGGAGCTTGAAATCCGCGCCGATGCGCAGGACTTTCCAGCGTTTTTCGCCGCAGGGATGCGGCTTTTTCATTGTCAGCACGTCGCCCACGCGTACGTCCATGGTCTCTTCCTCCCCGCCGGTCGGGCGGTCATTTCTTGATCTTTTCCCAGTAGGCGCGGGCGGCCTGCTCGGTTTTGTTGTCGCCGTACTCGTAATACTTCGCGTCTTTGAGCGAGTCGGGCAGATACTGCTGGCGGACCCAGTGGCCGTCGTAATTGTGGGGGTAGAGATATCCCTGCTCGCGCTCAAACCCGGCGCCGTCGGCGTGGACGTTCTGCATCTCCCGGGGGATGATCCCACTCTTGCCGGCGCGGACGTCGGCCTGGGCCGCGTCGATGGCGGCGACGACGGAGTTGGATTTGGGCGCGGTGGCCAGCAGGATGCAGGCCTGGGCCAGCGGCAGACGCGCCTCGGGCAGACCGAGCTGCAGCGCGCTGTCCACGCAGGCCTTGACGATGGCCGCCGCCTGGGGATAGGCCATGCCGATGTCCTCGCTGGCCGAGCACAGGATCCGGCGGCAGGCCCCGGCCATGTCCCCGGCCTCCAGCAGCCGCGCGAGATAGTGCAGCGCCGCGTCGGGATCGGAGCCGCGCAGGGATTTCATCAGCGCCGAGACGATGTCGTAGTGCTCGTCGCCCTCCCGGTCATAGCGCATGGCGCTGCGCTGGGTGACGGCCCGGGCGTCTTGCTCGGTGAGGTATACGCCCCCGTTTTCACGCCGGGCGGCGGTAAAAAGCAGCTCCACGGCGTTGAGTGCCTTTCGCACGTCCCCGCCGCAGCCCTGGCTCACCAGCCCCACGACCCCCGGCTCGGGACGGGCCTCGAGCCCTTCCCGCTCGGAGAGCAGCCGCAGCGCCCGGCGCACCGCGCCCTCCACCGCCTCGGGCGTGATGGCCTTGAACTCAAAAACCGTGCTGCGGGAGAGCACCGCGTTATATACATAGAAGTACGGGTTCTCGGTGGTGGAGGCGATCAGCGTGATGGAGCCGTTCTCGATGAACTCCAGCAGGCTCTGCTGCTGCTTCTTGTTGAAATACTGGATCTCGTCGAGATAGAGCAGGATGCCGTTGGGCGCCATCAGCGTATCCACCTCGTCGATGACGGCACGGATGTCGGCCAGCCCCGCGGTGGTGGCGTTGAGTTTGCGCAGCGTGCGGTTGGTCCTGTCGGCGATGATCCGCGCCACCGTGGTCTTGCCGGTCCCCGAGGGCCCGTAGAAGATCATGTTGGGGATCCGGCCGCTGTCGATGATGCGGCGGAGCAGGCCGCCCTCGCCGAGGATGTGGTCCTGCCCCACCACCTCGTCAAGAGTCGCGGGCCGCAGCTCGTCGGCCAGCGGACGATATTTGTTTGCGGGCATCCTGCCGCCTCCTCCCGAAACGCGCGATAAACGTTTACGGTCCGATTATAGCGTTTTTTTCGCCCGGTGGCAACCGCGAATCTTGTCAGAGCACGCCGCGGCGTGTTACAATCCACCCGAGGTGGTTCATATGCGTACACGCGAACAGATCGACGGCATCATAGCGGCGCTGGAGGCGGAATATCCCGACGCGGACTGCACGCTGGAGGAGAGAGACCCGTGGAAGCTGCTGGTACAGGTGCGTCTGGCGGCCCAGTGCACCGACGAGCGGGTGAACAAGGTCACGCCGGCGCTGTTCGAGCGCTTTGGCGACTGCCGCGCCATGGCCGAGGCCGATGTGGCCGAGGTGGAGGACTATATCCGCTCCTGCGGGTTCTACCACGGCAAGGCCCGGGATCTTGTGCTGCAGGCGCAGCAGCTCGTGACGCGCTTCGGCGGCGTCGTGCCCGACAATATGGACGACCTGCTCACCCTGGCCGGGGTCGGGCGCAAGAGCGCCAACCTGATCCTCGGGGACGTGTACAACGTGCCCGGGTCGGTGGTGGTGGACACGCACTGCATCCGTCTGTGCAACCGCATGGGCCTGGTGGACAACGAAAAGGACCCGCCGAAGATCGAAAAGCAGCTCCGGGCCATCCTGCCGCCGGAGAAGAGCAACGGCTTCTGCCATCGGCTAGTGCTCCACGGCCGGGCTGTTTGTACCGCCCGCAGGGCTTTTTGTGAGAATTGCTGCTGCGCGCCGTTCTGCAGCTCGTTAAATCGTTAAATTTTAGTCTTGTCAAGCCCTGTTTTCACATGATATGATTTATCCACTTTAAACTGGGCTGTCATATTCAAAACGCCGCGCCCGGGAAAAACGGACGCGGCGTTTCGGATATCCGGCCGCGGAGAGAAATCTGACAACATGGGAGGAAACCGTATGTCGATCTATGATTCCTGGCTTTACAACTTCCTGGCCGGGACGCTCAACAGCGTGGCCTGGCTGTACATCCTGCTCCCCTGTGTGTTCATCGGCGGCGTCTACCTGACGATCGGCAGCGGCGCGGTGCAGTTCAAGCGCTTCGGCTACGCCATGAAGAACACCCTCGGCAAGCTCTTCACCAGGCAGCAGGCCGGCAAGGGCGCCGTGACCCCGCTGCAGGCGGTCACCACCGCGCTGGCCGCCACCGTGGGCACCGGCAACATCGTCGGCACGTCCCAGGCCATCGCCATGGGCGGCTACGGCGCCGTATTCTGGCTGTGGATGGCCGCCCTGCTGGGCATGGTCATCAAGTACAGCGAGGTCGTCCTCGCCATCCGCTACCGTGAGCGCGACGCCAACGGCGACTGGGTCGGCGGCCCCATGTACTACATCGAGAACGGCATGGGCAAGGGCTGGAAATGGCTGGCCGTGATGTTCAGCCTGCTGGCCGCGCTGGCCGCCTTCGGCATCGGCAACATGTCCCAGTCCAACTCCATCGTCGGCTCCATCACCGGCGCGGTCACCGCCCTGAACCCGGGCTTCACCGGCGAAACGACCCTCAAGTGGGTGCTCGGCATCGGGCTGGCTGTGCTGACCGGTCTGGTACTCTTCGGCGGCATCAAGCGCATCGGCTCCGTCACCGAGAAGCTGATCCCGTTCATGAGCATGGCCTACATCATCATGACCCTCGTGGTCATCTTCGGCAACCTCAAGGGCGTGGGCCCGGCTTTTGCCCACATCTTCCGCGGCGCCTTCACCCCCCAGGCGGTCCTCGGCGGCGCGGCCGGCATCACGATCAAGCAGGCGGTCGTCTGGGGCCTGCGGCGCAGCGCCTTCTCCAACGAGGCCGGTCTCGGCTCGGCGCCCATCGCCCACGCGGCGGCGGAGTGCAAGTCCCCGGTGGACCAGGGCCTCTACGGCATCTTTGAGGTGTTCATGGACACCCTCGTAATCTGCACGCTCACCGCGCTGACCATCATCATCAGCGGCGTGGACATCACCTTCGGCGTCAAGCCCGGCAGCGCGCTGATCACCGCCGCCTTCACCACGGTCCTCGGCGGCAAGCTCGCGGCCCTCTTCGTAGCGCTGTCCCTGGCGCTGTTCGCTTACTCCACGATCCTCGGCTGGTCCCTCTACGGTTCCCGCTGTGTCCAGCACCTCTTCGGTCTCGGCGCGGCGAAGGTCTATCAGGCGATCTTCATCGTCATGATCGTGGTCGGCAGCGTGTCCAGCCTGGACTTCGTCTGGGATATCGCCGACACCCTCAACGGCCTGATGGCGATCCCCAACTTCGTGGCGCTGTTCGCGCTGAGCCCCGTGGTGTTCAAGCTCACCAAGGAGTACTTCGCCAACGTGGACAAAAAGTAACTTTCTCCGTCATTTCCCGACGGCCGCTCCCTTACCGGGGAGCGGCCGTCTTCAATAAACCGGCAAAATAAGTTGACAACGACCGTTGTTACCGGGTATAATGTCCGTGCAGATTTGAAAGAATGTCGGTTTTTCGGCATATTTTGGGTTTTGTGTATTGAAATATTTTTATAGGAGGAAATTCAATGCTTACTGCGAAACAGAACATGCACGAGTGCGTGTTCAACGGCAAGCCCGACCGCTACGTCAACCAGTACGAAGCGATCACCCTGCTGTTCCACCCCTTTATGTTCACGTCTCCCAGCGCGCAGCTGGGCGGCCCTCCCGTCGTGAACGCCTGGGGCGTCACCAACGTCTGGCCCGAAGGCACCCCCGGCGGCTTCCCCGTGCACACCCCCGACAAGATCGTCATCAAGGACATCGAGCACTGGCGTGACTACGTCCATGCGCCCTCCCTCGACATCCCCCAGGGCCTGTGGGACATGGCCATGGGCATGTGGGCTGCCGCGGACGGCGAGAGGAGCTATAAGGCTGCTTTCTGGGCGCCCGGCCTGTTCGAGCAGACCCACCACCTCAGCGAGATCCAGAACGCCCTCATCTACTACATGGAGTATGAGGACGAGATGCACGACCTGATCAAGTACATCAAGGACTTCGAGCTCGAGGTCGCCATGAGCTGCTGCGACAAGCTGCATCCCGACGCTATCTTCCACCACGACGACTGGGGCAGCGAGACCAACTCCTTCTTCCGTCCCAGCGTCTTTGAGGACTTCTTCCTGGAGCCCTATCAGGAGATCTACGGCTACTACAAGTCCCACGGCTGCGAGCTGGCGATCCACCACTCCGACGCCTACGGCGCCAACATCGTTCCCACCATGATCGAGATGGGCATCAACGTGTGGCAGGGCTGCATGCACTCCAACAACGTGCCCGAGCTGGTCAAGAAGTACGGCGACAAGATCACCTTCATGGGCGAGATCGACAACAAGTTCGTCGACTTCGAGGGCTGGACGCCCGAGATCTGCCACAAGGCCGCCATCGACGCCATCGAGAGCGTCAACAGCCTGACCGGCTTCATCCCCTGCATCACCCAGGGGGGACCGGGCTCCGTGTATCCGGGCACCTACCGCCATCTGTGGGAAGCCATCGACCAGTACAACATCGATCACTTCGGCTGCACCCAGGAGGAGCTGGACGCCAACCGTCCGCCGAGAGTCATCATGTTCGGCAACGAGGAGACCTGAGCGTCCCTGACTCCGCGGCGCGGGGAAGCCCCTTGGAGGGCGGCTTCCCTGTTGCGGCGCTCAAGAAAAATCACCATTGTATAAATTGGACACAGACCCTGCCTCACGGCAGGGTCTGTGTCCGTTTTTGTCCCGGGGAAAGGAAGCCGTTCCTTCGGGAACGGCTTTTGCGTGCGAAACCGGTAAGCTGTGGCTCTGCGGAAAATGGGACGATTATTCATATGAAATGTAGTACGGAAAACCGTTGATATTCCTTGCAATCCGGAGGGCCTTTCCGTATAATATGGAAGGTTGTGTTGGGCTCTGCCGATTTTGAGCCCTAAAATATGATTGAGGAGGACCATCCATGCTTACCGCAAAAGAAAACATGCGCCAGTGCATCATCAACGGCAAGCCCGACCGCTACGTCAACCAGTACGAGGCGATGGCGTTTGTCATGCACCCCTACAGCTTCACCTCTCCCTACCCCCAGAAGGGCGGCCCGGACGTCAAGACTGCCTGGGGCGTCACCTACTCCTTCCCCGAGAACGTGCCCGGCGGCTTCCCCGTGCACACCCCCGACAAGATCGTCATCAAGGACATCGAGCATTGGCGTGATTACGTCCATGCCCCCCAGGTCACCGGCCTGCCCGAGAACCTGTGGGAGATGAGCCTCGGCATGGCCGCGGCCATCGACGGCGACAAGGCCTTCAAGTGCGCCATGGTCGCCCCCGGTCTGTTTGAGAACACCCACCACCTCAGCGAGATCCAGAACGCCCTCATCTACTACATGGAGTATGAGGACGAGATGCACGATCTCCTCAAGTACCTGACCGACTGGGAGCTCGAGCTGGCCATGGGTACCTGCGACCGCCTGCATCCCACCGCCGTGTTCCATCACGATGACTGGGGCAGCGAGACCAACTCCTTCTTCCGTCCCTCCGTGTTCGAGGACTTCTTCCTCGAGCCCTATCAGCAGATCTACGGCTACTACAAATCCCACGGCTGCGAGTTCGTGATCCATCACTCCGACTCCTACTGCGCCAACATCGTCCCCATCATGATCGAGATGGGCATCGACGTGTTCCAGGGCTGCATGCACTCCAACAACGTCCCCGAGCTCGTCAGGAAGTACGGCGACAAGATGACCTTCATGGGCGAGATCGACAACAAGTTCGTCGACTTCGAGGGCTGGACGCCCGAGGTCTGCCGCAAGGCCGCTGTCGACGCCATCGAGCGCGTCAACTCCCTGACCGCCTTCATCCCCTGCATCACCCAGGGGGGACCGGGCTCCGTGTATCCGGGAACCTACGGCGAGCTGACCAAGGCCATCGACCAGTACAACATCGATCACTTCGGCTGCACCCAGGAGGAGATCGAGGCCAACCGTCTGCCGATCAACATCATGTTCTGAGCACTGCCTCCGGCAGGCATCCGATGGGACCCGCCTCTCCGGGCGCTCGTCGGAAAAGGCCGCGGGCCGCGGGTCCCGCAGGGCCATATACAGAAAACAAACAGGAGCCGATGGGCTCCTGTTTGTTTTCTGTTGTACGGATCGGCTGCGCGTCGGTTCAGTAGACGATGACGAAGTCCCCGGCGTTGTAGTTCCGGAAGATGATCTCCATGGCGTCCCGGGGCGTGTTGATGCAGCCGTGGGAGCCGTCGGTCATGTAGATGTCCTCGCCGTACTCGTCCCGCCAGGCGGAGTCGTGCAGGCCGATGCCGCCGTCAAAGGGCATCCAGAAATCCACGTGGTCGTTCCAGGTGGGCCCGCGCAGCACCACGTCCTCGACCTTGTAGGCGATCCGGAAGCAGCCGCGCCGGGTAAAGTTGCGGCGGGCCAGGTCGCCGGTGACGATCGGCGTCTCCACCAGCAGCTTCCCGTCCAGGTAGCACCACATGTACTGGTTATCGAGGCTGATCTCTATGAACGTGTCCCCGACATGGTACCCGCTGTAATAGTCCTTCCAGTACCAGGTGTAGTCATATTCGGGCGTGATCACGGCGGGCGTGCCGCTCTCCAGCGCGCTGACGATCTGCCCGGTGAGCGCCTCCCGGTCCATGGTCCAGCCTCTGTCCCCGACGCGGTAGTACACATAGGGCCGCGTCTCCTCGGCGTGCAGGAACTTGGCAAAGACCCCGTCGGTCCCATAATCGTCGACGAGGACGTCGGTCAGGGTCTTGACCAGCTCCGGAACGGGCTCGCAGATCACCCGGTAGCCCCGGATCTCGATATGGCTGACGGACCGGATGTCCTCCCGGGTGAGGGTGTAGACGCTGCTGCCGAAATCCACGGAGACGGCGAGGTCGAGATACGCGTCGAGCTTGTCGGTGACGTCGGTGATGCGCTGACTGTCCGCCGTGAGGACGGGCGGGATCAGCGCGCCGTCGGCGATCACGGCCGGGATGCCCTTGCGCAGATCGCTGAGCGTGCGCAGCGCGTCGGTCATGGCCTCGGCGCACACGAGCATGTTCACGATGTTGCCCTGCTGCTCCTCGACCAGGGTGTAGCCCGTGTCGGTGATCTCCACCCGGGCGCTGGTCGGTCCGTGCTGCCCGGAACGGTCTTCCAGGATGCCGCGCAGCACCTTCTTGACCCGGGCGTTGGTGATATCCTCCAGCGGGCGGGCTTCATAGGGCCTGGCCCGGTCGAAAAACCAGTCGAACATCCCGGCGGAGGCCCGCTGCGCGGACAGGGCGTCCGCGCACAGCGCGGAGAGCTCCCCGTCGTCGAAAAAGACGGCCAGGGGGATCTCGGCGATCTCGGCACCGGTGCTGTCGCCGAGGCAGACGGTCCGCCTCTCCGCGGCGTCCCGCAGCGCGTCGGCGGCCATCTCCGCGGTCATGTTGGCGCAGTCCACCCCCATGATCGTCGTCCCGGGCAGGAACTGCTGTTCGTAGCGCCGGGACACGGTCCATACCGCGCCGATCAGAAACAGCAGCGCCGCCAGCGGGAGAAGCCACAGCAAACCCCTGGCGCTTGATTTTTTCCTGGTTTCTTCGGTCATAAAGCAAACCTGCCTGAAAGAAATGCGGAAGAATTATACAACAACCCGCGGGCCCCGTCAATGCTTCCCTGTGCCGGAGAGGGGCCGCAAAAAAACGGGGCGCGCCTTACGCGCGCCCCGGACGCCGTGAACGGGTACTTCAGCGGTTCTTCATTTCATTGTAGTGCGCCACGATCCCGCTGATGATCTCGCGGCGGTCGAAGTCGCGGGGGAAAACGATGCTGATGCTGCGCACCATGCTCAGGTTTTCCACGGCGAGCGCGGCGAGCCGGCCGCGGCCAAGCTCCTCCTCGAGCGCGCTCCGGGCCAGCACCGACACGCCGAAGCCCCGGCGTACCAGATCCTTGATCGTGGCGACGCTGTCGATCTCCATGATCACGTCCAGGTCCCGGATGCTCAGCTCCTGGCTCTCCAGCGAGGCGCTGAACAGGCTGCGGGTGTTGGAATTGGGGAGCCGCATGATGAGCTTTTCGTTTTTGAGCTGGTCGATGGTGACGGTCTTTTCCTTCGCAAGCGGGTGGTCCGGCGACACGGCCAGCACCAGGCAGTCGGTGTCGAGCATCATGCTGTCCAGCGAGGGATCTCTGACCGGGCCCTCCACAAAGGCAAAGTCCAGCTCGTAGTTCTTGAGCATGCTGTAGAGGTTATCCGTGGTGTTGGTCAGGATCTTCAGGTTGATGTCGTCGTACTGGCGCATATACCCGGCCAGCGCCTCGATGATCGTGCTGCTCTCGGCCGTATGCGTGATGCCGATGGTCAGCGAGAAGACCTGTTCGCGCTCGTTGCGCATCGCCTGGTCCATGCGGTCGTAGGCGTTCAGGACGCGCCGGGCGTACTTGACGAGCGTTTCCCCCTCCCGGGTGAGGTGGAATCTGTTGTGGCTGTGCTCAAAGATCCTGACGCCGAATTCGTTCTCCAGCTGGCGGATATGCTGGCTGACGGCGGGCTGGGTCAGCGACAGACTTTCCGCCGCTCTGGTAAAGCTTCCCGTTTCCGAGACGCGGATCAGGGACAGCAGCTTGTTGTCGGTCATACCTGTTCCTCCTGCTCGGCGCTGACGCCGGCCCATGGGCCGGGCCGTCAGGCCCGTGGCTGTTTCTCTGCGCGGACGCTGCGGCGCTGGGACTGTATATCGGCTTTTTCGACTGTATGCCCGCCGATCCGTAGTTAGAGTCCTCCATTATCATAATCATCATATGATAGGCCGGTTGCAAAAGCAAATCATTGTTTAGTATCGAAGGATAAAAAAACATTATGTCCGGCCGATTTTTCCGCGGGATCCCGGGTTTTTCCCGCCCCGGGCGGCGGCAGGCGAACCGAAACGCGGGAAAAAACGTCATAATGGGGCAAGGGAGCCGGAGAACGCGGTTTTTCGCCCCACCCGGCAGCCAAAAATTGGGAAAACTTGACATTTCTCCCACCCTATAGTACAATACAGTCTGCTATTGTGGATAACTATAATCATGCCCGTTTTTCAAAGGAGGCTTTCCCATGGCCGTCATTCCTGAGATCACCTGCCGCCGCTGCGGCAGCAAATATTCCGGCCTTCGCAGCCGCTGTCCCAAGTGCGGCGCGCCCCGGATCAATCAGCCGACTCGCGTGCCGCCCACCACGGCGTCCGCCACGCCCCAGACCGCCGCTTCCGCCCGTTCGGCCGCCAATATCCGCTGGCAGTTCATTTTTGCCGGCGTGCTGCTGCTGGCGCTGATTCTGGCGGTGGTGGTGCTGGTCTCCTCCGGCGGCAGGAACAGCGACTCGGGCGCTGCCGCCAACACCGGCACGTCCGCGGCCGGCTCGGCGGCCTACATCGCCGCGGATCTGCCCACGCCCAGCCCGTCTCCGGAGCCCACGCCCGACGTCACGCCCACGCCCGTCATCGAGAGCATGGCCATCACGTTCCTGAACAAGACCCTCAACCGCCACGAGATGACGATCACCGAGCCCCTGACGACCTTCACGACCTACGGCGTGAACTACAACATCGACCTGGACGTGAACACCTATCCCGTCAACGACAGCCTCACGGTCACCTGGCGCAGCACCAACGAGAAGATCCTCACCGTGGACGAGCACGGCTTTGTCACGGTGGTCGGCGCCTCTCCCGAACGGGAGGTCCTGGCCGGCATCATCGCGTCCTGCGGCGGGCTCGAGGACTATGTCACGATCCGGATCCCCGCCTTCCAGTCCGCCTATCTCACCGAGAACCTTTTCGACCCGGACACGTATTTTGCCGACAGTCTGGAGTGGGAGACCTTCATTTACGCCACGCCCACACCGAGAGCGTAAAAGTTTTCCGCCCTGTTGAAAGAAAAAAGTTGACAAGGGGTATTTCGTTGGGTATAATACCCCTTGCCTCTAAGGACGATTAGCTCAGCTGGTATGAGCATCCGCTTGACGTGCGGAGGGTCACAGGTTCAAGTCCTGTATCGTCCACCATAAAAATGACCACCCCTTCCGGGGTGGTCATTTTTATCTTGCGCGTTGGTCTTGAACCTTTGACCCTGCACCCGAAGGGTGCGTTGAGCGAAGCGGAAAAGGCGGCGGAGCCGGGCGCGAAGCGCCGGACCGCCGCAGGTCCAAGTCCTGTATCGTCCACCACACCCCGGTGAAAACCGGGGTCTTTTTTATTGCAGGCGGCACACCGCCTGCAGTGGGTCGGGCGCACACTTTCAAGTCCTGTATCGTCCGCCGAAAAGAACAGCCTCCCGACGGGGAGGCTGTTCTTTTCGGTATCCCGCAGGGGGACGTCGAACCGCAGTACAAGCGAAGCGGCTGCGGTTCGGCAGAGTAAAAACACATAGCCTTTATCCTTCGCCTGTGTTATAATACATCCGGTTTTAAAGAGACCCCGATCCCATGCCGGTTGACGGCGAAAACGAGGAGGCTTGCTCAATGGAAGCGCAGAAGAACAAACGAACGGCTGTTATCGTCGGATTGATCCTGCTCGCCGTGATCGCGGCGGTCGCGGTGTATATGATCGTTTCCAATCCGAAGACGCAAGCAAAGGCCGCGCCGCTGACGGCCTGCTGGACGTCGGATTCAGTGGCTGCACAGAGTCTCAGGGACTATGTGGCCCAAGTGACCGATCCGAACAATGAAGCCGGCTTTATTCCCGAAAAGGACCGTATCGCCGTGTTCGATATGGACGGAACGCTGACCTGCGAGACGTACTATACTTATTACGATACGATGATGTTCATCGAGTATTGCCTTGTCGATCATCCGGAACGGGTCTCTGACGAACTGAAACAGATAGCCGCGTCCATCAGGCCCGGATACACGGCGGACGAGAACCTGGCAAGGAACTTCGCCAAAGCGTATGCCGGGATGACAATGGAGGAATTCTACGAGTATGCGGTCGCATTCGGGCAGAAGTATACCGACAGCTTTGAAAATATGCGGTACATCGACAACGCCTATCTTCCGATGGTGGAGCTTGTCGGATACCTGTATGAAAACGGCTTTACGATCTATGTGATCAGCGGCACGGAGCGCACCACCACCCGGGCAATTATCGCCAACTCTCCTTACAGGGATTACGTCACGCCGAATCATGTGATCGGCACGGATTTTGAAGTCAAGCAGGCGGGGTATGAGGATGTCTCGTCAAATATGGACTTCAAGTATCTGAACGGCGATGAGCTGGTCATCACCGGCGGCTTTATCCAGAAGAACCTGAACGGCAACAAATCCATCTACGTTGAAAGAGAGATCGGACAGCGGCCGGTGCTTGCTTTCGGCAACAGCGGAAGCGACACCAGCATGATGAATTATACGATCGACAGCAGGAACCCGTATCCCGCGCAGGCGTATATGATCGTTGCGGATGATGATGTCCGGGAGTGGGGCACCCAGGACTGGGCGGCAAAGTCTGCGGATTATTCGGCAAAGGGATTCATTCCGATCTCCATGAAAAACGACTTTGCCCGGATCTACGCGGACGGCATCACCAGGGCGTCCGAACAGTACCGGGAACGCGAAGCGCATGCCGCTTTGGATTACGGCATCACGGATAACTGGGCGTACTTTGAGATGGGCGAGGATCGGGACGCGGACGTTTTCCTGATCTGTCCGACCGTGGATATACAAAGCGAAACCAACGCCTTTGACCTCAATGACGAACTCAAGGGCAGTTTTCTCTATGCCCTCGATCTGGAGAAGGGCATATACGAGGAGACGGGACGTCTGTTTTCTCCGTATTATCGGCAGATGTCGATCAACGCTTATAATCTGCCGGAGGCAGAGCGGGAAAAGGCCAGACAGACTGCCTATGAGGACATTTCCGCCGCGTTCCGCTGGTATCTCGATAACGAAAACGACGGCCGCGGGATCATTCTCGCCGGGTTCTCACAGGGCGGAGAGATGTGCCTGGAACTGCTGAAAGAATACTACGGCGGAGAGGGCGAGGAAGCGTCGGCTCTGCGTGACAGACTGATCGCCGTCTATTCCATCGGCTGGAGCGTTACGGAAGAAATGACGGAAGCGTATCCCCAGATCATCCCCGCAGCCGGAGAGACAGACGTCGGCACAGTCATCAGCTTTGACTGCGAGGACGGCAGCGTGACGGAGACGATCATCATCCCCGCCGGGATGAAAGCCCTGTCCATCAACCCGCTGAACTGGAAGACTGACGGCACGGTCGCCGACAGGTCGCTCAATCTCGGTGCTGTCATGCAGACCGACGCCGAGCCCGTTCCCGCCCTCTGCGGCGCTTATATCGGCGAGCGCGGCGAATTGATCGTGACCGACATCAACGCCTCGGATTATCCTCCTGTGCTCGATATTTTCCCGGAAGGGGCATACCACCTGTATGACTATATGTTCTTCTTCACGAATCTGAAGGAAAACGTGGCCGCCCGGACAGCGGCGTGGTTCGCCCGGCAGGCGGAGAGCATCATCCTCTCGGATGACTCCTCCGACTTTGTGCTGCTGAGCGAGGCCGTCCCGGACGTCATTCTGGAGATCCGCTATTATTCGACATACAATTTTGTGGGGGACCGCATTGACGGATACGAAGAGCCACTGGCCATGCTGACCGCGGAGGCCGCCTCCGCGCTGAAAGAGGTCAGCGACGAGCTCATGGGCATGGGCTACAGGCTGAAGATCTTTGACGCTTATCGTCCGCAGATGGCCGTTACGAATTTCATGAACTGGGCGCTGGATACAGACGATACCCGGATGAAAGAATACTTCTATCCGGAGCTGGATAAAGACGTTCTCTTCCCGCAGGGCTATATCGCGGACCATTCCGGCCACAGCCGCGGCAGCACGGTGGATCTGACGCTGTTCGACATGAACACGGAACAGGAAGTCGATATGGGAGGCACCTTCGACTACTTTGGGCAACTCAGTCACCCGGACTATACCGATATCACGCAGGAGCAGTATGCCATGCGCATGCTGCTGCGTGAGGTCATGATGAAGCACGGTTTCCGTCCGCTGGAAGAGGAATGGTGGCACTTCACGCTGGAAGACGAACCTTACCCGAACACGTATTTCACCTTCCCGATCAACAGCGATTCGCTCGAAAACGCCGCCTGAAGAAGCATTCGCGGGCAAAAAGGGCCCGTTTGCCAATCCGCCCGCAGCTTCACGCCGCACACTGTATCGTCTGTCTTTCTTTTGCGAAAAACAAAAGAAAGACAGACGAAAAAAGCGCGCGTCCCTTCTGCCCCGGGCAGCCGGCGTCACAAGGCCAGGGTGCCCGTCTCGTCCTCGAGGAGGATCAGGATGCGCGCCTGCTCGCCGGTAACGGCGTCGTAGTAAAGCAGTGTGTGCTGTCCGCTCTCGCTCAGGCATACCAGCTCCCGGCAGAAGACCTCCTCTGTCCCCTCCGAGGGGATCACGGCCAGGCGCTGGCTCTCCAGCGTCAGCTCCGCGGGGACGCGCGCGGCGGCCTCCTCTGCGGATAGCGCCGCCGCGGGCAGCTCGCGGTCCGTGTGGCAGGTCAAATATTCCCCGGCGTCGAAGCGCAGCAGCTCCCCGTTGTCCATGGCCACGGAGATCTTGATCATGTCCGGGTAGCAGATCACGCCGTCGGGCGACGCGCAGTAGGTGACGGTGAGCACGTTCCCCTCGAGGATGTGGTAGCTCTCGGTCATCTCGCCGTAGCGCCGGGCGGCGAGCACCTTTTCCGCGGCCCGGAGACCGTCCTCCAGGGAGAGGACCGTGCGCGTCGGCGTGCGGCCGCGGATGGCCCGCACCACGTACCCGCCCCGGCGGCTGACGCTGACGGTGCAGTCGTCGGCGCGTACCCGCCAGCAGGGGATGCGTCCCTCCTCGGTGCCCGCGTCGGCGGTCTGGTTGCTCCGCACGCCCAGGAAGCCCGCCGCCACCAGCAGCGCGGCGTCCCGCTCGATCGGCGCGGCGTCCGCGGTCATGCGTGGCGTCCGATCGGTCATATCCGAGGAGAAGGGCCCGTCGTAGACCAGCGTGGGCATCTCGGGGAATTCCTGCTCCATCTGCAGGAAGCTGTCCGCCATGGCGGGCAGCCCGGCTTCGGCGGCGCCCGCCGCGTCGGCGGTGACGAGCCCCTCGGCCATGTCCGCGCGGAGCTGCCGCAGGTTTTCCGAGAGCAGGGACGCGCCCTCGGACAGCGAGCGCAGGTTTTCCCGCTCGGCGTCGGACACGGTCTGCCCGCCCGCGCTGCGGCGCAGCAGCCAGGCCGCGTAGTCCCCGGCCCCGGCCAGGAAGGAGGACGTCTGCTCCAGCTCCTGGATCGGGAAAGCCAGGGAGCTCAGAGCGTGGTCGGCCGACTGTGCCCGAGAGTAGACCTCTGCGCACAGGGAGGCGGTCACGCCCGGCGATGCGGCGAAGAGCGTTTTGCGCAGCGCCGCGTCCATGCCGCCGACGCTCTCGCACAGCTCCTCGAAGGCCTGTTCACCCTGATAGCGCAGGGCACGTTCGGCGGCGCGGGCGGCCGAGCGCTCTCCCGCGTACATCCCCGCCAGACAGATCGCCGCCGCGGCGAGAAACGCCATGGCGCGGACGGCGGTACGTTTTTCCATAAAAACACCTCTTTTGCTCATAGTTTGAACAAAAGAGGCGTTGTTTTTTCGTTTCGCGCGCAGACCTTATTTTGCCAGCTTTTCGAGCGCGATATCCACCCGGCGCAGGGTCTCTTCCCTGCCGAGGATCTCGCAGATCTCGGTGGCGCCGCCGGGCGTGACGGCCCTGCCGGCCGCGGCGATGCGCAGCGGCCACATCACCAGGGCGTTTTTGACCTCCCACTCGGCCGCGGCTCCGGTCAGGCAGCCCAGGAGCGTCTCGTTGTCCCAGCGCGGCAGCGCTTCCAGCCGCGGGCGCAGCTTCCGCAGGATATCCCGCGCCTTTTCCTCGTCGCACTTGGATTTCTTGTGGACGTAGAGCTCCGGCGAGTAGTCGGGGAGCGTATCGAAAAAGTCGAGCTTTTCGGGGATGTCCGAGAGCTTGTCCGTGCGCTGCTGCAGCAGCGCGGCGATGCGTCCGGCGTCATAGGCGCTGTTCGTCACGGCTCTGCGGATCCAGGGCTCCGCCGCCGCGGCGAAGGCCTCCGGCGTCATGGCCTTGATATACTCGGCGTTGAGCCAGGTCAGCTTGCCGATGTCGAAGATCGCCGGGGACTTGGAGATGCGCTTCATGTCGAAGGCCTCGGCCAGCTCGCCGATCGAGTAGATCTCCCGTTCGCCGCCGGGAGACCAGCCCAGCAGCGCCACATAGTTGACGATCGCCTCGGTCAGATAGCCCTGGGCCACCAGATCCTCATAGGAGGGATCGCCGTGGCGCTTGGACATTTTGTTGTGCTCGTCGCGCATGACCGGGGAGCAGTGGACGTAGCGGGGGATCTCCCAGCCGAAGGCCTCATAGAGCAGGTTGTACTTCGGCGCGCTGGAGAGATACTCGCTGCCGCGCACCACGTGGGTGATGCCCATGAGATGGTCGTCGACGACGTTGGCGAAATTGTAGGTAGGCAGCCCGTCCCGCTTGATGAGCACCTGGTCGTCCAGGTCGACGTTGGGCGCCGTGACGTCGCCGTAGATCTCGTCGTGGAAGGTGGTCGTGCCGGTGCGGGGGATCTTCTGGCGGATGACCCAGGGCTCTCCGGCATCCAGCCGGCGCTGTACCTCGGCGGCGTCGAGCTCGCGGCAGGGATCGTCGGCATGGGTGAAATCCCCGGAGTCCTCGCCGGAGGCGCTCTTCTCACAGAAGCAGTAATAGGCGTGGCCCAGCTCCACCAGCCGCCTGGCGTAAGGCAGGTAGGTGTCCCGGCGCTCGGTCTGCACATAGGGGCCCACCGGGCCGCCCACGTCCGGGCCCTCGTCGTGGTCGAGCCCGCAGTCGGCCAGGGTCTTGTAGATCACGTCCACCGCGCCCTCCACCAGACGTCCCTGATCGGTGTCCTCGATGCGCAGCAGGAACTTACCCCCCGCGTGGCGGGCGATGCACCAGGTATAGAGCGCCGTGCGCAGATTGCCCACATGCATATAGCCCGTGGGGCTGGGGGCGAAGCGGGTCCGCACCTCACCGGTGGGGATGCGCGCTTCCATTTCCTCGAACCATGTCTCGTTCATCGCTCAACGACCTCCTTTGACAGCCGGTCCTATCATATTATTTAAAAAGCACCGTATTGTCAAGGGCGGGGGATGGTGATATAATACACGAATACTGTAAAATGGAGTGATACGCAATGCTTGCGAAAGAAATGGACGCCTACATCTCCGGCGGCTCCGCGGTCCGCGCGATGTTCGAGGAGGGCACCCGGCTGGCCGCGATTTACGGGCGGGAGAACGTCTACGATTTCTCCCTGGGCAACCCCAACATCCCCGCGCCCGCCGCGCTCAACGATGCGATCCGCGCCGTGCTGGACGAGGAGGAGAGCACCTTCGTCCACGGATATATGACCAACGCCGGCTATCCCGACGTGCGCCTGGCCGTGGCGGAGGACCTGAACCGCCGCTTCGGCACCGCCTACACCGACGCCAACCTGCTCATGACCGTGGGCGCCGCCGGCGGCATGAACATCATCCTGCGCACACTGCTGGACCCCGGCGACGAGGTGCTGGTCTTCGCCCCGTACTTCTCCGAGTACAACTTCTATGTCCGCGGCGCCGGCGGCGTGATCCGTCCCATCCCCGCCGATCCGGCGACCTTCCAGCCCGATCCGGAGGCCCTGCGCGCCGCGGTCACGCCCCGGACAAAGGCGCTGATCGTCAACAACCCCAACAACCCCACGGGCGTCGTGTATTCCGAGGAGACGCTCCGCGCCGTGGCGTCGGTGCTCACCGAGCGCGCCGAGGCCGTGGGCCACGCCATTTACATCATCTCCGACGAGCCCTACCGGGAGCTGGTGTACGACGGCGCCGTCGTGTCCTGGATCCCGAACCTCTACCCCAACACGGTGGTCTGCTATTCCTGGAGCAAGAGCCTGTCCATCCCCGGCGAGCGGCTGGGCTATCTGTGCATCCCCGACGCGTGCGAGGACTTCCCGGTGATATTCGACGCCGCCGTGGTGGTCAGCCGCGCTCTGGGCTTCGTCAACGCCCCGTCGCTGATCCAGCGGGCCGTGAAGCGCGTCCTGTCGGCGCAGACCGACATCGCCGCCTACGACCGGAACCGCAGGGCCCTCTACGACGGACTCACCGCCCTGGGCTTTCGCACCGCCAGGCCGGAGGGCGCCTTCTACCTCTGGGTCCAGACCCCCGGCGGGGACGACGTGGCCTTCGCCGCAAAGGCCGCCGAGCACCGGATCCTGACCGTGCGCGGCTCGGGCTTCGGCTGCGGCGGATACGTCCGTCTGGCCTACTGCGTCAGCCACGACATGATCCTTCGGTCCATGGACGCGTGGAAAGATCTGGCCAAAGAGTATAATTTGTTCTGAAAAGGGAGAAAACCATGGAAGAGACCGCGAAGAAAAAAGTGATGCTCTCGGGCATCAAGCCCACCGGCGATCTGACGCTGGGCTCCTATCTGGGCGCGATCAAGAACTGGGCCGAACGGGCCGAGCAGTACGACTGCTTCTACTTTATGGCCGATCTGCACGCGCTGACCACACGCAACAATCCGGCGGACCTGCGCCGGCGCACCCTTGAGCAGCTCGCGCAGTACGTGGCCTGCGGGCTGGATCCGCGCAAGAACACGCTGTTCCTGCAGTCCCATGTCCCCGCCCATGCGGAGCTGGGCTGGATCATCAACTGCTATACCATGTTCGGCGAGCTCAGCCGCATGACCCAGTTCAAGGACAAATCCGCCAAGAACGCCGACAACATCAATGGCGGCCTGTTCACCTACCCCGCGCTGATGGCCGCGGACATCCTGCTCTACCAGCCGGATTACGTGCCCGTGGGCGACGACCAGAAGCAGCATGTGGAGCTCACCCGGGACGTGGCCCAGAGGTTCAACAACCTCTACGGCGAGACTTTCCGCATCCCCGAGCCCTACATCCCGAAGATCGGCGCGCGGATCATGGATCTGCTCGACCCCGTGAGCAAGATGTCCAAGTCCGACGAGATCGGCAATGGCCGGGTCTGCCTGATGGACTCCCCCGACGACATCATGCGCAAGTTCAAGCGCGCCGTCACCGACTCCGAGACCGGCCGGTGCGTCTACTACGATCCGGAGAAGAAGCCGGGCGTGGCCAACCTGATGCAGATCTATTCCGCCTGCACCGGGAAGAGCTTTGACGAGATCGAGACCGAGTTCGAGGGCAAGGGCTACGGCGTGTTCAAGCCCGCCGTGGGCGAGGCCGTGGTGGAGCTGCTGCGGCCCATCCGCGAGGAATCCGCCCGGATCATCAAGGACAAGGCATACCTGGAGAGCATTTATCGCGACGGCGCCGAGCGGGCCTCCCGCGTGGCGGAGAAGACCCTGCGCAAGGTATACAAAAAAGTCGGTCTCGTACAACGTTAATCCCCGCCGCGCGCCGCCGCGGCGCGAAAAAGGCGATGATCGCAATATGAACTGGGCTCTGGCGCTCCGGCTCCGGCAGCGTGTCCTCCTCGCCGCGGCAGCGGCGGGGCTCGGCGCGTATGCCGCGGTGCCCGCCGTACGGCGTCAAGCCCTCCGGCTCGGCGTCCTCGACATGCCCGGCGCCCGGCGCATCCATGACCGTCCCGTCCCCCGATGGGGCGGTCTGGCCATATATCTGGGCTTTCTCCTCGGGACCGTCCTGGCGGGAGACCCCGGCGCACCGGGCATGACCGGTATCCTCGCGGGCAGCGCCGCCGTCGTTTGCCTCGGCGCGTCGGACGACATGCACGCCCTCTCGCCCGCCGGCAAGCTGCTGGGCCAGGCGGCCGCCGCGGCGGCGGCCATGGCCGGGGGCGTACGCATCACGGCGCTGACCGTCCCCGGCGGCGCCGTGACGCTGCCGGGCTGGCTGAGCGCCGTGCTGACACTGCTGTGGCTGACGGGCATGTCCAACGCCATCAACCTGATGGACGGTCTGGACGGCCTGGCCGCCGGTTTGACGCTCATCGGCTGCGGCACCATGCTTGCCGCGGCCGCCCTCTCTCCGGAGGGCAGCGGCACGGCTGTGGTCGTCGCGGCGCTGGCCGGAGCCTGTCTGGGATTCCTGCCCTGGAACCGCCACCCGGCCAGCATCTTCATGGGCGATGCAGGCTCGCTGCTGCTGGGCTTCGTCTCCGCGGCGGCCTCGGCGGCGGGACTGTTCAAATCCTGCGCCGCGGCGGCCTTTTCCCTGCCGCTGCTGGTGTGGGCGCTGCCCATCGCGGACACGGTCTGCGCCTTTTTCCGGCGGCTGCGCCGGGGGACGAGTCCCTTCCGCGCCGACCGGGAACACATCCACCACCGGCTGCTGGCCGCGGGTCTGAGCCAGCCGGAGGCCGCGGCGGTTTTGTGCGGCATGAGCGCCGTGCCCGGCTTCCTGGCGCTGGCGTTCCTGTGCCCGCCGGAATGCCGTCCGGGTCTGGCCGGGATCGCCGGTCTGACGGCGGCGGGCGTTTGGCGCCGTTACCGCGTCGCTTCCCGCCGAAAAAACACCGGGGAGGACGGCTGAACGCCCTCCCGCTACATAAACAGGTAAGCCCCCATGGCCGCGAGCATCTCCCAGTCCCCGCTGCTGCGGTAGGCGAGATACAGTATCGCCAGCACCAGCCAGTCCTCCGTCTCCAGCCGTCTGAGCATGCCGCCCAGAAGCCGCGGCTCGGGCCCCGGCGGCGGGGGGACCGGCTCCGGCGCGGGCGGCGGCTCCGGCAGGGGGACCGGCTCCGGCGGGGGGACCGTCTCCGGCGGCGGAGGCTCGACCCGCTCCACGAGACCGCTGCTGCCCCGGTAACGGTTATAGGCCATTTTCGCCCCCCATCTGCCGCAGCGCCGTCCCGGCCAGCTTCGCCGTCGAGGCCAGCCGCAGCGCCCGCTCCAGACGGCGCTGCCGCCCGTCGTCCAGATAGGGGCTCACGGCCTCCAGGAGCGCCGGCCGGCGGCTTTTCCCCAGGCCGCCCAGCGCCTGCCCCAGCATGGCGGGCAGAGCGGAGAGGACGTCGCGCTCCTGCTTCGGCGCCGGCGCGGCGTCGGAGGACTCCGCCTCCGCGCCGCCCATCAGCCGTCTGGCCATCTCGCTCAGGCGGGAGAGCTCGGCCGGGTTGGACAGCACGGCGTTGAGCCGATCCTCCAGCTCGCTCATTTCCCGCCCAGCTTTGCGATCTTCTCGGCCAGGGCCCGGCCCTCGCCGGTGGAGAGCAGCTTGCACAGCACGGCGCGCATCGCCGCCTCATCCCCGGAGCGCACGGCGGCCTCCGCCTCCGCGCCGGGCAGGGTCCGCCCGAGACGCGCGGCCTCGTCGCTCTCGGCCAGCGCCCGCAGCGCCTCGCCGTTTTTCCCGCTGAGGATCTTTTCCAGAGCTTCATCCATGATTTCCACCTCCGCATGGTCAGTATATGCATGTGCGAAAGGAGCGTGTCAAATGCAGATCGCGGTCTTCTCCGACTCCCACGGGGACACGGAGGGCATGTGCGCCGTCATCGACGAGTACCGGCCCGACATGGTGCTCCACCTGGGCGACTGCGTCCGGGACGCCGAGGAGCTGGAGCGCCGATATCCGCAGCTGCCCCTCCTGTATGTGCGGGGCAACTGCGACGCCTGGGACTTCACCGACGCGCCCGAGCAGCGGCTGTTCACCGCCGGGGACGTGGTGATCTACATGACCCACGGCCACCGGCAGTCGGTGAAGCTGACGCTGGACGTGCTGGCCAACGCCGTGCACTTTTCCGGCGCGAAGCTGGGGCTCTTCGGACACACCCACCAGGCGGAATACAAGGTCATGGGCGACGTGACGCTCTTCAATCCCGGCAGCGTCGGCATGGGCCGGCGCACCTGGGGCCGGATCACCGTGAAAGGAACGGAATTCAAATGCGAACTGATGAAGGTGTGAGAAAGGCGCTGGTCACCGGCGGCAGCCGCGGCATCGGCGCGGCCATCTGCCGGGCGCTGGCACGGGACGGCTGGCAGGTATACATCAACTACAACAAGTCGAAGGACAAGGCCCTCGCTCTGGCGGAGGAGACCGGCGGCACGGCGGTCTGGGCCGACGTGTCGGACCGGGCGGCCGTGGCGGCCATGTTCGAGACCGTCGGGGACGTGGAGCTCCTGGTCAACAACGCGGGCGTGGCCCACGCGGAGCTGGTGCAGGACCTGACCGACGAGGTGTGGCGGGAGCTCTACGGCGTGAACATCGACGGAGCCTTTTACTGTACCCGGGCCGCGGTGCCCGGCATGGTGCGCGCCAGGCGGGGCTGCATCATCAACATCGCCTCGGTCTGCGGCGTCTACGGCAGCTCCTGCGAAGCGGCCTATGCCTCCACCAAGGGCGCCATGATCTCCATGACCCTGTCGCTGTACAAGGAGCTCGGCCCCTCGGGGATCCGGGTCAACGCCATCGCGCCGGGCGTCATCGTCACGGACATGCTCACCGACGCCTTCAACGACGAAGAGATCGCCGCCATGGCCGCCGAGGCGCCCCTGGGCCGCAACGGCACCCCCGAGGACGTGGCCGAGCTGGCGGCGTTCCTGGCCAGCGAACGGGCGAGCTTCATCACCGGGCAGATCATCGGCTGCGACGGGGGCTTCCGGGTGTGACCGGGCGGCAGGGAAAAACCTACGTCGCCGCGGCAGATCTCCTGCGGGTGTTCGCCGTGGGCCTGGTGGCCTGCTTCCACATCTGGCAGCAGTCCTGGTTCGACCCGGGCTTTCTCCCGGGCGGCGTGTATATAGATCTCCAGCGGCTGATCCGGCGGGGCTACATGGGCGTGGATCTGCTGCTCCTGCTCAGCGGCTTTTTGCTCTATCTTCCCGCGGCGCGGTCCGGCAGGATGCCGGAGACGCGGACGTATTACGCCGGACGGCTCTGGCGCATCCTGCCCAGCTATCTCGCGGCCGTCGGCATCGCGCTCATCTTCGTTTTCATTTACGGGCCCAACCCCGGCAGCGCTCCCCTGTGGCGGGATCTGCTCGCCCACCTGACCTTTACCCACACCTTCCGGGCTGACACCTATCTGTGGACCAGCCTGAACGGCGTGCTCTGGACGCTGGCGGTGGAAATGCAGTTCTACCTGCTCTTCCCGCTGATCGGCCGGGCGTTCCTGCGCCGCCCCTGGCTCACCGCCGGGGCCATGACGGCGCTGGCCCTCGGGTGCCGGCTGGCCGTGTCCGGCATGGAGGACATCCAGCTCGTGTTCAATCAGCTCCCCTGCATGCTCGACCTGTACGCCTGCGGGATGCTCGCGGCCCATCTGCTCGCGCACCGGGACGGCCGCCGGAGCTGGATCTGGGGTCTCGGCTCCGCGCTGTGCCTGGCGGGGATCCTCCTCGTGCTGTGGGTCCAGTCCCCCGCGAACAACCGGGAGCTCAACCAGCTCCAGATGATCTGGCGTCTGCCGCTGGGCCTGCTGGGCGGCGGCTTCCTCTGGTGCGGCGGACAGTGGGCCCCCGGGCTGGAGCGCGCTGTCGGCAACCGGCTGACGCGGTGGCTCGCGGGGATCTCCTACAACTTTTACATCTGGCACCAGTATCTGGCCGTGAAGCTCAAAGTCTGGCGCGTGCCGCCCTACACCTCGGAGCTGCCGCAGATGTACGAGGGGCGCGCGTGGCAGCTCCGGTACACCCTCTGGTGCTTTGCCGCGGCCTTCGCCGCCGCCGCGGTATTTACTTACGGTGTGGAACGGCCCGCCTACCGCCTGCGGGACAGGATACGGCAAAAAGCCCGGTCGAAGTGATCGACCGGGCTTTTTGCCGTATCGGGCTGTCTTCGGTGTTTAGTTCAAGAAGTCGCGGAGCTTTTTGCTGCGGCTGGGGTGGCGGAGCTTGCGCAGCGCCTTGGCCTCGATCTGACGGATGCGCTCCCGGGTGACGTTGAACTCCTTGCCCACCTCCTCGAGGGTGCGGGTGCGGCCGTCCTCGATGCCGAAGCGCAGGCGCAGGACCTTCTCCTCCCGGGGCGTCAGCGTGGCCAGCACGGCCATGAGCTGCTCCTTGAGCAGGGCGAAGCTGGCGGCCTCGCTGGGCTCGGAGGCGTCCTCGTCGGGGATGAAGTCGCCGAGGTGGGAGTCCTCCTCTTCGCCGATGGGCGTCTCGAGGCTCACCGGCTCCTGGGCGATCTTGAGGATGTCGCGGACCTTCTCCACGGGGATGCCCATCTCGTCGGCGATCTCCTCGGCGCTGGGATCGTGACCCAGCTCCTGCAGGAGCTGGCGGGACACGCGGATGACCTTGTTGATGGTCTCGACCATGTGGACGGGGATGCGGATCGTCCGGGCCTGGTCGGCGATGGCGCGGGTGATGGCCTGACGGATCCACCAGGTGGCGTAGGTGG
>JAFXYJ010000149.1 GCA_017541825.1 Oscillospiraceae bacterium | reverse complement strand
GCGGTTGGGGATGATATGGCTCAAATTCAGATCATCAGCCCCGAAGCGCTCGGCAAATTCCCGGATACGACGGAGGCTGGCAATGTTGTCGCGCATGACGACGGCCGTCATGCCGAGACGAACGTCCGATCCGCTCCGGACTTCGTTGAAGGCCTCCAGATTTCCGAGGACCAGACCGAAATCACTGCCGACCTGGATCTTTCCGTAGTTCTCGTACAGCTCGTCGATGGAGACCCAGATTCGCGAGACCCCCGCTTTCAGCAGGTCCCCGGCTCTCTCCCGCGTCAGCAGCGTTCCGTTCGTGACCAGTTCGACTTTTTTCCCGTGCGCAGAGGCAAGCGCCGCCATCTCTGTAAGCGACGGATGCACCAGAGGTTCCCCCATGCCGCCGAAAAAGACGGTCCGGGTATTCCGCAGAACAGGATCGTCCATCAGGCGCGCAAACGCCGCCGGGTCGAGATCGCCGAAACGCTCGCCGACCCAGCTGTGCCGGAAGCACATCTTGCACCGAAGATTGCAGCGGGAGGACGCCTCCACATACAGTTTCTGGATCCGGTCGTCCATGTTTCCCTTAATCAAAACAGGCTCTCCAGTTCCATGTCCAGAAGGTCCGCCATATACAGGCGGCCGGTCTCCAGCGGCCGTCCGGTCAGGAGTCTGGTGCAGAGCGCCGTCTGCATCGCGGCGCAGAACGGCGGCGTAAAGGAGAGGGAGGTCTTGCTGCCGAGAACGGCATTTTCCGGGTAAATCTTGTCGATGAGATCGTCCCCCGGCATGACGACGGCCGCCTGTGCGCTCCAGCCGCAGATCGCCCCGTGGATCAGGGGAATATTCTCCTCCGCGCATGCGCGGGCGAGGATCCGGCGCGCCCGGATATTATCCAGCGCGTCCAGCACGGCGTCGCAGCCCCGGATCAGCCGGCCGGCGTTTTCCTCCGTCACAAATTCCGGGATCGCCTCAAAGCGCACCTCCGGGTTTACCAGCGCGGCGCGCGCGGCCGCTGCCTCCGCCTTGGGCTGCCCCAGAGACGGCGGAGAGGAGAGCAGCTGGCGGTTCAGATTGGACGCTTCGAACGCGTCGCCGTCGGCGGCGCGGATCGTCCCTACGCCGAGGCGAAGAAGCATTTCGATAAGATAGCCCCCAAGGCCGCCGCAGCCCGCCACAAACACCGTCTTCGTGCGCAGAAGGTTGCACTCCCGCTCCGTCAGAGCGCCGAGATTGCGGATATAGCGTTCGTCCATTGTTCAGCCGCCTCCCACCGGCGGGAAGAGAGAGATGATATCGCCGTCTTTCACGGGATCCTCCGGTTTGGAGTGAAAGCCGTTGATGAGCAGGATGGCCACTTCCTCCGTGGGGATCGCAAAGCGGCGGAGCAGGTCGGCAGCGGTGAAAACCTCTTCCGCGGGGACTTGGGCGATCTTACCCCGACCCTCGCGCAGTGTGGCGAAAAAGCGTACTTCGATCATGGTGTCACTTCCCTTTTCAGATTGATTTGCCGGTAAAGGAAAAAGGGGAGGCGGGAAGCCTCCCCTTGTCGGGTATTATACTTATTTCCCTACGCACTCGTCAAGGCCGAGCTTCTTCAGCGTCTCGTCGGTCGGGAAGGCGTTGACCCAGCCGCGGGCGGCATAGTACTGCGGCAGGGTGATGTCGAGCTTGTTGACCATGCCCTTGGAGGGGCCGTTGGAGATCGGCTCGGTGAGCAGACGCTTGGGCAGGCGGTCATCCTCGGGCTTCATGCCGGCGGCCTTGTTGAACATGCGCTCGATGTTGAAGATCCGGTCACCGACCTCCAGCAGCTCCTCGGGCGTGTAGTTCGTGCCGGTGGCGGCGTTGAGCAGGCTTGCATACTCGGGTGCGCCCAGGGCGAAGGAAGTGAACAGGCAGTTGCCCATGGAGTCAATGACGGCGGTCAGATCCTGGAAGGTCTTGGCCCAGCCGGCCTTCTCGTCGGTGACGGTACGGTCCAGCTGTGCGGGGATGCCGAGGACTTCGGGCGCGATCATATAGCCGCGCACGTGGGCGGCGCCGCAGTTGGCAGTGGCATAGTTGATGCCGATGCCCTGGATGGCGCGGGCGTCGTAGGCGGGGATCTCCTGCTTCTTGACGCTCATGGAGAACTCGGGGTGGCCGTAGTGCTCGCAGAGGCGGGCAGAGCCGGAGGACATGAGCCAGTCAAGCTCTGTCTTGGGGTCGCCCATGCGCTTGGTCCACTCGATCAGGGCCTCCTTGCTGCCCCACTCCAGCGGAACGCCGGCGCAGTCTTCTTCCTTGATGCAGCCGTTCTGGTACAGCTCCATGGCGGCCGCGATGGTGCAGGGCACGCCGATGGCGTCCAGGCCGTACTCGTTGCAGAGGCGGTTGCATTCATCGATGGTGTAGAGGTCATCGTTGCCGCAGTCGCTTCCGTAGGCCCACAGAGGCTCGTACTCGGGGCCGCCGACGACCTTGTCGTCATGCTTGATAATGCGGCCGCAGGCGATCGGGCAATGATAGCAGGCGCCGGGCTTGACCAGGTATTTCTCCGCCAGCGTCTCACCGGAGAACTGATCGGCGGTGGGGCAGTAGCTCTCCTGCCAGTTCTTGGTGGGCAGGGCGCCGATGCCGTTGATGACATTGACGAGGGAGG
>JAFXYJ010000148.1 GCA_017541825.1 Oscillospiraceae bacterium | reverse complement strand
GCCACCAGAACCTGGTCAAGCGCCTCTTCGAGATGGAGGTGCCGGAGATCGTCACCGGACAGGTGGTCATCAAGGCCATCGCCCGCGAGCCCGGCGTCCGCACCAAGATGGCCGTCCACTCCAACGATCCGATGATCGATCCGGTGGGCGGCACCAGAGAGGCGAACTTGCGGAACGAAGCCTTCACATCCTCCAGATCCTTGAAAAAGTCCAGATGATCCGCCTCGATGTTCAGGATCACGGCCACCGTGGGCGAGAACGAATGGAAGGAATTGTAGTACTCACAGGCCTCCATAACGATGGTATCCCCGGTGCCCACACGGTGATTGGCATGGAGCATGGGGAGCGTGCCGCCGATCATCACGGTGGGATCGCGGCGGGCAGCCATCAGGATATGGGTGCACATGGAGGTGGTCGTCGTTTTGCCGTGGGTACCGGAGATGCAGAGCGAATTGCGGTAGTCCTTCATGATGGCGCCCCAGGCCTCGGTGCGCTCAAACACGGGAAGGCCCCGTCGATGCGCCTCGATGACCTCGGGATTGTTGTCGCGGGCGGCGGCGGTCCGGACGACGAATTCCGCGTCTTCGGGAATGTTTTCCGGCCGCTGTCCGATGGCGACGGGGATGCCGCGCTCCCGCAGATGATCAATATTCTTCCCCGGATTGGAGTCCGACCCGGTGATGACGAGTCCGGCCTCGGCAAGCACCTCCGCCAGCGGTGACATGGATACGCCGCCGATCCCGATCAGATGGCCCTTGCGTCCGGCCCAGTAATAGTCTGTAAAGGAAGCCATGGGAACTCTCCTAACCTTATTCCGGAATGTCTAACTATGTATTATACAATAGCTTTGTCAATTATTCAAGAAACGGTCTGGTTACATTCTTCCCACGCCTTGGCGCGTTCCACGGCCCTGCGCCACTGCGCGCAGTAATACCGGGCTTTTTCCGCTTCCATTTTGGGATGGAACACATGCTCCGACTCGCGGATGGACACGATATCGGAGATATCCTTCCACACCCCCGCGCACAGACCTGCCAGGAAAGCGGCGCCGAGGGCTGTCGTCTCCACCATGGCCGGCCGGTCGATGGGGCAGCGCAGGATGTCCGCCTGGAACTGCATCAGGAAACGGTTCACGGAGGCGCCGCCGTCCACACGCAGGATCTGCATGGGTGCCCCGGCGTCCTTTTCCATGGCGTCGATCATATCCTTGACCTGATAGGCGATCCCCTCCAGTCCGGCGCGGACGATGTGCTCCCTGGAAACGCCGCGCGTCAGCCCGAGGATAGCGCCGCGGGCGTACATATCCCAGTGCGGCGCTCCCAGGCCGGTGAAGGCCGATACAAGATAGACGCCGCCGTTGTCCGGAACCGATTCCGCCAAGGCCTGCGTCTCGGCCGCGCTGGAGATCAGATGGAGCTCGTCGCGCATCCACTGCACGGTGCTGCCGGCGTTGAATACGCTGCCCTCCAGGCAGTAGTTCGTCCGTCCGCCGATGTTCCATGCGACGCAGGACAGGAGCCCGCTCTCACTTCTGGGCAGAGCCTCGCCGGTGTTCATCATCGTAAAGCAGCCGGTGCCGTAGGTATTTTTCGCTTCTCCCGGATGGATGCAGCCCTGGCCGAGCAGAGCGGCCTGCTGGTCCCCCGCCGCGCCGCAGATCGGTACGCCCGAGAGTTCTTCCAGACCGGGCAGCTTGTCGGTCACGCGGCCGTATTCCGCGGAATTGGGCACCGGCTTGGGCAGCATGCACATGGGGATGCCCAGTGCGGCGCAGAGCTCCTCATCCCAGCGCAGCGTGTGGATATTGAAAAGCATCGTCCGCGAAGCGTTGCTGTAGTCGGTCACATGGGCCTGCCGGCCGGTGAGGTTCCAGATCAGCCAGGTGTCCACCGTTCCGAAGAGCAGCTCTCCCCTCTCGGCTCTTTGGCGCACGCCGGGCACATTGTCCAGGATCCACCGGATCTTGGTGCCGGAGAAATATGCGTCTATCAGGAGACCGGTCTTTTCCTTTATGGTGTCCTCCAGGCCGTCGGCGATGAGCTGTTCACAGAAGGGCGCCGTGCGGCGGCACTGCCAGACGATGGCATTGTACACGGGCCGGCCCGTTTCCCTGTCCCAGACGATCGTGGTCTCGCGCTGATTGGTGATGCCGATGGCGGCGATCTCCTCTCGTTTCAGACCGCTGGACCGGAAGGCCTCGGACAGCGATCCCAGCTGGGTATACAGGATCGTCATCGGGTCGTGCTCCACCCAGCCCGGCTGGGGAAAGATCTGCGGGAAAGGCTGCTGAGAAACGGAAGCGATCTTTCCGAATTGGTCGAATATGATCGTACGGGAGCTCGTAGTCCCCTGGTCAAGGGCAATAACATGCTGTTTCATACGCTGCCTCCTTGATTTTGGTCGGATTTCGTATATAATAAGGATTATACCATAGGAAAGGATGTTTGGCTATGGCCCGCATGTCAGAATCCACATTTTTATCTTCTGACGGCAAATCGGAGCTCTACTACCGTGAATATGTACCCGACGGAGCGGCCGTCGGCATCGTACAGATCGTCCATGGGATTGCCGAACATATCGCCCGATACGACAGATTCGCCCGGTTCCTGGCGGAGAACGGCTACATCGTGGTCGCCCATGATCAGCTCGGCCACGGCAAAAGCATCGCAGACGACAGCTCCATGGGCTTTTTCGCCGAGAAAAACGGCTGGGATACGGCCGTGCAGGATATACGGATCCTGCACAACATGACAGTGGAGAAATACCCCGGAAAGCCTTATTTTCTCTTCGGGCACAGCATGGGTTCCTTCCTGGCCCGGACGTATCTGATCCGTTTCCGCTCCGGGCTGGACGGCGCCGTGCTCAGCGGGACCGGACAGCTGAAGGGCGCTGTCGTCACTGTGGGCCGGATGGTGAGCCATATGGAGGTCCGTCGCCACGGCCCGCGGTACAAGAGCGATCGGCTCAATAAAATGGCTTTCGGCAGCTACAACAAAAAACTCGGCAGTGTCCGGACCGGTTATGACTGGCTCAGCCGCGACGAGTCTGCCGTGGACATGTATGACGAGGATCCGCTCTGCGGGTTTGTGCCCTCCGCCGAGCTGCTCGACGATATGCTCTCGGGAATCGCGTTCATTGCCAATCCGAAAAACATCTCGCGCATGAAGAAAGACCTGCCCGTCATGTTCCTTTCGGGCGACTGCGATCCCGTCGGCGAACGGGGCAAGGGCGTGATCCGGTCCTACAAGAGCTTTTTAAAGGCCGGTATGACGGACGTGACGCTTAAGCTCTATCACGGCGGGCGCCACGAAATGCTCAACGAGATCAACAGCGCCGAGGTTTTCCAGGATATCCTGTTCTGGTTCAATTTGAAGGCAGGCCGCTGATATCCCCGTAAAGCATCCGTAACATAGGGACTTGCCGCCGACGAATACAATAGACCATCCCTTAAATCAGGAGGTCATTGTCTGTGCTGGCAAGCTCCTTTCTGCTGCTGTTCAACAGCGCACTTTTTACGCTGCGGCTGGGCAGCCGTTCGGGCTCCTTTCCCCGTCCGCTGTCTGCCCAGGAGGAGCGTTCCTGCGTGGAACGCTGGCTGGAGGGCGATTACGAGGCCCGCAACACGCTGATCGAGCACAATCTGCGCCTGGTCGCCCACATCATCAAAAAGTACTACACCTCCGAGAACGAGCAGGATGATCTCATTTCCATCGGCACCATCGGCCTGATCAAGGGGGTCTCCACCTATCGGCCGGATAAGGGCGTGCGTCTGGCGACCTACGCGGCGCGGTGCATTGAAAACGAGGTGCTGATGCACTTCCGCGGCGCGAAAAAATCGATGTCTGACATCTCGCTCTCCGAATCCATCGACAGCGATACGGAAGGCTATTCGCTGATGCTGATGGACGTGCTGGCCGATGAGGAGGACATGACCGAGCAGATCTCCTCCCGGGAGCTCTGTGATCGGCTCGAATCCTATATGGATCGCTGCCTGGACGCACGGGAACTGGAGATCATTCGTCTGCGTTACGGATTGAGCGGCGCGCAGCCGCTGACACAGCGTGAGACCGCGGAGAAATGCTCCATCTCCCGGTCCTATGTATCCCGGCTGGAAAAACGCGCGCTGGAAAAACTCAAGCGAGCAATGGAAGAGGACTGAAACATGAGAGTATCAAGGATATTGGGGATCGTGCTGATCGCGGCTCTGCTGATCGGCTGCGGCGTGCTGTTCCTTATGCGCGGGGACGCCACACGGGTATCTGACAAGTCCGCGCTGGAGGCTGCCCTCGCCACGCCGGAGCCCACCGCACCGCCGGATACTACGCCCGTACCGGAGATCGCGGTCACGCCGGAGCCCACGCCGGAAACGACGCCGGAGCCCACGCCCACAGAAGAGCCGACGCCGGATCCCGATTCCCCCGCCGGCCGTGCCGCCGCGCTGGGCCTTCCCGCCCCGCCGGAGATTGATATCGACAGCTGGGAGTATACGCTGGTCAACGGCGACCACTCCATCGACCGGTATGAGCCCGAGCAGCTCGCGTACCTGGACATGACCGTGGCCGCAACGGATATCCAGTACGCATACAACGGCTACCGCTGCGCCGTGGACGCGCGGATCGCGCAGCCTCTGCTGGACTTCGCTCTCGGCTGCAAGGCGGCGGGCGTCCCGGTCTATCTCTCCTCCGGTTACCGCAGCTACACGGAACAGGTGGCGAATTTCCAGCGTGTCTGCCAGAACAACGGCGTCACGGACGGCAAGGACGCCAACGGCTACTACATCACCATGCCCGCCGGATGCAGCGAACATCAGCTCGCGCTCTGCTGCGACATCACCGACGCGTATCGTCCGATCAAGAACGCCTCTCTCGAGAACACGGAGACCTTCAAATGGCTCAACGCCCATTGTACGGAGTACGGGTTCATCCTGCGCTTCCCCAACGGAAAGGGCAGTATCACCGGCGTCATGTATGAGCCGTTCCATTTCCGCTATGTAGGCAAGGAAGCCGCGGAGTATATCACAGAAAACAATCTCACGCTCGAGGAATTCGTCGCGCTGTACCGCGATCTGTGAACGGCGTTCCGCAAAAAAGGCCAGCCGGCCGGTCCTCTGGGACCGGCCGGCTGGCCTTTTCGGCGCGATATAGGCGCTTTACCGTCCTCCGGCAGTCATCGACCGAAGCTGGGCGCAGAGCGTCCGCGGCGTGAAATAAAGCCCCGTTTCGGGATCGGTGCGCACGCTGCCCCAGACACGGGAGCAGGCCTGATACTCGGCGGCAAAGCCGATCGTCACGCATGCGGTGTCGTTGTACAGATATTCGCCCGCCTGTGCGGTCAGAGCATCCTTCTCCCCGTCTTCCGCGGCGCGGAGAAGGCGTTCATAGATCGCGTCATACCCGGCGCTGCTGTAGCCGCTGTCGTTCCACCCGAGACTGGACACGACGCCTTTTCCGTCATAGACGGCAAAGGCATTGTCGCCGTCGTTCCAGTAATAGGCTCCCAGTACAAAAGCGGGTTCAATAATGCTTTTTCTGGCGGTCAAAACGAGGTCATAGAGCCCGGCGGCCACGGCAGAGGTGAATTCCCCGGGCGGCAGCGGGAGCAGCCGTATCTCGATCCCCGCCCGGGCACAGCCAGCCTTCAGTATGCCGGCCGCCTGCTCCCACGCGCTGTCAGCGCTGCTGTAGAGCAGCGTCAGCGACAGCGGCTCGCCGGAGGCGCTCTCCAGGATCCCGTCGCCGTTTTTGTCGCTGTAACCGGCGCCGGACAGAAGCCCGGCAGCCGTTTCGATGCTGTAGGGACGGCCGAACACATACTCGTCCATATAGTAATAGCGGCTGAACGGCGACAGGAGTCCCCGCTCGCTGAATCCGCCGCCGAAAGCGTGGAGAAGGATCGTGTCGCGGCTGGTGCAGTACTCAAGCGCCTGCCGGACGGCCGGCGTGCGGATCGGAGAGGACGGCGAGGCAAAGTTGAAGCCCAGCGTATACATCTCTCCCGGCGCGCCGACGGTGAGACGCTGCGTCTCGTCCTGTGCGAGGGCCTGATAACTGTTGAGAGACATCTCCCAGCAGGCGTCGATCTGCCCCTGCGTCAACGCCGACACGGTGTCTGCCAGATTGTAGCACAGTCTGACGACCTCCGCTCTCGCGCTGCCGCCCCAGTAAAGGTCATTTCGCTCCAGCGTACAGACGCCGTTTTCATACCCTGCCCAGCGATAGAGACCGGAGCCCACCATCGTGACACGATCGGTCCGGACGGTCCCGATGGACTCCCGGGCCAGCTTCGTATCGGCGGAAACGCCGGAGGCGTCATAGCGCATGAATGCAAAGCTGTTCCAGATGTGTCTGGGAAGGATCGGTATATCCGAAAGACAGGCCTTGACAAGATCCTCCTCCCCCCAGACCACCATGGCCAGATGGGTCTCGTCCTCGACAGCGATGCCGGTGACGTCCAGCAGTTCACAGTCCGGATAGCTGTAGAGCGTGGAGAGCTCTTTGGCCGACTGCAGCGTGAACTCCACATCCGAGGCCGTGAGCTTTTCGCCGTCATGCCAGTACACATCGTCCCGCAGCGTCATGCGCCAGAGCTTCGCCCCGGCGGCGGAATCTCTGACCTCGTACTCGCTGCAGAGACTGCCGCTGACCTCCCAGCTTTCCGGATCCACGGCAAACAGCGTGTCATAGAGCAGAGAAAACACGGCCCGGGCCTCATCGTTTCCGGCTGCATAGGGATTCAAAGAATCCGGCGATCCCGTAAAGCCGATGCGAAAGAGCACCTTCCCGTCGGCTGTCTGCGCGGGCAGCGGACGATAGGAGCATCCGCCGATCACCGACAAAACGGCGATCAGCACGATACACACTATGCTTTTGCAGGTTTTCTTTTTCATACCCGTTCGTCACCCGGTCGTGATCGATCCTGTGTCAATGCAGCGCAGGCCTGTCTGCCACATAAAAAATCCGGAAAGAATTGTACCGCACTTTCCGGATTTTATCAATATTGAAACGAGCTTATGCTTTGAGAAGGTCTTCGGCGGTTTCCGCGATGTGCTCCGCGGAAAGGCCGTATTTCCTGAGCAGATCCGCCGCCGGACCTGAGCTGCCGAAAACGTCGTTGACGCCGATGCGGCGCACGGGCACGGGGCATTTTTCCGATGTGAGGGAGCATACCGCCTCGCCCAGACCACCGATCACGCTGTGTTCCTCGCAGGTGATGATCCTTCCGCACTCGGAAGCTGCTGCAAGCACGAGCTCCTCGTCCAGCGGCTTGATCGTGCAGATGTTGATCACCCGGGCATTTATCCCGCGCCGGGCCAACGTCTCGGCGGCGGCAAGCGCCTCGGCCACCATGAGGCCCGTGGCGATGACGGCCACATCGTTCCCGTCGCGCAGGACCTCGCCTTTTCCGATCTCAAAACGATAATTGTCCGGATCGTGGATGACGGGTACTGCGGCGCGGCCGAGCCGCATGTAAACGGGGCCCTTGTATTCGTAGATGGCCCTGACAGCCGCGTGGACCTCAACGTCGTCCGCGGGCGAGAGCACCACCATTCCGGGGATCGTGCGCATGAGAGCGAAATCCTCGCAGCACTGGTGGGACGCGCCGTCCTCACCTACGGAAATGCCGGCATGGGATGCGCAGACCTTGACGTTCAGGTGCGGATATCCCAGCGTGTTGCGTACCTGCTCGAAGGCGCGTCCGGCCGCGAACATGGCGAAGCTCGAACAAAACGGCACAAAGCCCATCGTGGACAGTCCGGCGCTGACGCAGATCATATCCGCCTCGGCGATGCCGCAGTTAAAATGGCGGTCGGGCCATGCCTTCTTGAAAACGGAAGTCTTCGTGGCGCCGGAGAGGTCGGCGTCGAGGACGATGACATCGTCGTGTTCGGCAGCCAGAGCGGTGATGGCGTCACCGTAGCCGTCGCGGGTCGCGATCTTTTTTACCTCGGCCATTTCACATTTCCTCCTCACGGCGCAGCGCGGCGTCAAGCTCCGCCATGGCTGCGTTGTACTGTTCCTCGTTGGGCGCCTTCCCGTGCCAGCCGGCCTGGTTCTCCATGAAAGATACGCCCTTGCCCTTGACGGTTTTGAGAATGATCGCGGACGGTCTTCCCTTTTCCTGTTCGGCGCGGTCGAAAGCCTCCTCCATGGCGTCAAAATCGTGGCCGTCGATCGTCTGGACGAACAGGCCGAAGGCTTCGAGCTTGTCCGCGATCGGATAGGGACTCATGACGTCCCGGATTGAGCCGTCGATCTGAAGATCGTTGTTGTCGATGATCGCGACGAGATTATCCAGCTTGTAATGGGCGGCGAACATCATGGCCTCCCAGACCTGCCCCTCCTGGATCTCACCGTCGCCGAGCAGGGTGTAAACGCGGCAGGGCAGATTTTTCAGCTTTGCCCCGAGCGCCATGCCCGCGGCGGTGGAAACGCCCTGTCCGAGGGATCCGGTGGACATATCGACGCCGGGCGTCAGGTTCATGTTGGGGTGGCCCTGCAGGCGGCTGCCGATGTGCCGCAGGGTTTTCAATTCCTCCACCGGGAAAAAGCCACGATGGGCCAGCGCCGCGTACAGCGCCGGAGCGGAGTGGCCCTTGGAGAGCACGAAGCGGTCACGGTCTTCCCTGCGCGGGTCGTTCGGGTCGATGCGCAGCCGGGAGAAATACAGATAAGTGAGCACATCGGCCGCGGAAAGGCTCCCCCCCGGATGGCCGGACTTTGCCTGATAGGTGCCCTCTATGATCCCCTGGCGGATCCGGCACGCCGTGATGCGAAGCTGTTTCTTCTCTGTCTGATTCAAGTTGCAACCCCTCCTGCCGTGTGAGTATTGTTTTCCCGATTGATTATATTGCGGAATGGCGCCGCCGTCAACAAACAGAATAAAAGAAACCCCCTGCAGTCGGAAATGCAGGGGGCAAAAATCGGATCGGTCACTCTGCTGCGGCAGTCTGCAGCCTGTCGGAAATATAGCCCCGCACATCGTCGCGGGATATCTCCAGCGCCACGGCAAGCTCTCCGAAAAGGAGGTCCTCGGCCCGGCGCAGGAATTTTTCATCGGTCATGCCGATCTTTTTCTGGCGGTTTTCCGCGTCCTTTTTCTTGGCGTAGATCGACTTGGCGATGCGCACCAGATCCCTGCAGTCATACGTGTTGAGCTGCTGCTGATAGTGGTTGCGCAGGGCCGTGAGATTCTTCTCGTAACAGATCGTGGCCGTGATGTCCGGGATGCAGTCCACCAATGATTCCGCCTCGAATCTGGTCATGACGGGACGGATCGGGACTTTGATATTGTCCACGGGGATCTGGATCGTGCCGGACTGGTAAAGCGGTTTCAAAACGTAGTAATCCCGTGGTTTTTCCATAGCAGAAAGCTTGACCGACGTGATCTCTTCCACGACGCACACGCCCGTTCCTCCGTACATGATCTTCTCCCCGATGGAAAACATCCGGCACCTCCCGTTTGTTTGACCCTGTTCCTGCCGTGAAAAGGGCATAAAAATCCAAACCTACACTTATACTGTTTGTATTATACCACATCCCGCGGGCGGGAGGCAAGGAGAAAATGATTGAAAAATCAATAAAATCAATAAAAAAGACCGCCGAGGCGGTCTGAAAAACAAATTATTTATTTTTTGACGTCTTCCGGTTTTGAACGATTCTCGGCGGCGATCCTTCCGATCTCCGGATACCGGTCGATGACTTTCCCGTAGTTTTTGCGCACATGCGGGAACATGCATTTCGTGCAGACCTTCACGCCCTTCTCCGTATAACTGAAATTGCCGCCGCATTTATCCCCCAGGGCGTACAGAGGGCAGTAGCAGAACAGACAGTTGAAATCCTCCGGCTTGGACGTCCGGTGACAGGGAAAGTACTCGCATTTCGTATTCTGAAAGAAAGAATAGCCCTTTCCCTCCCATTCGGGTTTTTCAGCCATTCCTCTCGCCTCCTTCCGGCACAGGCTGCCATGTTTTTATACGATCGTCGATCGTGATCAGAAATCCCCGGCCGTTGCGCGGCTGCCATTCATAGCGGTTTTTGCCCTCGTCGGGGAAAAGATGCTGCATGATCGCCGCCAAAGGCCCGCCGTGCGACACGGCGAGAAAGTCCTCTCCGCGGCCGATGAGCCGGTCGATACAATCGATCACCCGCCGCTGCATGAGGATGCCGCTCTCGCCGCCGGGCGTCGGATTTGCCTCGTTATCGCCCTCACACCAGGCGCGGTAGACAGGCGATTCCTTCAGTTCCTCATAGCTGTGCATCTCAAAATCGCCGAAATCCATCTCACGCAGCGCCGTCAGCGCGCTGTGGGGAACCTCCCCGTAAAGGACGGACAGGGTCTCTTCCGTACGCGTCAGCCCGCTGGTGTATACGGTCATTCCCGCGATCTCCGGATAACCGCCGGCATCCCGCAGCTCCCTGAGCTCCTCCCTGCCCGCTTCCGTCAGCGGAAGGTCGGTGCTGCCGCAGTACAGCCACCGATCGTTGGCTTCGGTGCGCCCGTGGCGCAGCAGTACGATGCGCATCACTTGAGCTGCAGCGCCAGACCGCAGAACAGCCGGTACACGCTCGCCGCGCGCTGACTCAGCCGGCCGTAAAACCGGCCCGTCTCCTCGCGCCAGGTGCGTTCCGTCACGTCGATGGGGACCACGCCGCAGAAGATATCGTCGCCGATCAATACCGCGTCGTCCCTGGAACGGTCTTCGATCGGCAGACCGTTTTTCACGCAGTAAAGCGCGTACCGCTCCAGGTGCTCGATACAGCGGCTGTCCCAATCGGGCGCGGAATCGGCTGTGCAGGTAAAGATGTCCTCGTCCCGCAGCCCGTATTTTTCCTTTGCACAGTCACGTTTTCCCTGATAAGCTCCGCCGGTGATGAATACCATAGCGTATCTCCTTACAGTAAAGCCAGCGCAGTGAGCGCGCTGAGTTCTCCGATCGTGATCGCGGCGCCGGAAACGTCGCCGGACATACCGCCCAGATCGCTGCGGATATAGGCGACGGTCAACATCGCGCCGAGCATCCCGAAGGCCGCGCACAGGCCGATCCTGCCGTAGATCATGATCGGAGCCAGGACCGTCAGTCCCAGGACGGCGACCGCAGCGATCTTGGCGCCGTCGGGCACCCCGTCCGAGAACATCTTTTCATAGCTGCTGCCGGGCAGGGGCCGGAGGAGCATCACCGCACAAGAGGCAAAAGCCCTGGGCGCGGCACATACCGCCGGCAGACACCAGACCCTGGCGCCGAAGGTATATCCGGAAAAGACGGAGTACTCCAGCAGAAACAGAACGACCAGCGCCACGGCGGCAAAGGAGCCGATATGCGAGTCCTTCAGGATCTTTCGCCTCGTCTCCAGATCCCGGCGGGAGAGCACAGCGTCGGCGCAGTCCATGTAGCCGTCCAGATGGATGAAGCCGGAGAGGACAAACGGGATGACGGCCGATACGGCCGCGGCGATCGTGCCGGGGAAGGTCCTCTCGGCAAACCAGACGCACAGCGCCCAGACGAGCCCGATCAGCATGCCGACGGCGGGCAGGAACATCAGCATGCCCGTCCTCGCGTCCTCATCCCACCATTTGAGCGGACAGGGTACGATCCAGAACATACCCCACGCCATAAAAAACGCCGTTACCGCAAGCTTCACAGCGGCAGCACCCCCTTATACACCACGGGATTGGTGGACACTACCTCCACCACCGTATCACAGATCTCCGCGAGCGTCCTGTCGCACAGCGCCAGCGCCCTGCGGTAAGTCTCCGTATAGCTGTCATACAGGCCGGAATCGGCATAGATAAAATCGCTGACGAAGACGACGTTCTTCGCCCTCGCAGCCAGCTCGCGGAGCTCCGCTGCGGCGCGTTCCCCGGCGTCGGGATCATAGCCGCCGTCCGGCAGGAACATCTCGTTGGACAGCAGGGCCGTCACGCTGTCGAGCAGAAAAGAGCCCTGCGGATCAGCCCTGTCCAGACAGCGGGCCACGTCGGTCCCCTGCTCGAGGGTGATAAAGCCCATGCCGTCCCGGGAGGCCACGTGCCGGCGGATCCTGATCCGATCCTCCTCGTCATGGGGGATCATCGTGGCGATATAATACAGCGGATCCCCGCCCGCGAGCGCCTTGACGGTCCGTTCCGCCAGGGTGGATTTTCCGTTTTTGCAGCCGCCGGAAAAAAACACGTTCATACCGTATAACAGTCCTTCTCACGGATCTCATCCAGATATCCGTCATCGATGGACGCCTCGTCAAAGGTGGCCATGTTGTTGGTAAAGGCGCAGGCGGCCTCCAGCACGCGGAAGGCCAGCGGGCAGCCGCTCCCCTCGCCGAGACGCATGTTCAGCAGGAACCAGGGTTCCAGGCCGAGTTCCTCGGCGGCTCTGGCGTAGCCGATCTCATAAGACGCGTGGGACGGGAACATGTATTCCTTCGCTGTCGGGCACAGTCTGGCTGCACACAGCGCCGCGACGATGGAGATGAAACCGTCGATGACCACGGGCAGGCGGTACCGCGCGGCGCCGAGGAACACGCCGCACATGGCGGCCAGATCAAAGCCTCCGACCTTGCTCAGAACGTCGATCGGGTCATTGCGGTCCGGTTTATGCTTGTCCAGTCCGGTCTGGATGACTTCCTTCTTATGGAGGAACGCCGCGTCGTTGATGCCGCCGCCGCGGCCGGTGACCTGCTCCACGGACAGTCCGGTGAGAGCGCAGAGCACCGCCGAGGACGTTGTGGTGTTGCCGATGCCCATCTCGCCCACGCCGATGACGGAGATGTTCTCCTCCTTCGCCTTCTTTGCCATTTCCTCACCGGTCAGGATGGCCTCCACCGCCTGCTCGCGGGTCATGGCTGGCTCATGGATGAAGTTTTTCGTTCCCGGGGCGATGCGGCGGTCGATGACCCTGGGCGCGTCATAGGGATCGGCGATGCCCAGATCCACCACGCGGACTTCATCCCCGAAATAATGCGCCATGGAGGACATGCCGGTGAGGTAGCGGGTCATATTGGCCGCCTGCGCGGCGGTGACGGTACGCGGCGCGGACCCGATCCCTTCCTCAATGATCCCGTTGTCCGCCGCCATGACGATGATGCGGCAGCGCGTGATATCATAGCGGAGCCTGCCGCTGATGCCGGCCAGACGCACGGCGGCGTCCTCCAGCTTTCCCAGACTTCCGGGGGGGATCGCCAACTTGCCCTGGCGGACGCGGGCGGCCTCCATGGCCTTCTCGTTGAGCGGCTCAATGGCCGCGATCAGCTCTTCCACAGTCACAGACATTTTCTTTACCTCACAGATAATCATTCTCCCGCAGCCAGTCGACGCTGGCCGCGGCGGCCATGTTTTCCACCGTATAGGTGACATCGGCGCAAAGCGACTCGCTCTCGGCAAGCAGCGCTGTGTAGTCCAGGATCCCCTCTCCCAGCGGGCGGTGAAGATCGCTGTCCCCGTCGTTGTTGTGGATGTGGATATGACTCAGCCACGGAGCCATTTTCCGGATCCACTCAGTCACGGGCGCTGCGGAAACGCGCGTGTTCGCATGTCCCATGTCCAGACACAGCCGCAGCCGCGCATCGTCGACGCCCGCGGCGATATCCACGAGCATATCGGCGTCCGGTTCCATCACGTTTTCCAGGCAGATCGTTATGTCGCTGTCGGCGCCGCGGAGAAACTCCTTCCAAAACGCAATGCTCTCGGGAACAAACCATTCGGGAAAATACACCATCGGTATGAAGCCGGAGTGGATCACGATCTTCTTGATGCCGTAGCTTTTCGACAGCGCGATCGCCTGAGTATAGCGTCTGGATGTGATCTCACGGACCAGCGGGTCAATGGCGGCCGGACACAGCTCACTGAAGGGAGCGTGAAAGGTGAATCTCTCTACGCCCTCCATGGCAGAGAGTGTTTTCGCATTCGTGCCGGCAAAGCCCTCGTCCATGTTCATCGCCGTACAGAACTGTGCGATCTCCAGGCCGAGGCCGAAGCTGCGGGCCAGCGCAGGCGCATTATCGTCAATGGTGGAAAGATACAGCCTTTCCCGAAAGGAGCTCATAACGATTGTTCCTCTGTTCGATGAGTGTTTCAATATAATCGGGTAATTATATCATAAACGGCGCTGTTTTGTAAACAGCGCCGCGGAAACTTCATTATTTTTGCGGATATCAGACCATGCGAACCTGACCGGCGTCGCAGGCCTCGCAGTCCTCAAGGACCGGGAATTTGCTCTTGTCATAGGGGATGTTGTTCTTCTCGTAATAGTCCTGTACCGCAGACTTGATGGATTCCTCCGCCAGCACGCTGCAGTGTAACTTATGGGCAGGCAGCCCGTCCAGCGCCTCCACCACATCCTTATTCGTCACGGCCAGCGCTTCCTCGATGGTCTTCCCCTTGATCATCGTCGTTGCCATGGAGCTGGAGGCGATGGCGCTGCCGCAGCCGAAGGTCTCGAACTTGACGTCGGTGATGATGTTGTTGTCGATCTTCAGATACATTTTCATAATATCGCCGCATTTGGCGTTGCCGACCTCTCCGATGCCGTCGGCGTCGGGAATCTCTCCCACATTGCGCGGGTTCTTGAAATGATCAAATACCTTCTCACTGTACAATGCCATGTCGCTGATCCTCCCAAATCAAAGCTGATGCCGTGTTTTGCCGGATTCCAGATCCTTCCAGACCGGGGACATGCCGCGCAGATACTCGACGACCCGCGGCACCTCGGCAAGGATCCTGTCCACGTCCTCTTCGGTGTTGTATTCCCCCAGTGTCAGCCGCAGCGAGCCATGCGCGACCTCGTGCGGCCGCCCGATGGCCAGCAGCACATGACTGGGATCCAGCGACCCCGATGTGCAGGCCGAGCCGGAGGAGGCGCAGATCCCCGCGTCGTCGAGCAGCAGGAGCAGGCTTTCCCCTTCGATGCCCTCGAAACAGAAGTTGATGTTGCCCGGCAGCCTGTGCTCTCTGTCGCCGTTGAGGGCGCTGTGAGGGATGGCAGACAGTCCGTCGATGACCCTGTCGCGCAGCGCCGTGACCCTGGCGCTGTTCTCCTCCATATGCTCGCAGGCTTCCCGAAGCGCCGCGGCGGCGGCGGCGATCCAGGCGATGTTCTCCGTGCCGGCCCGTTTGCTGCGCTCCTGCGCGCCGCCCTCGATCAGCGTTTCCAGCGGCGCGCCGCGGCGTACATAGAGGGCGCCGACGCCCTTCGGTCCATGGAATTTGTGCGCGGACAGAGAGAGCATGTCGATATTCTGCGCCTTGACGTCTATGGGCAGATGCCCCGCAGCCTGCACCGCGTCGGTGTGGAACCACACTCCTCTTTCCCGGCAGATTCGTCCGATCTCGGCAATGGGCTGGATCGTTCCGATCTCGTTGTTGGCGTACATGATCGTCACGAGACAGGTGTCCTCGCGGATGGCGTCGCTGACCTGCTGCGGCGTCACGATGCCGTTTTCATGGACATTGAGCAGCGTGATATCGAATCCCTCTTTTTTGAGCCGACGCAGGGTATGCAGCACCGCATGATGCTCAAAGGCCGTGGAAATGATGTGCTTTTTCCCGAACCTGGCGCCCCAGCTTGCCGCGGAGCGGATCGCCTGGTTGTCCGATTCGCTGCCCCCGGAAGTGAAGATGATCTCCCGGGGCTCCGCGTTGAGACAGCCGGCTACGGTCGAGCGGGCCGCGGCAAGCGCCTCCGCCGACTTTTGACCGAAGGCGTAGAGACTCGACGCGTTGCCGTAATTCTCCTCCAGATACGGCAGCATCGCCTTGATCGCCGTCGGGCTCATTTTTGTCGTCGCTGCGTTGTCCGCATATACAAACACTTTTTGATACACTCCTTCCGGGAATATAAACATACTTTTTTGATGTGTTTATAGAATACCAGATGATTTCCGTTCTGTCAATATATGACCGAGAAAAAAGCACGGGATCATAATCAAAGATCCCGTGCTTTTTTCATACATTTCCGACGAGCAGATCCGAGAGCGTGATCCCGTCCAGGTAGTCGTTCATACGCCGGTCGAGCTCCTCCCACAGCGGAAGCGTCAGACAGTCGGCGGCGCGGGGACAGTCGTTGTCGTCGTTTTTCAAACAGGCCACCGGAGCCAGCGGTCCTTCTGTCTGCCGGATGATCTCTCCGACCGTATACTCCTCCGGATTCCTTGAGAGGCGGTAACCTCCGCCTCTTCCCCGCTGCGCATCGAGCATGCCGGAACGGCTCAGCTGCGAGATGATCCCTTCGAGGTATTTCTCGGAAATATCCTGTCTCCGGGCGATATCCATAAGAACAACATATTCGCCGTCGTTGTGCTGCGCCAGGTCGATCATGACCTTCAGCGCATAGCGTCCCTTGGTCGATACAAGCATCCGTCGCATCTCCTGCTGTTTTATAAACATAGTGTACCACACTGTTTATCTTTTTACAAGCCGCGGCATACGGCATGTTTTTCTGTTTCCTTATTATTGAGGATTGACAATACCCCCACAGGGTATATAATAAGGCTGTAAATACCCTTCGGGGGTATCAAGGAGGGATGATCCATGGAGGAAAACTGCTGCAGGACCACATCCCGTGACGAGGCCGAACGCCGGAGGCTCATCAACCGGCTGAGCCGGATCGAGGGCCAGATCCGCGGGCTCAAGGGAATGCTGGAAAAAGACGTGTACTGCGCCGATATCCTCAACCAGTCGGCCGCCGTTTCCGCGGCGCTGAACGCATTCAACCGGGAGCTGCTTTCCAGCCACATCCATTCCTGCGTCGTGAGAGATATCCGTTCCGGTGACGATTCGGCGGCGGATGAGCTGATGGTCGTCATCGGAAAACTACTCAAATAAGGGGCGATATGATGGAACAGTACAATGTGACGGGCATGACCTGCGCCGCCTGCAGCAACAGGGTCGAAAAAGCCGTCTCCGCCGTGGAGGGCGTGACCTCCTGCGCGGTGAGTCTTCTGACCAACTCCATGGGCGTGGAAGGAACCGCTTCGCCGGACGCGATCATCGCGGCGGTGGAAAAGGCCGGATACGGCGCTTCTCTCAAGTCTGCGGAAAAAAACGCCTCCGCCTCCCCTTCGGCCGATGCCGATGCGCTGGCCGACAAGGAAACGCCTCTCCTCAAAAAGAGACTGATCGCCTCGGTCGGTTTTCTGGCGTTGCTCATGTATGTATCCATGGGCCACATGATGTGGGGTTGGCCGCTGCCCGCCTTCTTTGAGGGCAACCACGTCGCCATGGGCATCGTGCAGCTTCTGCTTGCTTCCATCGTCATGGTCATCAACCAGCGGTTCTTTATCAGCGGTTTTCGCGGTCTCATTCACCGCTCCCCCAATATGGACACGCTGGTGGCGATGGGTTCCATGGCCTCCTACGTATGGAGCGTCTATGTGCTCCTGGCAATGACACGCGCCCAGGCCGACGGCGACGGCGTCAAGGTCATGGAATACATGATGGAGTTCTATTTTGAATCCGCCGCCATGATCCTCACGCTGATCACCGTGGGCAAAATGCTCGAGGCGCGTTCCAAGGGCCGCACCACCGACGCGCTGAAGGGATTGATGAAGCTCGCGCCGCAGACCGCCACGCTGCTGCGCGACGGACGAGAGGTCACCGTCAACATCGCTGAAGTGCAGAAGGGCGACGTGTTCGTCGTCCGTCCCGGCGAGAGCATCCCCGTGGACGGCCGGGTGCTTGAAGGCGTCAGCGCCGTCAATGAGGCCGCGCTCACCGGTGAGAGCATCCCCGTCGACAAGGCCGAGGGCGATCTCGTCTCCGCGGCGACCATCAACCAGTCCGGCTTCCTCCGCTGTGAGGCCACCCGCGTGGGCGAGGATACCACGCTCTCCCAGATCATCCGCATGGTCAGCGACGCCGCCGCCACAAAGGCGCCGATCGCCAAGATCGCCGACAAGGTCTCCGGTGTGTTCGTGCCGGTGGTCATCGGCATCGCCGCGGTGACGATCCTCGTCTGGATGCTGATCGGCCGGCCCTTCAGCTTCGCGCTGGCCAGAGGCATCTCCGTGCTGGTCATCAGCTGTCCCTGCGCTCTGGGTCTGGCCACGCCCGTGGCCATCATGGTCGGCAACGGGCTCGGCGCGAAAAACGGCGTGCTGTTCAAGACCGCCGTCTCTCTGGAGGAGACCGGCCGTTCCCAGATCGTCGTCATGGACAAGACCGGCACCATCACCCAGGGTGAGCCGCGCGTGACCGATCTCGTGCCCGCGGAGGGTGTGAGCGAAGACGATCTGCTGCTCTTCTCCGCCGCGCTGGAGCAAAAAAGCGAGCACCCGCTGGCCCGGGCCATCCTCCAAAGACAGACGGAACTGGGCATCACTCCCCCCGAGGTCGACGATTTCCGGGCGCTGCCCGGCAACGGCCTCGAGGCGTCCATTGACGGAGAAAGGCTCACCGGCGGCAACTTTGACTATATCACCCGGAACGCTTCCGTTCCCGAGGCAATGCAGCTCAAAGCGCAGCAGCTGTCCGAAAACGGCAAGACGCCGCTCTTCTTCGCCAGGGGCGGCCGGCTGCTGGGCGTCATCGCCGTGGCTGACGTGCTCAAGGAGGACGCCGCCCAGGCGATCGGCGAGCTCAAGAACATGGGCATCCGCGTGGTGATGCTCACCGGAGACAACGAGCGCACCGCCCGGGCCATCGGCGCCCAGGCCGGCGTGGATCACGTGATCGCCGGGGTCCTTCCCGACGGCAAGGAGGCGGTCGTCCGCACTCTATGCGATTACGGCAAGGTGGCCATGGTGGGCGACGGCATCAACGACGCCCCCGCCCTGACCCGTGCGAACATCGGCATCGCCATCGGCGCGGGCACCGACGTGGCCATCGACGCTGCCGACGTGGTGCTCATGCAGAGCCGGCTCGCCGACGTCCCCGCCGCGATCCGCCTCAGCCGCGCTACGCTGCGCAACATCCATGAAAACCTCTTCTGGGCGTTCTTCTACAACGTCATCTGTATCCCCGTAGCCGCAGGCTGCTTTGTCTGGGCGGGGCTCACACTCAACCCGATGCTCGGCGCCGCGGCGATGAGCCTCTCGAGCGTGTGCGTCGTGATGAACGCGCTGCGTCTGAACCTGTTCAAGCTCCACGACGCGTCCAAGGACACGCGTATCAAGCAGGAGGCGGTGCTTCCCGAGGAGCTCTTCGTCTCGGCCGGGACGGCGGCGCCGCAGTCTGCGCCCATGGCGATCCCGGCAGACGCCGAAACGAAGATCATCCAGGTCTCCGGGATGACCTGCGGCCACTGCCAGAAAACTGTCAAGGACGCGCTGGAGGCGCTTTCCGGCGTTGCGCAGGCGGAGGTCAGCTTTGAGACGGGAATCGCGAAAGTGACGCTCCTCTCACCCGAGACGGACGACGCCCTGCGCGCCGCCATTGAGGACAGCGGCTACACCGTGGATTCCATCACGTAAATTATTATTATTGGAGGTATATTTCAATGGTCAAAACTATCATCAAGATCGACGGCATGTCCTGCCAGAACTGCGAGCGTCACGTCAACGAGGCCGTGGAGAAGAACTTCACCGTCAAAAGCGTCAAGGCCGATAAGGATCTCAAGCAGGCCGAGATCATCTCCGAGGCCAAGCTCGACGCGGCCAAGCTCGCCGCCGTCATCACCGACACCGGCTACACCCCCGGGGCCGTGACCACGGAGACGGTGAAGAAAAAGGGATTTCTGGGGCTGTTCGGCTGAGACGATGGTCAGGATCCTGCTGCCCGTGATCGGAGAGGAATGCTTGAACTACCGCCGGGCGCTCTCTGCGCTGGGCGCGGAGGCTGTGCTGACAGCGGCGACTGTCGACCCCGAGGGATTTGACGGCCTGCTCCTGCCCGGCGGCGGCGACGTGGCGCCGGCGCGCTACGGGCAGGAAAACGACGGTTCCTTTTCGATCGACGAGGCGCTCGACGCGCTGCAGATCGATCTTTTCCTGGCATTCATGGTAATGGGCAAGCCGATCCTCGGCATCTGCCGCGGCATCCAGGTCATCAACGTGGCGCTGGGCGGTACGCTGGTACAGGATATAAGAACAGGGCTTATCCATTCAAGAACCGGGGAGACGGACAGCGTCCACCCGATCACAGCCGCGGAAGGTTCCATTCTCGGGGAGCTGTATGGACAGCGCTTTTCCGTCAACAGCTCCCATCACCAAGCTGTCGGTATACCGGGACGCGGATTTCGCGTGACCGCCAGATCCGATGACGGCACCGCGGAAGCGGCCGAACACGAGACTCTGCCGATCCTGGGCGTGCAGTTCCATCCGGAACGCATGTGCTTTTCCCATCTGCGGCCGGACACGGTGGACGGAAGCGTTCTGCTGCGGCGGTTTATCGACAGATGCAAATGAAAAACACCGGGAAAACCCGGTGTTTTTTTACAGCAGCGTCGAGGCCTGTTTGAGCTTTTCGGTGATCTTTATGTGCTGGGGACACACGTCCTCGCACCGGCGGCACTCCACGCAGTCGGCGGCGCTCCCCTTTCCGGCCGTCGCGGCGGCATAGTCGGCGCTCGCCTCCTCGAACTGGCCGTTGGCCAGCCGTTTGTTCAGCGCCGAGAATATGTCCGGGATCGGGATATTCTGCGGGCATCCCTCCGTACAGTATCGGCAGGCCGTACAGGGGACTGCCGCGGAGTGGCCGATGATCCGCTGCGCCTGCTGGATAAGCTTCTGCTCCTCGGCGTTCAGCGGTCGGAAATCGCGCATGTACGAGAGGTTGTCCTTCATCTGCGCGAGGTTCGACATGCCGGAGAGCACCGTCAGGATGCCGTCCAGAGAGGCGACGAAGCGGATCGCCCAGGAGGCATAGGACGCCTCCGACGCATAGGCGGAAAACAGCTTTTTCACCTCCGCGGGAGGATTGGCAAGATTTCCGCCCTTGACGGGCTCCATTACCGTGATGTATTTCCCGTGCCTGCGCGCCACCTCATAATTGGCCCGGGAATGCACCGTACGGTTCTCCCAGTCGGCGTAGTTGATCTGGAGCTGGACGAAATCCACCTCCGGATGCTCGGTCAGAAGCTGATCGAGCAGCTCCGGTCCCGCGTGGAAGGAAAAGCCGACATGCTTGATCAGGCCCTTTGCCTTCTGCTCCGCGGCGAAATCCCACAGGTGGAATCGCTCATATTTCTGGTAGTTGTTCTCCATGATCGAGTGCAGGAGATAATAATCGAAATATCCGGCGCCGGTCCGCTCCAGGCTCGTATAGAACTGTTTTTTCGCCGCCTTTTCCGTGGGCGCCAGCATGGCGAACAGCTTTGTAGCCAGAGTGAAGGACTCCCTCGGATGCCTCTCTACGAGCGCCTTGCGCACCGCCGCCTCGGAGCCGAGGTACACGTACGCCGTGTCAAAGTACGTGAATCCGGCCTCGAGAAACAGATCCGTCATTTCCTTGAACTGCTCCACATCGATGCCGGTCAGCTTCTTGGGAAGCCTCATCAGTCCGAAGCCGAGCTTCGGCGTCTCTTTTCCGAAAGACTGCGACATATCCATTCCCCCGATCCGTCAGTTGAATGATCCGATTAGCATGTAATAACATACCATATCATCCGCCGCAAATCAATCCGGAACAAATTGTCAATGCGATCGCGCCGGCCTCCAACGGTTGGGTCCGGACCTCGAAGAAGGATGTAATTGTGTGCCGGCCCTCGCCAATAAGGGTCACGGGTGCACCATGCTCATCACTTGATATTATACATTTCCTCCAACCCTATGAAAGCGGTTTTAAGCGACAATCATACGATCGAAAGGATGAATTGACTAAAAGAGTCCGCCGTTTGCTGATATCGCTCAATCTGTCGGAAACTCCGGTCTCCCACAGAAAAGCCCCTGCATAAAAAAGAAGCACCATCTCAAGGATGGCGCTTCTTTTCATTTTTCCTTCGGGATCACTCTTCCGCAGGCTCTTCGGGGACCTCGCCCGTGGCGACGCCGTCGGAGGAGACCTCATACACCAGGGCGTCCTCTTCGGGCTCCTCGGGCTCGGCAGGAGCCTCGGCCTCTTCTCGGCGCGGCGCGGGAGCGGGCTCGCTCAGCGCGCGGATCGACAGGGAGATCTTCTGCTTCTCGTTGTCGATGTTGGTGATCTTGGCGTCCACGATGTCGCCGACCGTCAGTACCTCGGAGGGCTGGCCGATACGGCGATTGGCGATCTGGGAGATATGGATCAGGCCGTCAGTGCCGGGCAGCACCTCGGCAAAGGCGCCGAAGGGCATCAGCTTGACGATCTTGACCTTGGCGATGTCGCCCACGGAATAGGTGTTGGTAAAGATCTTCCAGGGGTTTTTCTCGGGATCGCGGTGTCCCAGGGAGATCTTGCGGTTTTCCTTGTCAAAACCGATGACATAGACGTCGATCTTGTCGCCGACATTGAGCACGTCCGCAGGCTTGTTGATGCGGTTCCAGCTGATCTCGGAGACGTGGACCATGCCGTCGATGCCGCCGATATCCACAAAGGCGCCGTAAGAGGTCATGGACTTGACAACGCCCTCGTAGTGCTTTCCGATCTCGATCTCGTTCCAGATCTTCTCGGCGCGCTCGCGGCGCTCCCGGCTGGCAACGGCCCGGATGGAACCCACGACACGCTTGCGGCCGCGGTTGACCTCGGTGATCTTCAGCCGTACCGTCTGGCCCACCAGCTCGCTCATGGCGGCGTCCCGGGGCAGTCCGGTCTGGGAGGCGGGAACGAACACGCGGATCCCCTTGATGTTGACCACGACGCCGCCCTTGTTGTCCTCGGTGACCTTGCCCTCCACGACGGTGCCTTCCGCCTGGGCGGTCTACACATCGTTCCAGGACTTGACGGAATCCAGCCGCTTCTTGGAGAGCATGACGGTGCCTTCCACATCGTTCACGCGAACAACGCAGGCCTCGACAAGGTCGCCCACATGGATGACGTCCTCGACCTTGAGCGCGCCGTCATCGGTGAACTCGGTGACGGGGATATAGCCGGAATGCTTGGTGCCCAGATCAACAGTGACTTCGGTGGCCGTGATGGAGACAACATAACCGGAAACAGTGTCCCCGTTATTTATCGTTCTGATGGAATCCTCCAGCAGTTCATCAAACGTCTTCTCGGAGTCGGGCTTGGCAGCAGGTTCAGCAGGCGCAGCAGGCTCCTCCTGCACGGCGGGCTCGGCTTCTACAGGTGCAGCCTCCTCGGCCACGGTCGCAGCGACATCCTCTGCAGTGGTCTCTTCGATAATGATCTCGTCGCTCATTTTTTTTACTACCTCCTTTATGATCCTCGGCGGCACCGAAGCACCGGCGGTGATACCTATGACCCCGGCGTCGGCCAGGCCGGAACAGTCCAGCGAAGCGGCGTCGGCAACAAAAGCGACCTTTCCGCAGTGTTCGCGGCAAAGCTGGGCAAGGTGGATGCTGTTGGCGCTGTGCGCTCCGCCGATCACCACCATGGCGTCACAGAGCTCAGACAACGCGATCGCTTCTCCCTGCCTGTCGGCAGTTGCTCCGCATATTGTATCAAATACTTCTGCGTTTGTACATCTTTTTTTTAAGATTTTTTCAATTTGTATGCGTTTTTCCCGAATTTGGGTGGTTTGAAATACCACTGTGAGGGGCAGCTGCGCGCATTCGGCATGTTCCGACAACCACCCTTCAAGCTCTGACGGCTCGGAAAAGACGACCGCTCCCGAGCACCAGCCGCAGATCCCGAGCACCTCCGGGTGCTCCGCGTCCCCGATCACGATGACCCTTCTCCCGTCGGCAGAGGCTCTCGAGACGATCCTGTGGATGCGGCGCACCAGCGGGCAGGTCGCGTCTATCACGTTTGCCGAGCGCGCGGCGAGCTCGTCATATACCGCGGCAGCGACGCCGTGGGCCCGGATAACGACCCGTTCTCCCGTCGGGACGAGCGCCGGAGAATCGATGACCGTCAGCCCGGCCTCCGCAAGCTCGCGCACCGTGTCACGGTTGTGGATGAGCTCTCCGAGACAGAAGCAGGGGCCGGCCGAGAGCGCTTCCCGGGCGATCTTCACCGATCGCTCCACGCCGAAGCAGTAACCGGCGCTGCGCGCCAAAATCACCTTTGCCATACTATCTCTTCAATGCCCAGATCCGATCCATCAGCTCCCGGGCCAGGCGTTCGTAATCGTCATGTCCGGCGTTTTCTATATAATAAGGCTCGCCGAACACGACATCGATCTTCCGGAAAAACTTTTTGTCCCGGGGCAGATATACCGGAATGATCGGCGAATGGGTCTTGGCGGCCATGCGGATCACGCCTGTCTTGGGCTCCAGTACCGTGTCCCCGTGCACCCTTGTCCCCTCGGGAAACGCCAAAAGCTTCTCATCGTTTTTCAGGACGCGGATGCAGCTTTTGTATGCGTCGATATCCGATTCTCCCCGCCGCACAAAGATGCAGCCGATCTTTTCCATGATCCAACCCAGGATCGGTATCTGCCTCGTGTCGTCCTTTGCCAGCGGATGGCAGGTGTGCCGATCCCCCATGGCGACCGCCACGATGAACGGGTCCGTCAGATTGGAGTGCAGAGGACAGAGCACCGCTCTTCCCTCGGGTATGTTTTCCGTACCGTAGGCGCGGAAAGGATAGAGCAGCCGCACAAGCGGTTTGCAGAAAGCGTAAACCCGGCGGTAACAGTCTTGAATACTCATATTCCGAAACGCTCCCGGATCAGTTTTTCGACCGCAGCGCAGCTCTCTTCAAAATCGAGAGCCGTCGTATCCAGATGCACCGCGTCCTCAGCCGGGCGCAGCGGCGCCGCCGCGCGGGCGGAATCGTTGGCGTCGCGGTATTCGATATCCCGCAGCACCTGCTCAAAATCGGCCTCCGCGCCCCTGTCGAGCAGCTCCCGCAGCCGGCGCCGGGCGCGGGCTTCCGGGGAAGCAGTGAGGAAGATCTTCAGCCCGGCGTCGGGCAGCACCACAGTCCCGATATCTCTTCCGTCCATGACCACGCTGTTCTCCCGGGCCATGGAACGCTGGGTCTCCATGAGGTAGGCGCGTACCTCCGGCAGCGCGGAGACGTCGGAGGCGTAGATCGAGATCGTCGGCGTGCGGATGTCATCGGAGACGTCCTCGCCGTCCAGGTACATGCGCTGCTGTCCGTCCCGGGCGTATCCCAGCCGGATATTCAGCTCCGGGAGCATATCGATAACGGCCTGTGCGTCTTTGGAGCCGATGCCGCGTCTGCAGGCGGCCAGTCCCACCGTCCGGTAGATCGCGCCGGTATCCACATAGATGAACCCGAACTTCCCGGCGATCCTTCTGGCGATCGTGCTTTTCCCGGCGCCGGACGGGCCGTCGATCGCAACGGAATACTTTTCGCTCATGCTTATTCCTCCAACGGCACGGATCGTCCGGCTGTATAGCCGGTGCTCCATGCGATCTGCAGATTATAGCCGCCCGTACGGCCGTCGATATCGAGCACCTCCCCGGCAAAAAACAGTCCGGGCAGGAGCTTGGATTCCATCGTGCGCGGCTGCACTTCCTTCACATCCACGCCGCCCGCGGTGATGATGGCCTCGGAAATGCTCCTCGGTCCGGTCAGCGCGATCGGAAAGGCCTTGATGAGATCCCGCAGCGCCAGACGCTGCGCGCGGGTGATCGTGTTGACCTTGGTCCGCGCCGGGATCCCCGAGCGCTCCACCGCGACGGGGATGAGCTTTTTCGGCAGCAACGCGTCCAGGGCGTTCACGAAGTCCCTGTTGGCGTTTTCCGAAAAATCACGCAGAAGACGTTCATCCAGCTTTTCCGGCGTCAGTCCGGGCTTGAGATCGATCTCAAAGCGGTACGGTCCTTTCGGGCGGCGGATATACGTGCTCGCTGTGAGGACCAGCGGACCGGAAACGCCGTAGTGTGTGAAGAGCATCTCCCCCTGCTCACGGAAAATGAGTCTGTCCCCTTCCAGCAGAGAGAGCGTTACGTTGCGCAGAGAAAGGCCCTGCATCCTGCCGCAGCATTCCTCGGCCTCCCAGGGCACCAGGGACGCGGCGAGCGGCACGATGGTGTGCCCGGCCTTTTCGGCCAGTCTGTATCCGTCGCCCGTGGACCCCGTCCCGGGATAGGACAGTCCTCCCGTACAGATCGCCGCCGCCCGACAGGAATACTTGCCGGCGTTCGTCTGAACGCCGGAGACGGCGCCGTTTTCCGTCAGAATCTCCCGAACCCGTTCATGGATAAAGGTCACTCCGGCATTTCGCGCCTCCCTGCAGAGGGCGTCGGCCACGTCGTTGGCGTTGTCGGATACGGGAAACACCCGCTCGCCGCGTTCGGTCTTGAGCGGCACGCCTGCCTTCTCGAAAAACGCCTTGACCTCCGAGGGTGGGAAGGCATAAAAAGCGCTTTTGAAAAAACGGGCGTTGGTGCAGATGTTTTCCAGAAACTCGGCGGGCGGATCGTCGCTGGTCACGTTGCAGCGGCCCTTTCCGGTGATGCGCAGCTTTTTCCCCGCCTTCGGGTTCGGGTCCGCGACGATGACCTTCAATCCCCGCCGGGCCGCCGTTATGGCGGCCATCAGACCCGCCGGTCCCGCGCCGACGACGATCAGATCAGCTGTCAAGCTTCTCGTAGACGTCATACTGATTCCAGATCCCCTCGAGATGGTCGAAGGTGGCGGAAAGATTCTCCGGCCGGCGGAAGCCGATGGCCACGATCAGCGCGTTGATAAGGCTCATGGGCGCCACCAGGGAGTCGAGGAACGAGACCATGTCGCTCTTGGCAAAGAGGTTGATGTCCGCCACCCCGACAAACGGCGACGACGGGCCGTCGGTAATGCCGATGACCGTGGCGCCCGCCGATTTGGCGAACTGCATGGCCTTGATCGTGCGCGATGAGTAGCGCGGGTAGCTGATGCCGATAAAAACATCGCCCTCATGAATGCGGAAGACCTGCTCGTAAACCTCGCTCACCGAGGTATCGTGCACGAGGTGCACGTTGTCCAGCAGCAGGTTCAGATAAAAGCCCATGAAATTGGCCAGCGACGTGGAGGACCGCATACCGACGATATAGATCGTGTGGGCGTTGAGGATGTTGTCCACGGCCCGGTTGAAATCGTCCTTGCTGATCTCCTCGAGCGTCGTGCGCAGCTTGTCGATATCCGCGGAGAGCACCGCGTCGAGCAGGTTCCCGTCGTCGATCTGCTGCCGGGCGACCTCGATGCGCTGCACGGCTGTGAGCCTGTTGCGGATCATATCCTGCATAGCCCGGCGCATGCCGGGATATCCGTCATAGCCGAGCTCGGAGGCAAAACGGACGACCGTGGATTCGGAGACGCCCACCGTCTCCCCCAGCCGTCCGGCCGTCATGAAGGCCGCTTTATCGTAATTGGAGGTAATATATGCGCTGATCTTGCGCTGGCTCTTTGAAAAGCTGTGGCTTTCCTTGTTGATTTGTGCGATGATATCGCGCTCCATGAATGTCATCTCCATATAAAGATCCCCCGGAAGGATCGTTTTCCGGGAGATTTATCATATGCCATTTTTGCAGGAAAAGCAAGCTTTAATTGCATTCTTTTGCAGTTTTTCCGTATTTTCGGGGACAGCTCACAGGCTTTGCAGATATTTTACCTCCCGGGGCGTCAAAAAACGCCAGGCCCCGGCGGGAAGGTCGCCGAGCTCCAGTTCTCCTTGGCGGATGCGGACCAGCCGTTCCACCGTGAGGCCCGCGGCGGCGCACATGTTCCGGATCTCCCGGTTTTTGCCTTCCGACAGCGTGAGCTCCAGCTTTGCGCGGCGGTCCGATGCGCGCAGGATCCGTACCTCGGCTCCGCGGTAACGCACGCCCTTGTATTCGACGGGGGAGCGCAGCATCTGTGCCGCCTGCGCCGGTTCTCTGCCCCGGACCCAGACACGGTAGGTCTTCTGCACGCCGCCGGAAGGATGCGCGAGCCGGTTGGCGGCGCTGCCGTCGTCTGTCATGATCAGCAGGCCCTCGGAGGCGTAGTCGAGCCGTCCCACAGGATACAGGCGCACGCCCGCGTCCCGTACGAGATCGCCCACGGCAAGCCGGCCCTGCGGATCCCGCAGCGTCGTAACATAGCCTTTGGGCTTGTGCAGCATTATATATGTACGGTCCCGCGGCGCGGCAACGGGTACGCCGTCCACGAGGACCGAGTCTTGCTTTTCGTCCACGCTCTGCCCGATGACGGCGGTGATCCCGTTGACGGCGACCCGTCCCGCCCGGATGAGGTCCTCGGCACGGCGGCGGGAGCAGTATCCGTACGCAGAGAGGTATTGCTGCAGTCTCATGGCCCATGCCCCCTTTCATACACAATAGATGCCGATAAAGCGGTCGATCACTTCCCGCAGCACGGGGACGGCGGTTCTCGCCCGCAGGACGTCCCGGGCACAGACGAGCTTCCCGTGCCCGGCCGGCCGGCCGTCGACGCAGACCGTCCACTCCCCTGCCGGATCGCCGCATCCGAGCGGCGCAAATACGAACTCCGGCAGGCTGCACCGTATCTGTACTTTGCTGTCCGCGGGAACACACAGCGAGAGATCCCGGTCGGCGGTCAGGTCCGCGGACGCCGGATCGCCGGACAAAACGGGAACGCAGGCGAGCTCTTCTCCCGCGCTGACGGAAAAAGGCCGATAGTGCGCGAAAGCCCAGTCATACAGCGCTGTATGGTCGTTCCAGTCGTCCCTGTCGGAGAGCGTCACGCAGATCAGCTCCAGGCCGTCCCGGCGGCAGCATGTCACAAGACACCGCCCGGCCGCCGCGGTATAGCCGGTCTTCCCGGCGCACACGCCCGGACAGGAGCGCAGGAGCTTGTTGTGGTTTTCATAGACCAGGCCGTGGACCGTACAGTTTCTTTCCGCCATGATCTCCCGCAGAGGCTCCGAGTCCATCGCCGCCTCCATGAGCCGTGCCAGATCTGCGGCGGTGGAATGATGCCCAGGACTGTCGAGCCCGTGCGGATTGACAAAATGGGTGTTTGTCAGTCCCAATGCCGCCGCTTCCTCGTTCATGCGCGCTACGAAGCGTTCCGTATCCCCCGCGGCAGCGGCGGCGAGGGCCAGGGCGGCGTCATTGCCGGAGGCCAGCAGCAGTCCCTGCAGCAGCTCGCGGACGGTATAGCTCTCCCCCGGGCGCAGATACATGGATGAGCCCTCGACCTGTGTCCACTCGGGACGGATCTCCACACAGGCATCCGGATCGAGCAGGCGGATCGCGGTCAGCGCCGTCATCAGCTTGGTCGTACTGGCGATGAGCATCGGCTCATCGGCGTTTTTGGATACCAGAACCGTGCCGGATCCCGGGTGTACGAGGATCATGGCCCCGGCAGAGGCAGCCGCGGGGGCCGCATCCGCGGCCCGGGCGCTCAGAGAGAACAGCGATACGCAGAGCAAACACAACAGGACCCTTTTCAATAATAAGCACCACCCTCGTGAGTAATCGGGCGGTGCTTATTATTCCCGGCCCGGAGGTGCTTATTCCCGGGCCGATATCCTGCTGTCAGTCCTTTTTGGTCATGGCCTCGATGCGGTCGAGGATATCCGGCACCATCTCCACCACGCGCTCAACGGTGTTGGAGGGCGGCGGTGCCACATTGATCATGCGGCAGTTGCCGTCCTTGATGACAAAAAAGCCGATGGGCTCCACCTTGACGCCCGCGCCGTTGGCCCCGGTGAAGCTTACGTTTTTCTGGCCGCTTGCGCCCCCCGTGGCAAAGCCGAAGCTCACCCGGGAAACAGGGATCACGGTGATGCCGTCGGGGGTGACGATGGGTTCGCCGATGATGGTGTTGGAATCCACCAGCTGGCGGATCTTACCAACGGTGGTGTCCATGAGCTCGTTGATCCTGTTGTCGTCCATTTTCGTCCTCACTTTCCGTTTCGGCCGCAGCTTTCTTCTCCCTGCGGTCGTTCCATTTCCATTTCAGATATTCCACGCCGAAGGCCACCGCCAGATGTACGAGCTTGTACAGCTGAAGGGTGATCACGACGCGGGCGTTGATCGTCTGCTTCTGCGCTGTGAAATCGGAGCCTATCGCTATGTCTTTGCGGCGAAGCCGGATCTTTCCGGCGGAGAGCGCGCACACTTCCTCGATGGCCGCGCACAGGATGCCGTACTGCATGGCGACGTTGTAGGGATCCGGACCCGCGACGGTGTAATGGAGCTTCAGAAAATCGATCGAAAAGCTTCTGAAGAACCGCCGGACGGCGCGGACCGCCATGCGTGCCAGGGCGATGAGAAAATCAAGCGTGATCTCCCTTTTTTTGCCGAGCTTGATCGTCTCATCCTTCGGCTTCCCCTCGGCTTCCTCCGCCGCCTTTTTCTTCTTTTCCTCGGCGGCTTTTTTCTTCGCCGCCTTTTTGGCCTGTTTTTTATCCCTTCTGGCCTGCTGCTTTTCCGTCAGAGGCTTTTTCGGCAGGAGCCGGATACGGACAGGCCCCGCCTTGACCTTTACGGTAAGCACTTCCTCCTCATAGGCGGCGTCCACGCCGTAGGGAACGAAAAAGATGAGAAGGATCAGCGCGAGCAATATGATGAGAACAACCAATCACATCACCTCGGTCGGCATTGTCGGTACGGATTTGCTTCAGAGTCCTTCCATCGTCATCTGCTGCTCTTTCTGCGCGGCGGCGTCGATGGCCTCCTGCAGCTCGTCGATGCCCTCGCCGGATGCCACGTTCGGCAGCGGCGGCAGCTCCTCGAGCGAGGAGATCCCCATGACGCGCAGGAACTGCTCGGTGGTCCCGAAAAGCATCGGACGTCCCGGGGCCTCCAGACGCCCGCAGGGGGCGATCAATCCGCGCTCGGAGAGCTGCGCGACGGTATAGGAGCTGTCGGCGCCGCGGAGCTGCTCGATGTACGCCCGGGTGACGGGCTGATAATACGCGACGATGGAGAGGACCTCCAGCGCCGTCGGCGACAGGCGCGGCTGCGCGCGCTTTTCCAGCGCCCAGGTGATGATCTGCGCGTATTCCGGAGCGGTGACGAGCTGGACGCGATCCTCCATCCTTACGAGACGGATCCCGCGTTTGCCGTTTTCATATTCTTCCCGCAGATGCTCGGCGGCCTGACGGACCTCCCAGGATTCCGCGCCGAGGACCTTCGCTATGCGGTTGAGCTCCACGCTGTCGCCTGCGGCAAACAGGACGGCTTCCAGCGCGGCGCTGATCTCCAACAGTTCCATGCGGCTCATTCCTCCTGATCGACGCGGGCGATATCATATCCGTCCCGAACCGCGCTGACGGTGATCTGCCCGTCCGAGCACAGCTCCAGCACGGACAGGAACGTGGCGACCAGTTCGCTTCGGCTGCGGCAGGCGGAAAACATCTCGCGCAGGGTCACGCGGCCGCGTTTCGAGAGGATCTTCAGGAGCTGTTCGGATTTGTCGTGTACGCTGTATACGATGGGCCGCGGCGCGGCGCGGCGCAGGGAATCGTCCCGGGGCGCCGTCTCGCCGGTGCCCCGGAGCAGTATCTCCGCCAGAGATACAATGAGCTCCCGGGGCTCGTGGCGGTATTCATAAGGCCGGTCCGGCAGCGGAAGCGGTCCCCGGGTGTGCTGATTGAGGCCGTTGACGGCCATTTCGCCCAGCCGGGGAGCGATCTCCCGGGCGGCGGAGAGCAGATCCCGGTTTTTCAGCTGCTCGAGAGCGGACACCAGGATCTCCAGCTCTGTCGGTTCCTTCTCCTCCGTGAGGAGCATTTTTGTCTTGATATAAGTCAGATGTGAAGCCATCTGTACGAATTCGCTGGCGATCTCCAGATCCATCTCCTGCATCTTCTGCAGGTAGGCGAGATACTGGTCAAGGAGCTCCGAGATGTTGATATCGCGGATCTCGATCTTGTTCCTGCTCAGCAGCGTCAGGATGAGATCCAGCGGACCGGTGAAGTCCTCCAGCTCGTCGCGGGAGCGGATGACGGCTTCCAGATGATAGCTCGGCTGCTGCGTCATGGGTCAGTTCAGTCCTCCGGAGGTGAGTTTATAGCCGAATTCGGCCGCCGCGAAGACCTTGTCGAAGGTCCAGCTCACGGCCTGAGACAGCGGCGAGCCAAGTACCCCGGACCATACAAGGACCAGCAGCAGAAGCATCCCGTAGCGCTCATAACGCATCAGCTTGAGATACGCTTCGTCCGAGAGCACGGAATAGAGCACCTTGCTGCCGTCCAACGGCGGCACCGGCAGGAGATTGAAGATCCCCATACCCAGGCTGATATAGGCCGTCAGGTAAAAAAACTGCGAGATGTACCGTCCGGCGGCACCGAGGACACCATCGACCATCAGCGGCCGGAATGTGAGGCCATACAGAAAAAGGGCGGTCAGACAGATCAGGAGATTGCTGACGGGACCGGCCAGGGCGGTCACGGCCATGCCGCGCCTGGGGTGCCGAAAACGGAACATGTTCACGGGCACGGGCCTGGCCCAGCCGAAGCGGAACACGACCATCATCAGCAGGCCCATGGGATCTATATGCTTCACGGGATTGAGCGTCAGCCGTCCGGCGTCCCGTGCCGTGGTGTCGCCGAGACGCCAGGCCGTATAACCGTGACTGAGTTCATGGAGCGTGATGCACAGCAGCGCCGGCAGTACCCGAAGCAGGATCTCGACGGGCACCGACCAATCGAGATTTTTCCAGATTTCAGTGATAGCATCCATATATCCGATTGTAGCAAATCCCTGTGCGGATTACAATATCAAACGCTTTTTTCGATCCGTTTCAGAAGTTCTTCCCGTCCTGTGCTCTTCAGGCAGGACATGCCGATGATCTCCACGTCCGCGGGGAGATCGAGCTTCTCCCGGATCCGTTTCATATTCGGCTCGATCTCACTCTTTTTAAGCTTGTCAAGCTTGTTGGCCACGACCACGAACGGCCGGTCCGCGGCCTTGAAGTATTCCGCCATGGTGACGTCGTCCGCTGTGGGCTCATGGCGGGCGTCGACGATCAGTACGCCGAGCGTGATGCGCTCTCCCGCGGAGAAAAAGCTCTCCATCAGATCGCCCCAGCGGCGGCGCTCTTCCCCGGAGACCCGGGCGTAACCGTACCCGGGCAGATCGACAAAGTAGCATCCGTCCACAAGGAAGTAGTTGACCTGAACGGTTTTTCCCGGCGTGGAGCCGACCCGGGCAAAATTCCGCCGCTGCAGCAGGCAGTTGATGACCGAGGATTTTCCCACGTTGGACCGTCCGGCAAAAACGACGGAGGGCTTGCCGTCGTCGATAAACGCCGCCGGAGCTGCCGCCGAGAGGATGAAGGCTGCTTTCTGTGTATTCATTGTGTGATGAACGCTCCCGTACCGCTGGTTTTCTCCGGCGGGATCACCGCATAGTCTTCCCGGACGGTTTCATCCGGCGCGTCCAGAGGCAGCAGCGCGCGCTCGAGCACCTGGTCCATGTGGGAAACGGCGGTGAAATTCACAGCGTTGCGCACGTTGGGATCGATCTCATCCAGGTCCGCCACATTGCCCTCCGGCAGCAGCACCTCATGGATGCCGCTGCGCAGCGCGGCCATGGTCTTCTCCTGGATACCGCCGATGGGCAGCACGCGGCCGCGCAGCGTGATCTCGCCGGTCATGGCGACGTCCGCGCGCACCGGCCGGTTCGTCAGCGCCGAGACGACGCACAGGCAGATCGCCGCGCCGGCACTGGGACCGTCCTTGGGTACGGCGCCCTCCGGGAAATGGAGATGGATATCCATATTTCTGTGGAACTCCGGGTCGATCCCCAGCGCCGAGGTGCGGCTGCGGATATAGGTGACCGCCGCCTGGCAGGATTCCTTCATCACAGAGCCGAGGTTGCCCGTCAGCTCCAGATGACCGCTGCCGGGCACGACGGAGCACTCCACATCCAGCACTTCCCCGCCGACGGAGGTCCAGGCAAGGCCGTGAACGAGACCTACGGCGTTGGCGGCAAAGGGTTTGTCGGCTTTGTATTTCGGTGCACCCAGCCAATGCGCGAGCTCGCCCGAGCGCAGACGCAGGGACTTTCGCTCCCCCGCGGCGATCCCCTTGGCCGCTTTGCGGCACAGCGAGGCGATCGTGCGCTCCAGGTTGCGCACGCCGGATTCCCGGGTGTAATTGGCGATGATCTCACGGATCGCGTCATCGGAGAGGCGAAGCTGATTGCCGTTGAGACCGTGACGCGCCCGCTGCTTCGGCAGCAGATGACGCTTCGCGATCTGCAGCTTTTCCTCGTCGGTATAGCTGCCTAAAGTGATGACCTCCATGCGGTCGAGGAGCGCCCGGGGGATCGTATCGGCGGTGTTGGCCGTCGTAATGAACAGGACCTCCGACAGATCGAAGGGGATCTCAAGGAAATGGTCCCGGAACGTGCTGTTCTGTTCCGTATCCAGCGCTTCCAGCAGCGCCGCGGAGGGATCGCCCCGGTAGTCGGAGCCGAGCTTGTCGATCTCGTCGAGCACCAGCACCGGATTGCGCGATCCGGCCTGCTGGATCCCGGCGATGATCCGTCCCGGCATGGCGCCCACATAGGTCTTGCGGTGGCCGCGGATCTCCGCTTCGTCGTGGATCCCGCCCAGAGAGATACGGGCAAGCTTGCGGTTGGTGGCGCGGGCCACGCTCATGGCGATGCTGGTCTTGCCCACGCCCGGCGGGCCGACCAGACACAGCACGCCCCCGCGGATCTGCTCGGAGATCTGATGCACGGCCAGGTATTCGAGAATGCGTTCCTTGACCTTTTCCAGACCGTAATGGTCCTCGTCGAGGACTTTTTTTGCCAGGGCGATATCCGCCACGTCCTCGGTCCGCTCCTTCCAGGGCAGATCGAGACAGATGTCCAGGTACGTGCGGATGACGGAGCTCTCCGCGGAGCCGAAGGGCTGCTTGGCCAGACGGCTCAGCTCCTTGAGCAGCTTCTTTTCGACGTCCTCCGCGAGCCCCAGTGCTAGGATCTTCTGCCGGTATTCCTCCAGCTCATCACCCTCGCCGCTTTCGCCCAGCTCCTCCTGGATCACCCGCATCTGCTCCCGCAGAAAGTATTCCCGCTGGCTGTGGGCCATGTGCTCGGCGGTGCTGGCCTGGAGATCGTTCTGGAAATCGGCGATCTCCAGCTCCCGCGTCAGCATCATATTCAGAGCGGACAGTCGGCGGACAGGATTGAGGTCCTCGAGCAGGAGCTGCTTGTCGCCGGGCTGCAGATATACGTTCTGCGCGATAAAATCCGATACGAAACCGGGATCCTTGCGGTCGGCGACGCGAAGCACCGTCTCCGCGCTGATAGAGCCGGAAACGGAAGCGTATTCGCTGAACAGATCGGTGCAGGCGCGAAGGAGCGCCGTACACTCCACGGAATCGGCGTCCACGGTCTCGTCAGCGAGGACCTTGACGTTGGCCCAGAGGCAGGGAGTCTCCGCGGTCAGGCGCAGCAGCTTCGCGCGGTACAGGCCGTCTACGATGCACTTGACGTTCCCGCCGCCGGGCGTGCGGAGGATCTGGCTGACCCGGCACACGGTGCCGACTTCATAAAGATCCTTGATGCCCGGCGCGTCAACACTCATATCCCGCTGCGCCACCAGGAAGATCATCCTGTCGGTTCCGATGGCGGCATTGAGCGCCGCGACGGACATCGGACGCTCCACATCAAAATGCAGCACCGTGGCGGGAAACACCGAAACGCCCCGCAGCGCGAGGGTGGGCAGCGTCATGATCCTGCTTGTGATTTCTGGCATGTTGGACACCTCCATAGCAAATCAGCGAGGGAGTGCTCCCCCGCTGTGTGCGCCCTTACGCGGGCAGCGCGGCTCCCCCGCTGTGACAGACGACCGGTTCGGTTCCGTTTTTCACGCACTCGGCGGTGATCACGACACGGTTGATCGTAGAATCCGAGGGAACACGGAACATTACGTCGGTCATCACGCTCTCCATGATCGAGCGGAGCCCGCGGGCTCCGATCTCCATATCCACCGCCTTGTCGGCGATGGCCTCCAGCGCGTCGGATTCGAATTCCAGCGTCACACCGTCGAGCTCCATGAGCGAAGCATACTGCTTTGTGATCGCGTTCTTCGGCTCGGTGAGGATCCGGACCAGCGCGGCGCGGTCGAGAGACCGCAGCGGCGTTATCACCGGCAGCCGTCCCACGAGCTCGGGGATGATGCCGTATTTGAGCACGTCGTGCTGCTGCACATGGGACAGGATCTCGCCCACGTCCTTCTCTTTCCTGCTCTCGATCTCGGCGCCGAAGCCGATGCTTTTGCGGTCCATGCGGTTTTCGATGATCTTGTCCAGGCCGTCGAAGGCGCCGCCGCAGATGAACAGGATGTTGGTCGTATCCAGATGGATGAACTCCTGGTGGGGATGCTTGCGTCCGCCCTGGGGCGGCACGGCGGCCACCGTGCCCTCGAGGATCTTGAGCAGCGCCTGCTGCACGCCCTCGCCGGAAACGTCCCGGGTGATGGACACGTTCTCGCTCTTGCGGGCGATCTTGTCGATCTCATCTATATAGATGATGCCCCGCTGGGCGCGCTCCACGTCAAAGTCCGCCGCCTGCAGCAGACGCGTCAGGATGTTCTCCACGTCCTCGCCGACATAGCCCGCCTCCGTGAGCGTGGTGGCGTCGGCGATCGCGAAAGGCACGTCCAGGACCTTGGCCAGCGTCTGGGCAAACAGGGTCTTCCCGCTGCCGGTGGGCCCGATCAGCAGGATGTTGGATTTCTGCAGCTCCACATCGTTGCGCTTGCCGTAGAGGATGCGCTTATAGTGGTTGTATACCGCCACAGACAGGGCGATCTTGGCGTTCTCCTGCCCGATGATATACTCGTCGAGCACGGCCTTGATCTCCTGCGGCCGGGGGATATCGTCAAAGGCCGGCAGGTCCGGCTCCTGTTCCGGACGGGTCCTGTCGTCCGAGAGCTCCTCCTCCATGATGCTCAGGCACAGATGGACGCACTCGTTGCAGATGAACGCGCCGTTGCCGGCGATCAGCTTTTCCACCGCGTCCTGCGTGCGGCCGCAGAACGAGCAGCGGATCCTTTTATCATCAGTATTTGCCATTTATCTCATCTCTTGTAGATCACTTTGTCGATGAGGCCGTACTCCATAGCCTCCTGCGCGGTCAGAAAGTGATCGCGTTCGGTGTCGAGAGCGATCTGCTCCACGCTTTTGCCGGTGTTCTCGGCGAGGATCCTGTTGAGAGTCTCCCGGATCCGCAGGATCTGATCGGCCTGGATCTTGATGTCCGAGGCCTGTCCGCGGCTGCCGCCGGAGGGCTGATGGATCATGATCTCGGCGTTGGGCAGAGCAATCCGCTTGCCCTTGGCGCCGGCGGCGAGCAGGAACGCTCCCATGGAGGCCGCCATGCCCACACAGATCGTGGACACGTCCGCCTTGATATACTGCATGGTGTCGTAGATCGCCAGTCCCGCCGTGACACTGCCGCCGGGTGAGTTGATATAGAACTGGATATCCTTGTCAGGATCCTGTGCCTCCAGATACAGCAGCTGCGCCACGATCAGAGAGGCGGTGGTGTCGTTGACTTCCTCGGAAAGCATGATGATGCGGTCGTTGAGCAGACGGGAAAAAATGTCGTACGAACGCTCTCCCCGGGACGTCTGTTCCACAACATAGGGTATCAGGCTCATGAAATGTGTTCCTCCTTGCAGGGTATTGATCCGGCGCGGGAAGGCTCCCCTCCCCGCGTCGGCGTGAAACGCTTACTCCTCTGCGGCGGGCTCGGCCATTTCTTCGGCGGCGGGCTCGGCCTCGGCGGCCTTGGGCGGCACGGCGATGCCGCTTTCGGTGATGACGGCGATGGCCTTATTGCGAAGGATCTGCTCCTTGAGCGCCTCGGCGTCGATGTACTTCTTGATGTCCTCCGCAGGCATGCTGTAGCTCTCGGACATCTTCTCGTACTCGGCGTTGAAATCCTCCTCGGTGGCCTCGAGGCCCTCGGCGGTGATCACGGCGTCGAGCAGCACATTGGTGCGGGTCTGCGCCTCGGCGGCAGGCCGGGTGGTGGCGCGGAAGTTTTCATAGGTGGTGCCCATCATCTGCAGATACTTCTCGAAAGGCATCCCCTGTCCGGAGATATACCGGTTGTAGTCCTCCATGAGAGCGTCCATCCGCTCTTCGATCATCGAAGCGGGGATATCAACGGTCATGTTGGCGGCAGCGGCGTTGACCAGACGATCGGAGAAAGCGTTGTTGGCAACGGTTTCCTTGCCCTTGCGCAGCTTCTCCTCGATGGCCTTTTTCATCTCTTCGACGCTGTCATAGTCGTTGTCCTGAGCGAAATCGTCGTCAACCTCGGGCAGCTCCTCGAACTTGACCTCGTTGCACTTGACATGGAACACCACATCCTGTCCGGCCAGCTCCTGGGAATGGTAATTCTCGGGGAAGGTCAGTTCGAGGTCGCGCTCTTCGCCGGCGGTGATGCCGATGAGTTTCTCCTCGAAGCCGGGGATGAAGCTGTTGGAGCCGAGCACGAGATTGTAACCCTCGGCGGTGCCGCCGGCGAAAGCGACGCCGTCCCGGGTGCCGGTGTAGTCGATGTTCACGGTGTCGCCGTTCTCGGCGCCCCGCTCCACGGTGAGCAGGCGGGCGTTCTGCTTGCGCAGCCGCTCGATGTCGCGCGAGATCTCCTCCTCGGTGACGTCGCAGGGATCCTTCTCGGCTTCCAGTCCCTTGTACTGGCCCAGCGTGACCTCGGGCCACACATCGGTGCTGAAGGTCAGCACGGCGCCCTTCTCGTCGGTGATCTGGGTATCGGTGATGGAGGGACGCCCCACAACACGCAGACCTTCCTGTTCCACGCCGAAGATGAACGCGCCGCTGGCGGCGTCCTCCACCGCGTCCTCATAGAACACATCCTTGCCGTAAAAGCCTTCCACGACCATGCGCGAGGCCTTGCCCTTGCGGAAGCCGGGGACCTGGATGCGGCTGCGGTTCTTTTTGTAGGCGGCGGCTACGTGCTCCTCAAATTCGGCGCTGTCGAGCTCGACCTGAAAAGTGACGGTATTGTTTTCCTTGGTGCTGTTTTTGACAATCATGGGGGTTCTCCTCTCTATATTTCAGCGGTCACTGAATTCTTTATTTTGCAGGCCGTAGTATTATATCAGAACAAAAATCAAATTGCAATCATTAGCGCAGCTTCATCGGCCAAAAATCAAGATGATCCGCGGAAACCAGCCGATAGATCGTCCCTCCGGTCTCCCCGATCACGGCCGCATGGGCGCCTCTGCCGTGGATATGGCCGTAACAGCACTCCTTCACGCCGTATTCGGCCAGCAGGGCGAGCACTTCCGGACAGGCGTAGTGCCTGTACAGCGGCGGATAGTGCAAAAACACCAGCTTCTCCCGGCTGCCCGCCGCCTCCAGGGAGGTGCGCAGACGTCCGACCTCCCGGGCCAGGATCTTGGCGTCGTGCTCCGTACCGGTCTCCTCCTCATAAAACCATCCCCGGGTGCCGCACAGCGCGGCGTCCTCCCAGAACTCGCAGTTATTATGGAGCAGTGAGAGCTTATCCAAACCGTTTTCCGCGAAAAAAGCGTTCATTTTGGCGGCGGTGGTCCACCAGTAATCGTGATTGCCCTTCACAAAAAGCTTTTTCCCGGGCAGTTCGTTGATGAACCGAAAATCCGGCAGCGCGGAGGCAAGGTCCATCGCCCAGCAGAAATCTCCGCAGATGACGCACAGATCGTCCTCGCCGAGCAGCTCGAAGCCGCGGCGCAGCTTGTCCTCATAACCGACCCAGCGCCCGCCGAACAGCTCCATATTCTTTTCCGGCGCACCGATGGCCAGGTGCAGATCTCCGATGGCAAACAGCGACATTTGAATACCCCGATCTGTATAAAAAGCCTCGAAGCGCAGAAAATAACCGCGCAACGACTGCTATGGGAGGCATGAAAAATGAACGAAAGACCCTGCGGCGAGAACACCGTACAGAATGTCGGCTGCCGTGTGAAGGAGTGCCTTTATCACAACCGCGCCGACATGTGTACCGCCCACAAGATCGAAGTCTCCAACGAGAACGCCCGGCGCAAAGCCGAAACCTTCTGCGCGACCTTTGAAAACAAGGCGTCCTTTTGACTCCGCGGGGCCGGAGTCCCGTACTTCACGGAGCTTCCGCCCCGTACATAGTATCACGGGCGGCCGGGGGCATCCTGACGAAACGGGTCATTCGGCGCCGAAGGCATTTTCCCAGTGACGGATCACCGGCTTTGCCGTAGCCGTCCCCTCCGGGGCATAGACCTCCATCACGTCGAACCGGGGCTGCAGGGACGTCGGCGTGCGCTGCATCCACTCCTGGGCTGCGGCGATGATGCGCTTTTGTTTGGCGGGCGTCACGAATTCCCTGGCCTCGGCAAAAGCGCCGTCCCGGCGCAGCTTGACCTCCGCAAAAACCAGATACCGCCCCTTGGACGCGATCAGGTCGATCTCGCCCAACCGGGTGCGGTAATTGAGTCCCAGCAGGGTATATCCCTTTTTGCGCAGATAATCGGCGGCTGCCGCTTCTCCGAAACGGCCGAGGAGCTTTGTATCTCTCAATGCATTTTCCTCAGATACGTGGGACGGTGGACCGCGCTGGGTCCGTACGCGCGCAGCGCGTCATAGTGTGCCCTGGTGCCGTAGCCCTTATGCCGGGCAAAGCCGTACTGCGGATAGAGCGCGTCAAGCTCGAGCATATACCGGTCCCGGGTCACCTTGGCCAGAATGGACGCCGCGGCGATGGAGGCGCAGAGGCTGTCCCCCTTCACGACCTTGATCGCCGGCACGGGCAGAGTGTTCTTGTCGTTCCCGTCCACCAGCGCCAGCGCGGGTGCCGGATCGAGCTCCGCGATGGCCCGCGCCATGGCCAGATAGGTGGCTCCCTTGATATTGAGCGCTTCGATCTCCTCCACCGTGGCAAAGGCGATGCCGAAGGAGACGGCACATTCGCAGATCTGGTCATAGAGCCGGTCCCGTGCCTTCTCCGTCAGCTTTTTGGAATCGTTGAGCCCATCGATCGTCGGCTCTGCGGGCAGGATGACAGCGGCGGCGCATACCGGTCCGGCCAGAGGACCGCGTCCGGCTTCATCCACGCCGCAGAAGAGGACTCCCTCCCCCGCGAGCGATCGCTCATAGGCGTACAGATCCATCGTATCCATTTACGGTCTCTCCAGCGTGATGCGGCCGAGCTTGCCTCCGCGGAACTCATCGAGGAGCACCCGGGCCATGCGCTCGGTATTGACCTCTCCGCCGGAGACGAGAAAGCCGCGCTTTCTCCCGGCGGTCTCCAAAAGCTCATACCCCGGCGCATCGGGTTCGGGGTGAAAGCGGTATCGCTCCTCCACGGCGCCGGGATACAGCTCGCACAGCCGTTCCAGGAGCTTTGACGCCACCAGCTCCACGTCCAGGATATTGTCGTTGATGGCGCCGGTCCAGGCCAGAGAATATCCCACCTGCTCCGACTCGAATTTCGGCCAGAGGATACCGGGAGTATCCAGCAGCTGGATATTGTTCGGCAGCGAGATCCACTGCTTGCCGCGGGTGACGCCGGGCCTGTCGCTGGTCTGGGCCGCTTTTCTGCCGGCGAGCCGGTTGATAAAGCTCGATTTCCCCACGTTGGGGATCCCTAGCACCATAAAGCGCAGCGGGCGCCCGACCTGTCCTTTTGCCTCGCTGCGCTCGATCAGATCACGCAGGAGCGTCCGGGCCGCCGAGGAAAAGCCGCCCACGCCCTTTCCAGTCCTGCAGTCCATCTCCAGCGCGAGAATGCCTTTGCCGGAGAGCGCCTGACGCCAGAGCGAAGTGATCTGCGGATCGGCCTGGTCGGCTCGATTGAGGATGATCAGTCTGGGCTTGTCAGCAGCGATCCGGTCGATATCCGGGTTGCGGCTGGATTCCGGGATGCGCGCGTCGCGCAGCTCGACCAACGCGTCCACCAGACGAAGGGAATCCTCCATCATGCGGGTGGCCTTTTTCATGTGCCCGGGGTACCAGTTGATGTTCGCCTCTGCCATCAGCGGACCGCTCCGATCCGGGACCAGTCCCGGTGTTCCTCATCGATATCGGTCCCCGGGATCAGGATCATGAGCGCCTTTCCCATAATGAGCCGGACGTCGATGCAGCCGATGCGGATATCCCGGCTGTCCGTCGAGCCGTTGCGGTTGTCCCCCAGGACGAAGACGCAGCCCTCGGGCACCTCCATCGGGCCTTCAAAGTCGATGCGCCTGTGCGTGGGTTCGGCGATATACGGCTCGTCGAGCGGCTCACCGTCCACATACACGATACCCTCGTCAAAGTCGATGTCCACCGTCTGTCCGGCGAGGGCGATCACCCTCTTGACGAGGGGATCCACGCTGAAGGACTCCTTGCGCAGCACGACGATATCGCCCTGTTTGGGCGTGTAGAACAGATCGGAGATCAGCAGTCTGTCGCCGTGATAGAGCGTGTTGAGCATCGAGGTGCCCGAAACGCTTACCTCACGGATGAGAAAGGTAAAGGTCAGCACGCAGATCAGCAGCGCGACGACCAGCGACTGGACCCAGTCGAAGATCTCGCCGCGGCGCTCGATCATATTCCGTTTTTTGATTTCCGGCCAGGTTTCGTTCGTCATATCAACGCACTTCCGTGAAGAATTTGTTGTAGTATTATATACCAGTTAATGGCAATTATCAACCTTAAACCTTCGGGACGGGTTTTCGGGCGGCCTGCTATGAAAAACAGCCGCGGACGCAGCGTCCCCGGCTGTTTTTCATTGTGAAACCGTTGTTCCGGCTCAGTTGACCTTTGCCTTGACCTTGGCCGCCTTGCCCACGCGGTCGCGCAGGTAGTACAGCTTCGCCCGGCGGACCTTGCCGCGCCGGATGGTCTCCACAGAGACGATGCTGGGAGAATGCACGGGAAATACCTTCTCGCAGCCCACGCCGTAGGAGATACGGCGAACGGTGATAGTCTCGTTGATGCCGCCATGCTTTCTGGCGATGATGGTGCCCTCGAATGCCTGGTTGCGCTCGCGGGAGCCTTCTTTGACCCGGATGGTGACGCGGACCGTGTCGCCCACATTCATTTCCGGCAGTTCAGGCTTCATGTAATTGGAGGTGAGAGTCTGAATGAGATCCATGATGATCCTTCCTTTATTCATAGACGTTCTTACCGGATAAGCAGGCGCGGCAGCGGACCGTCCGTAATCACTGTAAAACACAGCTTTGATAGATTACCATAACGCATTTGAAAATGCAAGTGTTTTCTTTATTTCTTTCCTTATTTTTTCGCCGAACGGAGAAGTCTGTTCACTCCAGGAGCATATTCATGATCCGGTTATAGTAATCCTCGGCGCGGGCGCTGAAGTTCTCCTCGATCTTCCCGGCGTGTTCTCCGGCGCCGCAGATGAGCCGCATGTCCACGATGGCGCCCATTTCGTCCGAGAGCGACAGGTGCACGAGACAGCCGGCAGGGGTCTCCTCGTGCTCGGTGACAATCAGCGCGCGGCGGCGCATCTTCTCCGCCATCGGCGTCAGGATCTTTTCCAGCCGGGAGCGCAGCGTATAGGGCAGGCTGCTCTCCACGATCCGGCAGTTCCGGTCGCCTTTTTCCGTGATCCGGTAGCTGAGCCCCGTACGTTCCACATGGCCGCTGTCCTCCAGCTCGGCCAGACACTCGGCGTATTCAAAGTATCCCGGCCCGCCGTCGGACAGGGCGAGGCCGGCCAGCGTCTCGCTGTCCACCTTTCCCGGCAGCCGGCGCAGGATGTAAAGGATCAGGATCTTGATATCCAGCTTTTCCTGCATGGGATGCTCCATCTGTGACAGCCCCCTTTCATACTGACTAGATTATATTGCGGTTTTCCTTCTCCGTCAATCACCCCCTTCACATTCTTCGGCAGTGCGCATAGACTGTACTGAACTTTCTTAAAGGAGGCATAACCATGGCAGACAGGGTCGTTCCCGGGCCGATCGACAGCTCGGCCCTCATCAGGGAAGCTGTTTGTATCCATACCAAAAAGATCTATTCCAGCTGCCGGGATAAGGACTGCGTGGAGGATCTGCGGGTCTTCCCCACCGTTTCCTCTCAGACCTACATAGACAGCGCCTACAGCGTGCGGCCGCGGAGCGCGGAGCTGCTTTCCGCGGTCGTGGACGTGGAGGAGATCAATTTCAACCGCGGTTATTACACGGTGGATGTGACCTATTATTATCGCGTCACCGGGGAGATCGTCTCCGGCGGGACGACGGTGGTCGGCTTGAGCGTATTCAACAAGAGGGTCATCCTGTTCGGCAGCGAGGGCAGCGTCAAGGTATACTCCTCCGAGGGCGACGTTACCACCCAGGCCGACCAGCCCGTGGGCGTCGTGGAGGCGGTGGACCCCATCGCGCTGGCCATGCAGCTGGTCGACAAAGCCGGCAGCGGAAACGATCCGATCCCGGACGTGCCGCCGGGGATCCTCGCTCTCTTCGGTGAAGATCTCGTGTTCGACGCCGACCGGCTCTGGTATACGACGCTGGGGCAGTTCTCGCTGATCCGTCTGGAGCGCGACAGCCAGCTCGTCATCCCGGTATACAACTATTCCGTCCCCGAAAACGAGTGCGACGGTACCGTCGACGACGATCCCTGCAGTCTGTTCGGCAGGATCCGCTTCCCGGTAGAGGAATTCTATCCCCCCGACCGCATCGAACCGGCGGACACGTATCGGGGCCTGATACAGTAACGATCGGGGGTGCGTCGGCACCCCCGAAATCGTTGACAGTCTGCCTGTCCCATCCGTCTGTACGCTGTCCTATTCCTCCTGCGCGCCGTTCTCCGCCTCATACAGGGCCTCCGCCACAGGACGGCGAAGCTCCGGGATGTTCGTTTCCCGCACCAGACGGCGCAGCTCGCCGTCGGCCTGGAGCACTTCATCGTGAAAAGCCGACGCCGAGACGCGCAGCGCGCCCTGACTGAGCACGATCAGCTGTTCGAGACTGTCGCTGCTCGCCACCCGGACCCGGTGGTCCTTTGCGATCACATGGGCCGTTTTTTCGATATAGGCGTCGGCTGTCTCGGCGGTGCGGGTATAGACCACGTAGATATTATGGTATCGTAGGACCTCCTCCGGGTGGTCCGGGACGCGGTACGCGTCGAACACCAGGATCAGCTCACACCCGCGCATGGCCTGATAGTTGCTCATCCGGTCGATCAGCCTCTGTCTGGCCGCGTCCATATGCTCCTCTGCCACGGTACGCAGCTCGTCCCAGGCGTAGATGATGTTGTAACCGTCCACGAGCACGTATTCCGGTCCCTGCGGGACAGGCACGGCTTTGGGCCGGGCGCTCTGTCGCGCCTGCCGTTCCGCCGTCGGGACAAAGGAGCGTTCCTTTACCGGACCGTAGGTGCGCTCGAATATGGCCTGAAGCTCCCTGTCCATCGCTCGGCCTGTGGGCACGGTCCGGGACGGCGGCGCCGGCAGCGGTTCCGGCTCCCTTTCCTTTTTGAGGCAGGACGGCAAATGCATATGCGCCTCCACCTCGTTCCAGGGCACGATGAATCCGGCGCCGTGGGAACAGAACACCGAGTCGGGACTGTTGGCCGTGTCCCGTTCGGGTTTGTAACCGCAGGCAGCTATGACAGAATCCGCGTCCCGGCAGGGACGATAGCCGGAAAAGGTGCAGTAAAGCTTGCCCATCCCCCGTGTGTAGACGGTCAGCTCCCGCCGGTAATCGCGCATTTCCGCCACTGGCGCCTCGCCGGTGAGAACGGTCTCGTCGCCCAGCGTCTCCGGCGCGTCGAAGGAACCGCCCATGCGCTGCAGATCCGTCATCGCGCGGCCTGCAGAGGATGCCGGCAGCTCCATACGGACGGTATACCAGGGCTCGAGCAGTACGCTCTCGGCGCGCATCAGTCCCTGCCGCACGGCGCGGTACGTGGCCTCGCGGAAATCACCGCCCTCGGTGTGCTTCAGATGAGCCCTGCCTGCGGCCAGCGTGATGCGCATATCGGTGATCGGCGCGCCGGTCAGCACGCCCCGGTGTTCTTTTTCCCGCAGATGGGTCAGGATCAGCCTTTGCCAGTTCAGATCCAGCGCGTCGGTGGAGCATGAGGAGTCGAACACAAGACCGCTCCCGGGCGCCCCCGGAGAGAGGATCAGATGTACCTCGGCGTAATGGCGCAGCGGCTCATAGTGTCCCACGCCCTCCACCGTGTCGGCGATCGTCTCTCGGTAGAGCAGGCGCCCGGCGTCAAAGGACAGCTCCAGTCCGAAGCGCTCCCGCAGGATGTCCTGAAGTATCTCCATCTGCACCTGTCCCATCAGATGCACGCGCACCTCGCGGGCGGTCTCGTCCCAGCCGACCCGCAGCTGCGGGTCCTCCTCCTGCAGGAGCCGCAGCCTCTGCAGCAGTGTGAAGGGGTCCGCGCCTTCCGCCGTGACGCCGTAGCTGAACAGGCTCTCGAGCATTGCGCCGACCGTTCCCTGCTCGGCCCCGATGCCGTCGCCCGCGCCCGGTACGGACAGGCCCGTGACCGCGCACACCGTACCTGCGCCGACGGCGTCCGCCGTTTCATACTTGTCCCCGGAATACAGTCGGATCTGGTGTATCTTCTCCTCCCAGGGTTTTCCCTCTTCGTCGATGCCGCTCACGCTCTGTCGGGCACGCAGCTCGCCGCCGGTGACCCGCAGCCAGGTCAGCCGGCTGCCCTGGGGGTCGCGGCTGATCTTGTAGATCCTGGCCGCAGTCCCGGCCTTCGGAGGCCGCTGCACGGCATACAGCGTCAGGAGATCCAGCAGCTCCCCCACGCCCTCCGTCTTCAGCGCGGAACCGAAGCGGCAGGGAAAGAGCTGCCGAGCGGCGACAAGGGGGCGCACCAGTGCCGGAGGCACCTCGCCGGTTGCCAGGAACGCCTCCATGGCTTCCTCGCTCTCCGTGGCGGCCTGTTCGGCCCATCCGCCGTCTGTAAAGTCTGCGCAGCCCTCGCCGAGCCGCCGCCGCAGCTCATCCATCAGCGCGGAGCGGTCGATGCCGGGCAGGTCCATTTTGTTGACGAATACGAATGTGGGTACGCCGTATTGCTCCAGCAGCTTCCAGAGCGTGCGGGTATGGCCCTGCACGCCGTCGCTGCCGCTGACGAGCAGCACGGCACAGTCGAGCACCGAAAGCGTCCTCTCGGTCTCGGCGGAGAAGTCCACATGGCCCGGCGTGTCCATCAGCGTGATATCGCAGCCGTTCCAGCGCAGACGCGCCTGCTTGGAGAAGATCGTGATGCCCCGCTCGCGCTCCCGGGCGTCCGTGTCGAGGAACGCGTCGCGATGGTCCACACGGCCGAGGCGCCGCAGTGAGCCCGCCGCGTAAAGCATGGCTTCGCTCAGAGTCGTCTTCCCCGCGTCCACATGGGCCAGCAGTCCCACGCAAAGACGTTTTTCCGTATCGCCGCCCACGCTTCGTCCCCCTTTCGATGATCGACTGCAGTATACCACGGCCGGGGATTATAAGTCGACAAAAACCTGTCTCTTTTTGTTTTCCCGTGCTATAATGATCTCATCCATCAAAAGACAAGGAGGTGATGCCATGGCTCACGGGGCACACTTCGGCGGACCGAGAGGCTTTCTCACCGAGGAGGAAAAGGCAAACAAGCCCAGGGTGACGGGGGCGCTGCTCAAGCGCATCCTCAGCTACCTCGCGCCCTACTGGTTCCAGTTCCTGCTGGTTTTCGCGGCGATCCTGCTGTCTGCCACGGTCGGGCTGTTTCCGAGCATCATTACCGGGCGGATCGTGGATGAGGCGCTGGTCGGGCGCAGCATGCAGCTGCTGATCCGGCTGCTGATCCTCGCGTTCCTCACGCTGGCCGGTTCACAGATCATCGGCGTGCTCGAGAGCTATATCAACGCCTGGATCTCCCAGCGGATCATCTTCGACATGAAGAACCAGATGTATGACCACCTGCAGCACATGCCGCATTCGTTTTTCACCTCGGAGCGGCAGGGCGACATCATCACGCGGATGAACACCGACATCAGCGGCGTCAGCTCGGTCATCTCCGGCACGCTGACCAGCGTGGTCAGCAACGTCGCCACCGTGGTGACGACCATGGTCGCGCTCTTCACCATGAGCTGGCAGCTCGCCCTGATCGGGATCGTCGTGATACCGCTGCTGATCCTGCCAACCCGCAGCGTGGGCAGGACGCGCTGGCAGCTTCTCTCGGAGAGCCAGGCGAAAAACGACGAGATGAATCAGCTCGTCAACGAAACGCTGTCGGTCAGCGGCTCGCTGCTGGTCAAGCTGTTCACCCGCGAGAAGGAAGAATACGACTGCTTCGTGGCCGTCAACGAAGAGGTCACGCAGCTCAATCTCCGGGAGCAGCGCAGCGGCAGATGGTTCCGGGTCGTCATGGGCATGTTCACCCAGATCGGCCCGCTGCTGATCTACTTTGCCGGCGGCTGGCTGATCATACGCAGCGTCGATCCGACGCTGACAGTGGGCGTGATCACCGCCACTGTGGCGCTGGTGAACCGGCTCTACCGGCCCGTGGAGTCCCTGCTGGACGTGCAGGTCAGTTTCACCCGCTCCCTGGCGCTGTTTACCCGTATCTTCGACTATTTCGATATGGTCAACCCCATTGTCTCGCCGAAAAACGGGAAAAAGCCGGAGCTGCGCAACACGGACATCGTCTTTGAGCATGTGAGCTTTTCCTACGATGCGGAAAAGCCGCTTCTCACCGATATCGATTTCAAGGTGCCCGGAGGGCGGATGTACGCAATCGTCGGGCCGTCCGGCAGCGGCAAATCCACGATCGTCAACCTGATCCCGCGCCTGTATGACGTCACCGGCGGGCGCGTGACCCTCGGCGGATACGACGTGCGCGAATGCGATCTCGACTATATCCGCGACGGCGTCGGCATCGTGACGCAGGAGACTTACCTTTTCAACGGCACGATTCGCGAAAACCTGCTCTACGCCAGGGCGGATGCCACGCAGGAGGAGATCGAAGCCGCCTGCAGAACGGCGAGCATCCATGATTTCATCATGAGTCAGCCCAACGGCTACGATACGCAGGTCGGCAACCGCGGGCTGAAGCTGTCCGGCGGAGAAAAGCAGCGCATTTCCATCGCCCGCACCATGCTCAAGGACCCGAAGATCCTGATCCTGGACGAGGCCACCTCGGCCCTCGATTCCATCAGCGAAAACGCGATCCAGGAGGCGCTGGAGATCATGATGCGCGGGCGCACCAGCATCGTTATCGCCCACCGTCTGTCCACGATCCTCAAGGCGGACCGCATCCTCGTGGTCAAGGACGGCGTTATCGCCGAGGAGGGCAGCCACGAGGAGCTGCTCGCCAAAGGCGGCGTGTACCGACAGCTCTACGAGACCCAGTTTCGCCGGATACTGGATATGGAGACGGATAAACAATAGACCAGGCAAAAAAGCGGGAGCCCGTCGGGGCATCCTCCGCAAGGAAGGTGCCTTGAGGAAGTTATCACCGACTAAAAGGGATATGAAACAGGCGTGACCGCAAAGTGGTCACGCCTGTTTTGTCTCTGGATTTTGTGGGGCAAAATCCGATGCTCGCTATCACTGCGGACAACAAAAGACTTGCCCGACAAACTGCGATTTTGCGTCATCCCGACAAACTGGTATTTCTCTCTCAAAAGCTGTTCCGGG